>JBGVOD010000028.1:0-47561 GCA_045126215.1 Lachnospiraceae bacterium | reverse complement strand
ACCCTGATTAAGAGTCAGGTGCTCTACCAACTGAGCTAATCGCGCTCACTATTTAACTGACACGTATTGTTTAACGCAAGGGTTATTATATAGGATACTAAAAAAAAATGCAAGCATTTTTTAAAAAAAATTATTTTTTTTTAGAGAGTGAGAAGCAAAAGGTTGAAAAAACGCTGATTTTGATTGAAAAAATGGGTATATCTTCTTTGACTTTATGTATAAACACTGTTATACTTGTAGGCGGGGATAAAGGTATGAAAAGTCTCTAAAATAGAATCACAGATTGTTATTTGTCAGGCGTTGTCATACTTGAATCTTTTAATTAAAAAGTTTGGAGTATTTGGAATTATGAAACATAAATTTAATAAAAATGATCGTTATTATAGCATATCGGTGTATGCATTTTTTACAATTATTCTGGCAGCTCTTGGCATAAAGCTTATTATGTCAATTCCGGAGGTCAAATCATTTCTTGGAAATTTAATCGGTGCAGTATCATCGTTCCTGTTAGGTTTCTTCATAGCATATCTAATTAATCCACTTGCAAAGTTTATAAGTACGAAGGTATTAAAAAAGATATTTAGAATAAAGTCCGTTAAGATTAGAAAGGTATTCTCGATTTTATTTGCATATATAATAGTATTTGGTGTGATAATAACAGTAATGTTCTATATTATTCCACAAGTTGTTGAAACACTCAGTCAGATTAGTGACTTTATTAAGACAGCGCAGACTGGTTACAATAAAGTACTTAATGAGATACAGAGTATAGATGACAGATACAAAGAGTTTGATCTCGGTCCTGTATATGATTTCGTAAGTAATATCCCAGGTATCGTTTCTACGTTTATTACTGATAAGTTACCAGAGATTTTACCTACGGTATTTTCCACATCTGTGTCAGTTATTTCAGGTGTTATTGATTTCTTTATAGCGCTTATTGTTTCTATATACATGCTTATTGATAAACCAAAACTAATAAATAACGCAAAGAAGATTACATATGCAATTTTTGGAATAGAGAAAGGCGACAGATTTATTAATACAGCAAGTGAATGTAATGAAATCTTTGGTGATTTTATTATTGGAAAGATGATTGATTCCATAATCATTGGGTTCTTGTGCTTTATTATAATGACAGCGTTTAGACTTCCATATGCATTAGTAATAAGTGTTATTGTTGGCATTACGAATATGATACCTTATTTTGGACCATTTATTGGTGCAGTTCCTGGAGTGCTTTTACTTATTATTGTTGACTTTAAATATGCATTAATATTTGCTGTGCTTATCTTATGCTTGCAACAGTTCGACGGGCTTTACCTTGGACCTCGTATTCTTGGCGAGAGTACAGGGCTTAGACCAATTTGGATAATATTTGCCATTACAGTGGGAGGATGGTTAGCAGGAGTAATAGGAATGTTCCTTGGCGTACCGGTTGTTGCAGTAATTGCATTCCTTGTTGACAGAAGTCTTTCAAGAAAGATTATCGAAAGGGATATTGTCTTTGAGGTTGATGAGGAGACCGGAATAATGCAGCGAGTCGGTATGATAATAGATGAGACAGAATATGATAAAAACATTATCGTAGATAGTGATAATTTAGATGAAATAGATAGTCTCACCGACGATAATGATATTGATGATGTAAAAAGAAATAATGAATCCTAGATATAAAAAAGAGATTCAAGAAATAAAAGAAAAAACTCAAGGCATAAAAAAGAAATTTTAGGCATAAAAGAAAATAATATTCAGAGGTATAATATAAGATGAGACTTAGAAATGTAAAAGGTTCAAGAGAAACAATAGCAAATAGCGAATTTACCATAAATGAACCAAATGAATATAAAGGCAAGTGGAAGGAATTGTTTGGAAATAACAATCCTATACGTATTGAAGTAGGAATGGGTAAGGGAAGATTTATTACAGACCTTGCAGTACAGAATCCGGATATAAATTATATAGGTATAGAGAAATATTCCAGTGTACTGGTACGTGCTATTGAAAAGAGACAGGAGCTTGATATAAATAATCTTATATTTATCAGAATGGATGCAGAAGATATTCTTGATGTATTTGAAGAGGGAGAAGTAGATAGAATATATCTGAATTTCTCTGATCCATGGCCAAAGGACAGGCATGCAAAGAGAAGACTTACATCAAAAGAGTTCTTCAAAAGATATGACGTAATTTTGGCACAGGGTGGAATAGTAGAGTTTAAGACCGATAATAATATGTTGTTTGATTTCTCTCTTGAAGAGATTGAAAATACAGCATTTATGGTAAAGGAATTTACCAGGGATTTACATAACAGTCCTATGAATGAAGGCAATATCATGACGGAATATGAAGAAAAGTTTTCGTCTATGGGCAATCCAATTAATAAATTAGTGGCTGTTAGAAGAGTGTAAAGGAGAAGTATTATGGAAGAAATGAAAATCGATCAGGTTATTTCAAATCTTTCCAAAATCGAAGCATCTGCAGCAAAGGTAATTAACGATGCTGAAGAAGAGAAAGCCTCATATACAAAGTATATTGAGTCTGAGATTAAAAAGTTTGATGCTGAGTTTGAAGAGAAGACCAGCAAACAGCTGGAAGAACTTACAAATAATCTTGAAGAAACTCAAAAGAAAGAGTTAACTGATATGAGAGCCGAAATCGTAGCTTATGTAAATAAGATGGAAGAAGATTTCAACGACAATCATGAGAAGTATGCAAAGGCTATATTTGAACGAATAATTAAGGAGTAGCGGTATTATGGGTAGCTTAACTAAGTATAGTGGGCTTACCACAAAAGTCAGGGCTATGAGAGGAAAGCTTTTAAAGAAGCAGGACTTTGATAGACTATCAGAATTATCAAGAATCAGTGAATTTGTTGATAATTTAAAGAAAAGAGAGAATTTTGCAGACATATTTGCAGATGTGAATCCAGAGGATATTCACAGGGGGAATCTGGAGAAGTTGTTAACATATGGTATTTACAGAGATTTCTCAAAAATATACAGATTTTCAAATATTGACCAAAGAAAATTTTTGAAACTTTATTTTATCAAGTATGAAGTGACCATGCTGAAACGTGCAATAAGAGGTCTGAATTACAAAGATAATTTATCTTATTACGATATGGCAGAGGTTATTTTTAATGAGTTCTCTGATATAGATATTGAGAGTGTATATAGTGCCACAAGCATAAGTGAAATAATTGAAGCACTTAAGGGAACTATATACTATGATGTACTTTTGAAGGTAAGTCAGTATGAAGACAGTACAACATTTGACTATGAAATGGCACTTGATATGTTTTTCTTTAAATTTGCATGGAAGAAGAGGAAGAGCTTTGATGCAAAGGAAATGAAACTTATAGCGGAATGTCTTGGAACAGAGATAGATGCATTAAATATAATGTGGGTATACAGAGCAAAGAAAAATTATAACCTCGAGAAGGAAGATATATACAATATTATTATTCCAATTCATTATAAAATCTCAAAAGAAGAGTTTAAAAATATGCTGGAAGCAGGAGGTTTGGATGAGTTTAATGCTATAGTGGGAAAGACTTCATATGGAAAGTATGTAGATGAAAAATATACAAAAAATAGTAGCATTGACAAGACATACAAAATGGTACTTGCAAGATTATATAATAAATTTTTTAAACTAAATCCATATTCAGTTGCATGTATTAATGCATATTTATATGAGAAAAATGAAGAAATGCTGAAATTGATTACACTGGCAGAATGTATTAGATACGGATATAAAAAAGATGCAATTTCAGAGGAAATATTATAGGAATGAGGTGAAATACGGTGATAGCAAAACTAAATTTTGTCAGCGTGACCGGTCCAAAGGATGATTTGGACAGAGTCTATGAAAAATATTTATCAAAATATGAAATTCACTTGGAATATGCGCCATCAGAACTTAAAAGTTCAAATACACTTCACCCTTTCGTAGACGCTAATCCTTATAGAGAGTCTGTAGTAAAGGCTGAGGAACTTGAAACATTATTTGATAAAGGAATCACAGGAAATGTAATAGATGACATAGATAGTGCGGTCTCACTAATTGATGAAATGTACAATGAATTTATGGAGGAGAAGGTAAGGAGTGATGAGTTAAGAGTAGAGCTTGATCATCTTAAGGAGTTGTATTCAAAGGTAGAACCATTCCTGGGACTTGATTATAAGATTGATGAGATTCTCTCATTTCATAATCTGAAGTATAGATTTGGAAGGATTTCAAAGGAACATTACAACAATTTTGAAGAGTATGTATATGACAATATTGAATCAGTCTTTGTAAAGGCAAGGGAAGATGAGGAATATATATGGGGTGTATATTTTGTCTCATCATATGAAAAAGATTCTGTGGATGCAGTTTATACATCTCTACATTTTGAAAGAACATATATGCCATCAGAGGTTGTGGGTACACCTAAGGAAGAATGTGATTACCTTACAGGAAGAATAGATGACATCGGTCAAAAGATAAAAGAGTCCAAGGAACAGCTTAAGGCAAAGCTTGAGTCGAAAGAGAAAGAGTTTTATGATGCTTTAGCCAGTGTAAAAAAGAGGTCGGAGTCTTTTGAAATCAGAAAATATGCAGCTATCACAAGGGATTCGGGTATTGCATACTATATTCTCTGTGGCTGGATGGACAAGCGAGATTCAAGAGCTTTTGAAAAAGAGATAAATGAGAATGAACCAGATACAATATGTATAATCGACGAAGAACACGGAAGTGTAGATGCCGGACCACCTACAAAGCTTAAAAATCCTAAACTTTTCAAACCTTTTGAAATGTATATAAAGATGTATGGTTTGCCATCGTATAATGAGATGGATCCAACAATATTTGTTGCAATTACGTATTCTTTCATTTTTGGCGCTATGTTTGGAGATGTGGGACAGGGATTGTTGTTAATGATTGGAGGCTTCATATTATATAAAGTAAAGAAGATGAACCTTGCAGCAATCATTTCATGTGCCGGATTTTTCTCCACAATATTTGGGTTTATGTTTGGAAGCATATTTGGATTTGAAGATATTATAGATGCGGTTTGGTTAAGACCTGCAAATGCAATGGTTAATCTTCCATTTATTGGAAAGCTGAACACAGTATTTGTAGTTGCAATAGGATTTGGTATGGGACTTATACTTGTTACTATGGTAATGAATATAATCAATTCCATCAAAGAAGGAAACAGAGGGCGAATGATATTTGATGCAAATGGATTTGCAGGACTTGTTTTCTACGGTAGCGCAGTTCTTTGTATTGTGCTTTTCATGACCGGACATAAGTTGCCGGGGGGAATAGTCCTTCTTGTAATGTTTATAATACCGATTATTCTTATTGCATTGAAAGAGCCAATTATCAATAAGCTCAATAAAAGAAAAGAGCTGATTGAGGGCGGAGTAGGAATGTTTATTACTCAGACATTCTTCGAATTGTTTGAACTTTTGCTTAGCTATTTTTCAAATTCACTTTCTTTTGTCAGAGTAGGAGCCTTTGCAGTTTCCCATGCGGCAATGATGGAGGTTGTGCTGATGCTTGCCGGTGCTGAAAATGGTGAAATGGGAAATATAGTCGTAGTAGTTTTAGGTAACTTATTTGTGTGTGGCTTGGAAGGACTTATAGTAGGTATTCAGGTACTTCGTCTTGAGTATTATGAAATGTTCTCAAGATTCTATAAAGGAAACGGAAGAGAATTTAAAGCATACGGAATTAAAGAAAAATAAATTATTGGAGGAAATAAAAATGGCAGTAAAAATAACATTAGTAGTAGCACTTATTTTATCATATGTAATACCTTTTGGAGCATATGTAAAAGGAGAGAAGAGTAGAGGAAGATATAAGAAAGCACTTGCACTTAATGTAGTTTCTTTCTTTGGTTTATTAATTATAGGAACTATTTTTGCATTTGGAACAACAGCGTCGGCGGCAGAGGCAGCCGATGCAGCACAGGTGGCATCTAATGCAACAGGACTTGGATATATTGCAGCAGCATTATCAACAGGTCTTTCATGTGTTGGTGGTGGTATCGCCGTTGCAAGTGCAGCCAGCGCAGCACTTGGTGCAATCAGTGAAGATCAGAGTATTCTTGGTAAGTCTCTTATTTTTGTAGGTCTTGCAGAAGGTGTTGCTCTTTACGGATTGATTATTTCATTTATGATATTAGGTAAATTATAAAATGAAAATATATTTGATAAGTGACAATGTGGATACGGTTACAGGAATGCGACTTGCCGGTGTTGAAGGAGAGGTAGTTCATAAGAAAGACGAACTTTCTGAAGCCATAGCAAGAGTGCTTAAGGATAAAAGCGTTGGTATCCTTTTCATTACAGAATTATTATCAAATACCTATCCAGATGTTATTGCGGATGTAAAATTATCTAACAAGATGCCCCTTATTCTGGAAATACCGGATAGACATGGAAGCAGAAAACGTGCTGACTTCATTACATCATATATAAATGAAGCCATAGGGGTAAAACTATAGAAAGTGGGTGGCAGTTTTGACAACAGAAGAAAAATTAAAGCATTTTACTTCTGTAACCATGGAAAATGTTCAGGCAGATTGCAATGCCATGGTTAAAGAATACAAAGAAAAGATGGATGAATATCTTAAAGAACACAAGGAAAATACCATCAAAAATGCAAAACTTCAAGCCTCTATTGCTGAAGATGGAATTAGAAGAAAAGCTAGTCAGGAATATACTTCCATGCAGATGCATCTTAAGAGAAAGATTAACCATAAGAATGTTGAACTAAAGGACAGACTCTTCACTGAAGTGCGTGCTCTTTTAGACGACTTTATAAAGACTGAAGAATATGAAAAGTATGTTACAAAAAAAGTAACAGAAATGAAAGAGTTTGCCGGAAAAGATGAACTTATTATTGTTCTTGATAAAAGAGATGAAAAGTTTGCAGAAACTATCGCAAAGGCAGATAATATTGTAATAGAAATAAGTGAAAAATCATTTATTGGTGGAGTAATAGGAAAAATACCATCACGAAATATTCTTATTGATGAATCATTTGAGACAAAATTGACAGATATCAAGGAAGAATATACTATCGCTGGAGGTAGATAGAATGGAAAAGATAGGAAAGATTTATGGGATTAACGGACCTGTAATCTATATAAAGGGTGTTACAGATTTCAATATGGGTGAAATGGTGTATGTAAGCGAAGAAAAACTCGTAGGTGAAGTAATATCCCTAACAAATAAAATGACAACAATTCAGGTATATGAAGAGACAAGTGGACTTAAGCCTGGAGATTTAGTATATGGTACAGATAGTGCTATTTTCGTTACATTGGCGCCTGGTATTATAAAGAACATTTTTGATGGTATTGAAAGACCTCTTTCAAGCATTGCAGATAATTCAGGTATATATATTTCAAGAGGTATTTCTGTAGATTCATTAGATCAGGAAAAACTTTGGGATGTGCATATAACAGTTAAAGAAGGCGATTTTGTTCTTCCGGGAACTATCATTGCTGAGGTTCAGGAAACAAAGACTATTTTACATAAGTCAATGGTTCCTCCAAATACTGAAGGTGTAGTTGTAAAGGTTGTAGCGGATGGTAAATATACAATCAGTGATACTATAGTAATTATAAAATTAAATGATGGTACAGAAAGAGAATTAACTCTTACACAGAGATGGCCAATCAGAGTGCCTCGTCCAACCAGCAAAAGATTTTCATCTTCTATGCCACTTGTAACAGGTCAGAGAATTCTAGATACATTATTCCCAATTGCAAAGGGAGGAACAGCCTGTGTACCAGGAGGTTTTGGAACAGGAAAGACAATGACGCAGCATCAGATTGCAAAATGGTCAGATGCAGATATTATTGTATACATTGGATGTGGTGAGCGTGGAAATGAGATGACACAGGTTCTTGAGGATTTTTCAAAACTTGGAGATCCTAAGACAGGAAATCTTCTTATGGATAGAACTGTTCTTATTGCAAATACATCAAATATGCCGGTTGCAGCGAGAGAGGCTAGTATTTATACAGGCATTACACTTGCTGAGTATTATCGAGATATGGGATATGATGTTGCTATTATGGCAGATTCCACATCAAGATGGGCTGAGGCTCTTCGTGAACTTTCAGGTCGTCTTGAAGAAATGCCTGCAGAAGAAGGTTTCCCTGCTTATCTTGCTAGTAAGCTTTCAGCTTTCTATGAAAGAGCGGGATACTTTAGAAATTTAAATGGAACTGATGGTTCAGTATCTATTATTGGTGCAGTTTCTCCACAGGGTGGTGATTTTTCTGAGCCGGTTACACAGAATACAAAGCGTTTCGTAAGGTGCTTCTGGGGACTTGATAAATCCCTCGCATATGCAAGACATTTCCCAGCTATTCACTGGCTTACAAGCTATAGTGAATATTTAGGTGATTTATCAGCGTGGTATAACGAAAATGTTGGACCGGATTTTGTATCATGCAGAAATCAGATACTTGCTTTGCTTAATCAGGAGAGTAGTCTTATTGAAATTGTAAAGCTTATAGGTTCGGATGTTTTGCCGGATGACCAGAAACTTACTCTTGAAATTGCAAGAGTAATAAGACTTGGTTTCTTACAGCAGAATGCTTTCCACAAGGAGGATACATGTGTACCACTTATTAAACAGCTTAAGATGATGGAAACTATTCTTTACCTTAATGAGAAGTGCAAAGTACTTGTAAATATGGGAATGCCCGTAGAAGTACTTAAGAGAAATAATATATTTGAAAAGATTATTGCAATTAAATACGATGTTCCAAATGATAAACTTTCAATGTTTGATGATTATAAAAAGATGATTGATGATTTCTATGACCAGATTATCAGAACAAATGCGTAGGAGGTAGCAAAATGGCAGTATCTTATTTAGGACTAAGCGAAATTAATGGACCTCTTGTTGCATTAGAGGGTGTAAAGAATGCAAGTTATGATGAAATCGTTGAATTGACAGTGGACGGAATAAATGGCAAGGAGCGTAAAGTCGGACGTATCATTGAAATATACGAAGACAAGGCTATGATTCAGGTGTTTGAAGGAACAGAAAATATGTCCCTTAGAAATACACATACAAAGCTTACAGGACATCCTTTGGAAATAGCACTATCTGAAGACATTCTTGGAAGAACCTTTGATGGAATAGGAAGACCTATTGATAATCAGGGAGCCATTATTTCGGATATAAAGAGAGATGTCAATGGAAAACCATTGAATCCTGTTATGAGAGAGTACCCAAGAAACTATATTAGAACAGGTATTTCTGCTATTGATGGTTTGACAACACTTATTCGTGGTCAGAAGCTTCCAATATTCTCAGGAAATGGTCTGCCACACGATAAGCTTGCAGCGCAGATTGTAAAGCAGGCATCCCTTAGTGAGGATTCAGATGAAGAATTAGTGGTTGTGTTTGCTGCAATGGGTGTAAAATATGACGTTGCAGAATTTTTCAGAAAGACATTCGAAGAGAGCAGAGTTCTTGACCATGTTGTAATGTTTTTAAATCTTGCAAATGATCCTGTTGTAGAGAGACTTATTACACCAAGAGTAGCTCTTACGGCAGCAGAATATCTTGCTTTTGATTTAGGTAAGCAGGTTCTTGTAATCCTTACAGATATGACTTCTTTTGCAGAAGCTATGCGTGAAGTATCTTCTTCAAAGGGCGAGATTCCTTCAAGAAAGGGATATCCGGGATATTTATACAGCGAGTTTGCAACAATATATGAAAGAGCAGGAATTGTAAAAAATTCAAAGGGCTCTGTTACACAGATACCGATTTTGTCTATGCCAAATGATGATGTTACCCATCCGATTCCCGACTTAACAGGATATATAACAGAGGGTCAGATAGTCTTAGACAGGTCATTACATGGACAGTCAATTTACCCACCAATTAATGTTCTTCCATCACTTTCACGTCTGATGAAGGATGGTATTGGTGAGGGATATACAAGAAAAGACCACCAGGATGTGGCAAATCAGCTATTTTCAGCCTATGCAAAGGTTGGTGAGGCGCGAGCACTGGCATCAGTAATTGGTGAGGATGAATTATCAGATACAGACAAACTGTATCTTAAGTTTGGTAATGCTTTTGAACAGACATTTGTTGGTCAGAAGGATTATGAAAATAGAGATATTGAAACAACATTGAACTTAGGATGGAAGCTGTTACATATTCTTCCTAAGGAGGAATTAGACAGAATTGATACAAAGATTCTCGATGAGTTTTATGATGCGACGGGAGATTCTACTGAAGACGAATCATAAACGAGGATACTGCTAATATAGAGATTGAAACCGAAGAATAGAAGGTGAAGTAAATGGATCCAAATTCCTTTCCTACCAAAGGTAATCTTATGCTTGCAAAGAACTCTCTTGCTCTAGCAAAACAAGGATATGAACTGATGGATAAGAAGAGAAATATTCTTATTAGAGAGTTAATGGAATTGATTGATAAAGCAGATGCTATTCAGAAGGAAATTCTTACAACGTATGAAACTGCATATAAGGCATTACAGCAGGCAAATATTGAACTTGGTATAAACTACGTAATGGAGGCTGCGTCAGCAGTGCCTGAAGAAACGAACATTAACATTAAAAGCCGAAGTATTATGGGAGTTGAGATACCACATATTGACCAATTAGATGATAGTGTAAAACCTACTTTTTCGTTTTATGGCACTTCTGAGAGTTTGGATATTGCAAGAATATCATTTGAAAAGGTAAAAAGGCTGTCTGTCGAGCTTGCTGCAATTGAAAACTCCGCCTATCGTCTTGCAACTAATGTAAAAAAGACACAGAAGAGAGCAAATGCATTGCAGAATATTACTATTCCTAAATTTACTGAAAGAGCAAAAAGTATATCAAATGCCCTTGAAGAAAAAGAGAGAGAAGAGTTTACAAGACTAAAAGTAATAAAGAAACAAATGGAAGCAAAACATGAAGCATAATATTTTTAAGAGAATCATAGGCATCATACTGGCTATGGTGTTTGTGGTGAGTTTCATATCTCATTTTGAAACAATTGCATATGCAGATGAAGAACAAAATGAGCAGGAAAGTACTAGCGTACAAGGTGATAGCTTTTATCCAACGCCACCGGAAATCAGTGGAGAGGCAGCTGTTCTTATAGATGCAGATACCGGTGCAGTTCTTTACGATAGAAACTGTCATGAGAGACTATATCCTGCAAGTATTACTAAAATAATGACAGGAATTCTTGCAATAGAGAATTGCTCTATGAGCGACAAAATTACTTTTACATCGGATATTATTGATGCGTTACCATATGATGCCGCCAAGCTTGGAGCAATAGTAGGCGAAGAGCTTACAGTAAAAGACAGTTTGTATGCACTTTTTATACGTTCATATAATGATGTGGCTATGGGACTTGCCTATACAGTATCAGGGGATGAGCAGGAGTTTGCTAAGCTTATGACTGAAAAAGCAAAAGCCGTTGGAGCACTTGATACAAACTTTGTTAATGCATCAGGACTTCATGATGAAAATCATTATACCACATCATATGATATGGCAATGATTACAAAGTATGCTATCCAGAATCCGGTATTCATGGAGATTACAGGAACATATGAGTATACACTTGGACCAACCAATCGCTACTTTGAGGATAGATATTTTTTAAACAGACATAATATGTTGGTGCCAAACAGAAAAGAATATTATTCTTATGCCGTATCAGGAAAAACAGGATATACGGATGAGGCAGGAAGAACACTTGTAACCGTTGCAAAAAAGGATGGAAGGACACTTATTGCTGTTATAATGAAATCTGACGATGAGCATATATATGAGGATACAAAAAAGCTTTTTGAGTATGGATTTGGTCATTTTTCAAATATAAGTGTTGCTGATAATGAAACAAGATTCAGTGAGAACAAGAATAGCTTTTTTGTAAATATGAAAGATGCATTTGTATTTGGAGGAACGCTTTTTAGAATAACAAAAGGTTCATATGTTACATTGCCTGAAAGCGTTACAATAAATGATCTCTCATATGATATTGAACTGTTTGATGGAAGCAGTAATGGTATTATAGGAAAAGTAAAATACTATTATCTTGATAAATATATGGGAGAGGCCACAATCGGTCTTGAAATATCAGAAAGTAATGAAGAAGAAATAGCACCTCTTTTAGGTGAAAATGTCCAGGCGGAAGATGAAGATGTTTCTGATATTCCAATTAACATATGGATTTTAATTGCTGTTATTATCGGAGTTATTTTATTAATTATATGGATAATTTATCTGATAAAAACAAAAGAATCCAGAAAGAGAAAACGTGAAAGAAAAAGGATATTTAGAGAATCTAAAAAGAGATTTAAAAGAAGAAAGCGAATAAGACATTAGGCCTTTTTCGCTTTCTTTTTCTTTGATTCAATCTGACGTGTTCGAATTGCTTCGGCACCGGATTCGTCGGTGAGTTTTAAAGTTTTAACTGCAAAATACTTGTTATTTACAGATTTTTTAATTCGTATTTTTCCTTTTAGATATCCGTCATTTGGACATATACATAAGCAATAGTATATCCTTGAGTTGTCAGAAAAGAATCGTATCTTTTTCTTTAATTTTTGTCCACATTTGTAGCATACTGTAGATGTAACTACTCTGTCTGCCATAACATCAACTTTTGTCTCAAATGTCTTTGAAACATACTTTGAATACTTGTCAAAAACAAGTGTAAATTCTTCATTTCTATTCTGGGGAACCTGATAGTAGTCTACAGAATAGTATTTATTCACTGTGTCTATATCCAGCTTTTGCAATACAAGACCTGTGTAATAAGCATCCTCAAGAGCCTGATGGAAATTAGTATTTGTAGGAATGTTAAGTGCATCTACGGCATTTTCAAGAGATATAAAAGACTTACCATTGTCATATAATATACTGTATATTTTTTGCAAGTCGTAGAAAAATACAGGTGCTTTTAAAAGAGGATATTTATAGTATGCCATATTTCGCTGAAGTTCAAAGATATCAAGAGAGCCCCAGGTACATAATGCATAGTCGTCACCACACCACTTTATAAACTCATCACATGCAACGGTGAATTTTTTTCCATGTCTGTTCAGTTCATTCATGGTAAATCCCGTAAGGTCTTTTGTGATATGGTTCAACTCTCTATAAATTTTTGGTCGTATTAATACTGAAAATTCATCTATAATATTTAAATTATTATCTAATTTTACTGCGCCAATATTTATTATTTCGAAAGGGATGCGAGGATTTTCCCCGTCTTTTCCGCTTGGCGACTGATTCCATTCTAAATCAAAAACTATATAGTTCATAGGTTATAAGCTGGCAAATAAAGCAGCTATTTCCTCCTCAGTCAATTGTTTATTTGGATTATCATCTAAAGTGCTCATAGCTTTATCAAGCTCCGGAGGCATCTCTTCGGCAACTGTTTCGCCTTCTAATTCAACCATATTTTCAAGTTGAGACATATTAACATCATTTATAATATCACTTGAAGAAACCTCAGGTTCTTCAAGTAAACTATTATCAGCTTCATCTGTATCAGGAAGGTCAAAGGTTTCAAAGTTAAACTTATCTTCAACTTCATCTATAGGTTCAATTGTATCTTGAGCTGGTAGTTCGATACCTGATAAATCCTCTGCTGAAGCAAATTCAGGTTCTACTGAGGATGAGTCTGTTTTAGTTTCTACAGAATCAGATATGGTTTCTGTAGTTGTAAATTCAGGTTCTGCTGATACAGAAGAATTCATAACAGGAGCGTCAACTATAGGAGTTTTCATAGAAGGAGCGTTAACAACAGGGGCTTCCATAGCAGGGGCATCGGCTACAGGAGTTTCCATAGCAGGTACATTTTCCACAGAAGTATTTACTATAGGCTCTGTAACAATAGGAGATGTAGTAACAGCTGCTGAAACATAGTCTGAAAGTGATTCAGTATTAAAGGCTTTTGCTCCAGAGTTTAATACTTCACGAACATTTTTGACAAGGTCAGCATTTGCCTTAACAAGTTCATTGACAGTAATAGCAGCCTGAACTTCTTTTGCAAGTTTGGCATTTGATGCAGAAAGCTGTTCAATAAGTGAAGACATATCTCCGTTATCAGCATTTGCTGTTTCAAGCTGTTTCATAGTCAATTCTTCATTCTTGGATATCATATGATTAACCATTTCCTTCTCGTTTGAGATGAGATTTTTCATCATCATATCCATAGCTTTTATGCTCTGAAGATGCCATTCTTCTGCTTCTTTTGTACTTCTCTTTGTAGCAAGATATATAGCTTTGTTGGCTTTGATAAGCATTTCATTCTGCTCGTTTACACGGGCTATTTCATCACGTTTTGCTTTTTCAATACTATCAAAGGTAAGATAACCTGTGATTAATACCACAATGCCTACACCAATTAGCATAAAATAATTATAAGGGTCTGTTAAAATAAAATATAATTCAAAAAATACTGACACAATCAAAGCCAAAGCAAAGAAAGTGGTTCCATAGTTTTTACTTGATTTTTTCTCCATAATCTGCTCCTATACAGTTTTATATCACTATCAATTATTTAATCCTGATTATATGGATTGTTTAGCACTTGTAATTCCACAATCCTATAATACACATACTTGTTGATATTATAGCATATAACAACTGTATTTACAATTATGACTTTAGATGGTAGAATTAATGGAAGTGATTGGATTCACGGATGTGAATGCCAATGGCGAAATGGCTGAAAAGCCTGAAAATACAGCATTTGTTCCCTTAGTTAAATGGATATAACGGGGTCCTCCTAAGACTCTATTGTAGGTTCGATTCCTATAGGGAACGCTCATTTAAGCAGTAATGACGATGAAATCATTGCTGCTTTGTTCATGTAAAAATGGCAGGTTAACGGTATGTTAGTATGGTTGGCATAGTAAAGATAGGAGTAGTAACTTTCATCTTTCTCTATATAAGAGTATATAAGTAAAATAGAGTAAATAATGGTCAAAAAACCATCGACATCCGACCTCATGCACGATATAATATATGTGATCTAATAAGAAAATAGTGTTATCATTACTGCTTTGATAAGAGCGAATGGTAGCCATAGATATGAATTCAAAGGAACGGAAGAATCTGCTTGCGGAGAAAAAGGAAACACCGTTTTATCAGTTACCCAAGCTGCATGACCTGTCCCAGCGTATTGCAGAATTGACAGAGGAATTGGAAGAACTGAAATCTGAGAAGGCTGCCTTAGCTCTATCATTCTTTCTCGCGGCATCTTCTGACGGTCGTTTCCTGTGCTGCGATCATTGCTGTTCTTCTTATGGGGATGCAGCAGAAGTGGAAGACAAGATTTTTGTCGGCGGCTACGACTCTACTGCTGACGACAGGCGTTATTATTTGGGTTGTGCTCAATGAACGAGTAATCTGACAATGAGGAGAGGAAGCATGACAATCATAGCAGCATACCCCATTGCACCTACTTCCCTACTCTCCAAACAATTCTATCAAAAAACTCTTTATAGTGAAAGCGCCCATATTGTCTAATCCTTTGCGGGTTCCTTTCACAGAAAGGAATAGTCATATATGAAACGAACTCTTTTGCTTATTCTTGCGCTATGCCTGCTTTTGACCAGCTGCGGTGTTCCGGGCGAAGCCGACACACAAAGCTCCGACACATCGGAGGAGCTATCCACGACTGAGCCGATTAAGGAAGCGGCGCTCCTTGATTCGTGCGAGGCATTTGACGACAGCGGCGCTCTTTGGTACATTCCCAATCAACAGATTGAGGCACAGCAGTATCCAATGCTTCGAACCTTTGCAGATAATCTTTTAATGACGACAAGCAGCTACATCAGCGACGGCAACAGCGAGCTAAAGCTGACGCTCTTGAGCGCTACAACCGGCGAAGCGCTGCAAAGCTGCACGGTGGGGCTTACCGAATATGTCGAACCACAGATTCTAGGGGACCACATTGCCGTATGCGACAGTCAGTCTGGAACGGTCATCGTGCTGGATGCGCTCCTTCGGGAGACCGCACGCTACACTCTTTCCGCAGATCCGGGGCAATGGTTCCTTGGTTATGATCTTGATACGCTATACAAGTGCAGCTATCTGGGCGGAATACGTGCTGTCTCCCTCTCGACGGGAAAGGAGCGTTTCTTCCTTGATCTGGCCGAACTGAGCATATGCAGCGTGACGGATACAAATGTCTGCTTCACCAGTGTCAACCGTGAGACACAGAGATATACCGCTTCATGCCTCAATCTTACAAGCGGGGAACTGGTAGAGCC
Organism: Lachnospiraceae bacterium; assembly: GCA_045126215.1. Taxonomy (GTDB): domain Bacteria; phylum Bacillota; class Clostridia; order Lachnospirales; family Lachnospiraceae; genus SVEL01. The sequence continues at coordinate 31,273 of JBGVOD010000028.1, read as the reverse complement.
TCCGTTTTCCGGCGATTTCTTCCGAATCTGCTACAGCGGTAAAATGTGGCTTGCAGGCTTTTACGGACAGGAGGACACCTTTGCTTTCGGAGTGGATACTAATGCCCGCGTGATCACTGCACAAGGCGGTACATTTTCCCTGCTTGATTCGGTGGGTCACCTCCTGTTGACAGGTCTCGACGGAACTCTGTCGCTTTACGATTCTAAGGGCATTTTCCTCTCAACCTGTGCATTGCCCGGTCGGTATGTGCAAAGCATCGTCTGGATGGAGGAACTTGGCGGCTACCTGTTGCTGGTAAACGATGGTGAGGGATGTAATCGCCTGCTGTTTTGGGATATCCGTGCGAACACAAACGGTGAAAACCTGCAAACACAGTCCCTTGCCGACCTCCAAGCCGCACCTGACGGCATGAGCGCAGATGCTTCGCTCTATGAACGAGCGCAGTCGCTTTCCGACCACTTTGGCATCGAGATCCGCATTGCCGACCAGTGCGAAACGGAATTTACATCCTTCAGTTGTTATCCGGTCTCCGACTACGGGCCTGTATCCGCAGGATTGGATATTCTGGAGGATGCACTGTCTGTTTTTCCGGAAGGTTTCTTACGGCAACTCATCTACGGACACATCGACCGCGTGCAGTTCCAGCTCGTCGGCGGGCTGGCCGCGACAAATGGCTTCGGCGGTGACATGAGTTACGCCGCCTTCACGGACGCAAACGGCAGCGTATGCAAAATCGTCCTTGATATTTATTCACTCAGCAAGAATACTGTCTGGCACGAGCTCTCTCACGCCATTGACAGGCGGCTTGCATGGGACGCAACGTACCGCGATGAGGCACTGTTTACCGAGGAGGGATGGTCTGCCCTTAACCCTGATGGTTTTACCTATACCGGGGAATACGGTTCGCTGGGCACCAACATTCAGCCGGAATGGTATTCCTATTTCATCGACGACTACTCCATGATCAACGCAACAGAGGACCGCGCGCGGATCTTTGAATACGCGGTTGAGGACAGCGGCACACTGTTCCGGGATGCACCGGGTCTTATAGCAAAGCTGCAATACTACAGCGATTGCATCCGCGATTGCTTTGATACGGCGCTATGGCCTGAGATAACTGCTTGGGAAGCGCCACTGCATTGCTTTGATTTTTAGCATAACTGCCTTGTAAACAATTCTTCCCAATAGCTCACGATAGTGAAAGCCCTACTGCTTCTAATTATTTGTGGATGCCTTTCACAGAAGGGAATGGTCATATATGAACTCCAACACCATTACAAAATTCCACCTGTTTGGCAAGGTGGGAAAATCGTTATGACAGTTTTATCCGTAATCGCAGCGCTTATAACAGTTGGCTGCTGCATTGCGACTGCTTTTGTAGCAACGCTCCCGAAGGATGCTCTGACGGTTCGTGTGGTCGAGCACGCTGAATGCCGCTTTAACAAAGCAAGCTTTGATACGCTGTGGAGCATCCTCGGCGGCGGCTTTAGCTATAGAGGAGTTGATTGCAAATCCTCCTACGTCAGACTTTCCAATGGATACAGCAAAGAAGTTATTAGAAATTGTTCCAAATAATGAAAAAAAGAAGGATAGACATATACAAGCTTGCTTGTGTATATGGCTATCCTTCCTTTTTTTTATAGGGCGACGCCTGCGATGAAGAAGACCGAAGGTCTTCGAATTCGAATAGTGCAGATAGAAGTGTCAAAGACTCGCGCATATAATAAAGTATAGAAACACTATCATTGATTAAAGCAAATGAAGGATAGATGACATTTACAGAGGTGTTATCGCTTTGCGAAAGATACGCAGCATAAAGTCGGATGGAGATGTGCTGTGGGCGTATAGGAGGCAATAGTCCCTATGGAAACCATCAGATGGAAGAAGGAATATGCACGATATGTGGATATATATCACAATGTGTTCATGCTAATGAGAATCATGATGAAAAATGTGACTTCTGTGGAGTCATGTATATATGTCCAGACCCATTCCTTTACTATAATGAATATCGCAGCGGCGATGTCATGCCGATACGTTATTATTTGCGGGGAGAAGAACGAGAAGGAGATTGGTATGAGTGCTCTATAATAGACAGAAAAGGTACAACAATTAAAAAAGAAAATGGCACTTCATTTAATCCATCATGGGGTTATGGTGGGTGTAATATGCTGGTGCCGGAGAATCTTGAAGATGACGCATATATAATACGCGTTTCGTTAATGCGAAATGATGAGACGGAAGGCGAAAAGGAAATCTGGCGTTCAGAGGTATGGGTTATAATTAATTCTGATAAGGGACTTGTTGCGTTTGACAAAACAGTGGAATATAGCATTGGTCTGGTTTATGATGTAGGCGAGATGTTTTTTAATAACCGTACAGTCTGTATGGGTGGGTTGGAGCAATACTCCCTTGTTGGCGGTACTGGAGAAGGAACCTTGAATGGCACTGATATAGCAGTAACAAAGCCGGGTACATTTATTGTGAAGGCGTCGATTCCACCTATCCCAGAACTTCCATTTAATGGAGGTGAAGTTACTGCAACACTTACTGTTACTTGTGGGCATAACGACGAGAACAAAGACCATAAGTGTGATATCTGCGGTACGACATTTTCTGGGCATAATCTTGAAAACATTCCTGCAAAGAATGCAACTGTTACCGAAACTGGAAACAAGGAGTATTGGCATTGCAAGGATTGCGGTAAATACTTCTCCGATAAGAACGGTAAGAATAGCATTGAGCTTGCTGACATAGTAACCCAAAAGCTCCCGCCTGAAATCATTGAAGGAATGGGAAAGAGCTTAACCGTAGGAGAAGCAAAAGAGCTTATCTTCCGTTCTAATGCGGCGTTTGGCGATTTTATCCGGGTTGAGCTTGACGGTAAAACTCTTGATGCAGCGAATTATACCGTCAAAGAAGGCAGTACGATTGTAACCTTAAAGGCTGACTGTGTTGGGTCGCTTTCAGCCGGCAAGCATACAATCGGTATTGTATCCACAAGAGGTACTGCAAATACTACATTTACTGTTAATGCGAAAGTAGTAGATAACGATACAAAGTCTCCACAGACCGGAGATAACAGCCAAATGGCATTGTGGATTGCACTTTTCTTTGTCAGTGGCGGTCTGCTGAGCGTTACAGGCGTTTACAGCCAAAAGAAAAAGCGTTCTGCAAGGTAAAATTAAATTAAGTGACATCTCACATTCACATTTACCCCTCCTGTTAGGTACAATGTATCTGACAGGAGGGATTTTTATTGGAATATTGTCTTAATCTATTTGAAATAATTAATAATGAACATAAAAGTATAAAACAATATTTAAAAATCATCAGTTTGATGACAAAAATACGTTTACAAATCATCAATTTGATGATTTAATTAAAATAGAGGTGATATTATGAAAAATTACAATGTATTAGAATATATAACTGCAAATGAGCTAAAGAATTTTAGAAAGAAACTAGATATGACACAAAAAGAATTTGCAAAGCTTTTAGGTGTGTCAAAACCCACACTGGAACGTTGGGAAACTAGTGACAAAAAGATAACGGGTCCAGTTGTGTTAGTGATTGATTTATTATCAGAGAATGAGGAGTTGCTGGAAAAAAGAGAAATTCCTGAAAAGAGATATCCATTAAGATTATGGTATATGTATAAGAATAAGAAATGTACGCTTATAGACGTAGATGAGATTAACCAGAAAATACGGATAAAGAATTATGTAAGTAATATTATGTTCAGGGCATTTGGAACGAATACTAATCCAACTTATGAGGACTATGAGGATTTCTTGAAATCGAGATGTTTTCCGGAAACAAGAGATAAAATGAAAATTCAATTAGATGCATTAGGAATTCCATTTTATGATCCAATGCTGATAATTGGGAAAACACAGGGAAGAATGGCAGAAGATGATTTTTGGATATTAATAGAGAGGTAGAACGTGGAAATATATTCTGATGAAGTAAAAGAAAGAGTTGAAACTATCATTTATCAGCAAATGCGAAGATATCCATATTTATTTTCATATGACTAATTCAACAAAAAGAAAGATATATAAATAAGGTAAAAGTATTGACTCTACCCTTACGGGAGGATTTATTATTCTTTTGGACTTGTTTATTATGATAAGTATGTCATAAAATATAAAGTAAAATTAGTTACGAAAATTGGAGGAGTAATATGGAACCAATCAAAATACGTGGATTAAAACAAAACAATCTGAAGAATATTTCTTTAGATATACCCAAGAATAAAATTGTGGTATTTACAGGGGTTTCGGGATCTGGAAAATCAAGTATAGTTTTTGATACTGTTGCTGCAGAAAGTCAGAGACAGATGAATGAAACGTATACAGCCTGGGTTCGTGGGAGACTTCCGAAGTATGATAAGCCGAATGTTGAGTGGATAGAGAACTTAAATCCATCTGTTATCATTGATCAGAATAGATTGGGTGGTAATGCAAGATCTACTGTTGGAACAATTAGTGATATGTATTCACTTCTTAGATTATTGTATTCAAGAATAGGTGAACCATCTGTAGGACCAGCATCATATTTTTCTTTTAATAATCCTAATGGAATGTGTCAGACATGTGCAGGCATTGGAAAAGTAATGGACTTTGATGTAAAAAATATAATCGACAGGGACAAAAGCTATGATGAAGGTTGTTTCCTTCTTCCGGCATTTGGTCCGGAGAAATATTATTGGAAGGTATATAGAAGACCTGAATATTTCAGGACTGATGTTCCTTTTAAAGATTTAAGTGAAGAAGAGCAGAATATTCTTTTATATGGAAGTAGAACTAAGGGTGGAGAGAGAATAGACAAGAAAATAGAAGGTGTATATAACCAGTTTAAAAGATTGGTTCTTATGAAGGGCGTTGAGGAACAGACAGACTACACTCTTAAAAAGATTGCTCAGTATCTTTATGAATGTGAATGTCCAGACTGTAAGGGCAAGAGATTAAACGAAAAGACTCTTTCCAGTAAGGTTAATGGTTATAATATTAATGATATGTGTGAGATGGAATTTACGACATTACGTGATGTTCTTGCAGAAATTAAAGATGAAAGGGCTGCTACGATTATTGATCAGTTAATTGCGTCTCTTGATAGAATGATAGATATTGGATTGCCGTATCTTTTCATGAATAGAGAAAGTTCTACACTTTCCGGAGGAGAGGCACAAAGATTAAAGCTTGTCAGATATATGGGTAGTTCACTTTGTGGAATGATATATATATTTGATGAGCCAAGTACAGGTATGCATCCCCGTGATGTGCACAGAATGTCTCGTCTTTTAAAGAGTTTACGCGATAAGGGAAATACAGTACTTGTTGTGGAACATGACAAGGATATTATTAGTATTGCTGATGAAGTAATAGATATTGGACCGCTGGCTGGAAAGAATGGTGGACAGGTTCTGTTTCAGGGAAGCTATGAAAATCTTCTTATTAGTGGAACAAAAACTGGAAATGCATTGTCTACAGAGATTAAGATAAAAGAAAATGTTCGTAAACCAAAGGGATTTCTAGAGGTTAGAGGTGCAACACTTCATAACCTTAAAAATGTCGATGTAGATATTCCACTTGGAATACTTACTGTAGTAACAGGGGTTGCAGGTAGTGGTAAATCTTCACTCATACGTGATGTATTTGCAAAACAGTATGAGGAGCAGGTGGTGTTAATCGACCAAAGTGCAATAACTGCAACCGGTCGCTCTACAGTATGTACATTCCTCGGATTTTTTGATGAGATAAGAAAAGTATTTGGAGCAGAAAATAATGCAGACAGTGGTCTGTTTACATTTAATGGAAAGGGAGCATGCCCACATTGTAAAGGACGTGGAATGATAACAACAGAGCTTGTTTTTATGGAGCCGGTAACTACTGTTTGTGAGTACTGCAATGGAAGCAGATACAGTGACGAAGCGTTAAAGTATTTATATAAAGGAAAAACAATAGTAGACGTACTAGAGATGAGTGTAGAGGAGGCAGTTTCGTTCTTTGAATCTAATAAGAAAATAAAAGAGAAATTAATGGCTCTAATGGAGGTGGGACTTCCATACATATCTCTTGGACAGCCACTTTCAACTTTCTCAGGTGGTGAACGTCAGCGTGTAAAACTTGCACAGAATATAAAGAAAAAAGGAAATATATATATTTTGGACGAGCCAACAACAGGACTTCATGTGGCGGATATAGAGAAAGTTGTAGATATACTCGAATCAATAGTAGAACGTGGAAATACAGTAATTGTAATAGAACATAACACAGACGTTATGAAACTTGCGGACTATATTATCGATGTTGGACCAGATGGCGGTACAAAAGGTGGAGAGATTGTATTTACAGGAACTCCAAAAGAAATGTATGAAAATGCAAATACAATCACAGCAAAATATTTACGGAAATCATAGGGATTCGCTTTTTATGCGACAGTCCCATTTTATAAATGTGATTAAGACTTGCTATCATTGATCATTTCTTCTATTTCAGATTTAACATTGATTTAACAATGCTTTACATACCTGTGATTGTGAAAAAATAAAGGAATTGATAGAAAAGTATTATGAATAGTGGTAAAATGATAAATAAAAATTTATAATGTCATTAAATTTATAAACGAAAAGAAAAGAGAAGGAATTATGAAAGTAGAAAGATATGTTAGTAAAAAGGTTCTTTGGCTTATAGCTGTGGTCTTGATAATTGGAGGTGGGGCTGCATTTTACTTTGGAATAATCCACCGTTTTACCTATGCGTCCGAGTATGAGAATTACTCGGAAGTGAACGGACGTATAAAATCGATTCAGGAATATGAACATGAAAAAGATGATGATGATATTTATTATACATATTCTGCAGAGATTGAATATACCGTGGATGGAACTAGCTATACTAAGAATACGGATGATATCTTCTATGAGGATAATGTGCCGGATAAGGGAGGGAAGATTTCAATTCTTTATAATATTAATGATCCAAATAATTGTGTGGTTGCAAAAAGGGACTGGATGACAAAGTCGATGGTTCCGTTCACCGATAGAGGTGATGATTGGCTTTTTGCCAGCCTGTCAACTTTGGGTATGGCGCTGGTTGTTATAGCAATGGCTTTAGATAACGACCAGGTAAGGGGAGTTATTCTTGGATTTGGACTGTTACTTATAGGTATTGCCGGAGTTGTAATGGGTGTAATTACAGGCAATGCTGGAATGTTCCTTTTGATTATTTTTGGTGCAGTTGGTGTATTTGTATTATATCGATACCTGTTTGTGCCTAAGGAACGCCGAGAAAGGGAGGATGCTGCTGCTGAATCTCTACGTATGCTTAAGGTGACAGATATTTTTGCAGAACCACTAAAACAGCGAAATATTATAGTCTTCACTATGATGGAAAACAATGGGAACAATGTCCAACTGCTTTCTTATGATGACTACAATTACCGTTTTACCGATGGAGATATTTTTCAAATTAGTAAGAATGATGTAGTTGGATTCAGTCAGGTACGACAGGTAAATGGCTATAATACCATTGACATAAGCCAAATAGATGGAAATGCTATACGACCAATAAATCCTATGTTAAAGAAGGTACTTTCACATTTATAAATTTTCTGCTGTAGAATTTGATGGAAAATTTGTATTAGACGCTTTTCAAAGCAATTCGTAGGTATTATGGGGTCAAAATACATTTTGACTCCAACATTATTATATATAATAGTGACTAAAAAGAATTTAGTCGAGAATATATATGTTATAAGGAGACTTTGGGGACTATGAAGTTAAGTACATTAGAGAAATATAATAACATTGTTATTCAAATGCATGATAATCCGGACGCAGATGCTGTAGGTTCCGGTTATGCAATCTATAAATATCTTTTATCAAAAAATAAAAATGTCAGACTTGTATATAGTGGCAATAGAAAGATTACGAAAAGTAATATTGTGCTTCTTATTAATAGTCTTAAGATACCGGTAGAGTATGTGGAATATCTTGAGAAACCGGAACTTCTGATAACCATTGATTGTCAATATGGAGAAGGAAATGTTAGGAAATTTGATGCAGAAAATATTGCAGTAATTGATCATCATAATACAGGAAGACTATCGGATGAAATGTCTGAAATCAGAAGTCAGATAGCCAGCTGTTCGACAGTATGTTTTGATATGTTAAGACGCGAAGGTTTTGATATAAATAGTGATATTAGTGTTTCGACAGCATTGTATTATGGACTTTTTATGGATAGTAACGGCTTTGCAGAAGTAAGACATCCACTTGACAGGGATATGATAGATGAGCTTGATGTGGATAATGCCCTCATTAAGCGACTTGTATATTCTAACTTTACTATTTCAGAGCTGGAAACAGCAGGAATTGCACTTATCAGATATAGCTATGATGAGAATAAACATATTTCTATTATAAAGTCAAAACCATGTGACCCTAATATTCTTGGGTTAATAGGAGATTTGGTTCTGCAAGTGGATACAATAGATGTATGTATTATATATAATGAATGTCCGGGCGGATATAAGTTATCTGTAAGAAGCTGTGTTGTTGAAGTGGCTGCAAATGATTTGGCGTCATTTATGACAGAAGACATTGGAAATGGTGGAGGCCATAATGACAAGGCAGGCGGATTTATAAGCGAGTCAAGATTTAAAGAAAAATATAATGACCTTGGAATAGAAAGCTATTTCTTCGAGAGAGCAAATTTGTATTACAATACATTTAGTGTGGTATATGCAAATGATGGAATAGAAAGAGATGACAGCTTCAAGCTGTATGCAAAGAAGAAAATAGATATTGGATACATAAAGTCCACAGATATAGCAGAAAAGGGAACTGACTGTAGAATCAGAACTCTTGAAGGTGATGTATTTATTAAGACATCTGATGATGTGTATTTGATGGTAGGTTATTTAGGCGAGGTTTATCCAATTGAAAGAGATACATTGATGGCAAAATATGACTTGTACGAAGAAGCGTATACAAAAGCCTTCGAATATAATCCGTCAATGAGAAATCTTGTTACTGATGAGGTATATGAGCTGATGCCATATGCAAAAAGGTGTGTCAGCAGGAATAGTGCAAAGATATATGCAAAGCAACTGGATAAGGCTACAAAAGTATTTACCAAATGGGATTATGAAAAGTATATGCTTGGAAAAATAGACGATTATATTGCAGTCGCATATGATGATGACAAGGATATATACATAATAGATAAAAATGTATTTGAACAGACATATGAACTGGTATAAAAACATATATGTTAATATTCTGGTAAGTTAAATATAGTTATAGAATATATTGATAACATGAAAAAGGATTAGACCTCTTTCATGTTATTTTTTTTGACGCTTGTGCAGAAAATATTTACTAAAAAAATAAAAGAGTTATTCTTAAGAAACCCGGGCAATACAATAGTATATACGGAAAGGATAAACTCTTGTTTGCAGAATGGATCAATCTTATTAGAAGTTGGTTTTAATTTTTTATAAAATCAATCCTAAACTGTAAAAGTATGGTATACTAACAGTAGTTTTACAGTTTAGGAGAAATTATGAAAATATTTTGCAAAATAGTTACTGATATACTACATATATTAGGGATATACTTTGTATGTAAATTGTATTTGGTTTTAGATGAAAAAATAAATGATAAATATCGATATGTTAAGATGATAGTGATATCTGCAATTTCTTCGTATATCATTTTACTTATAGATAATGCATATCTGTCGTTGCCTTTATATATTTTATGTATTGTAATGGTTCTGCATATTTGCTTTTACGAAAGAATAATAAAGATATTTATATGTGGATTATGGGTTTCTATAATTGTAGAGATCATTGCAATAATATCTTTATATGCGGTGAATGTATTTAAATATTTGCTACCGTTATCCATTGACAAATATGTAGAGAATCTTATAGCATCAAGTTTAGTTTTTGCTATTATATATTTTGTCGGAAAGGTATTAGAGAAGATTTCTATACGTGGGATAAAAGACGTTGATATAAAATATATATGGATATTTACCTTTATACTATTTGCTGACTTAATAATGTTAGTTTTTATGTTAAATGTAACATTAGATGAGATTCTTGTTCGAAATAAAGTTTTGTATGTAGTAGATTATCTGGCAATTACTATAGGAGTATTCATCCAGATAATTGCAATTATTTTTTTGCTGGTTTCTAGAAGTATTTATAAAGAGAAAGAAGAAATAATAAAGCAATACTTAGAGGAACAGGTGAAGCATTATGAATATTTAAATGAACGTGAAAAGGAGACGAAAAAATTCAGACATGATATTCGTAATCATATTTATTTTTTGAATAAGCTTAGAAAAGAAGGAGAGGATGGGGATTTTGATAAATATTTAGAAGAAATAATAGAGCATGTTGATAATCTTGGAGATTCAATAAATGTTGGAAATGACATAGTAAATGCACTGCTTAATAAATACTATGCTGAAGCTAAGAATAAAGCAATTATTATGAATGTAAGTGGACATTTCCCCAATATTTGTAATATCAGTGCATACCATTTGTGTACTATATTTTCAAATCTATTGAGCAATGCAATAGAAGCCGCAGAAAAGTTAAAAGATAACAGGGAAATATGGGTACAGTGTTTATTTAATGCAAGAGAGATAATTATTGAGATTGGGAATTATTATGATAATAATCAACTGGATATAAATAAATTAAATACAGTAAAGGATAAAAAAGATTATCATGGTTGGGGATTACAAAATGTTAAAGATAGTGTTAGTCAATGTTCAGGGCTAATGGATATAGATATAAGGAATAATAAATTTATTGTTTCATTAGTATTAAATAATATTGTAGGAAATGAAAGAAATGAGAATAGCAGTTATTGATGATGATTTCAGATGGAGAAAAGAAGCTTCTGAAATAATTGGAAAATATACAGAGGAAGAGGATAGTGTTGATTCATATGAATCTGGTGAAGCATTCCTGATAGAAAAAAGGCAATATGATGTGATTTTTATGGATATAGAGATGCCGATTAAGGATGGTTTTGACACACTAAAAGAATATAAAAAGACATATAGCACGTTTATAAGTATTATCCTTACTACACACACAGAATTGGCAAGAAAAGGCTATTTAGTTGATGCTTTCAGATATATTGATAAAACCAATATGGATAATGAGATAGAAGAAGCTATGGAAAAGATAAAAGAAAAGTTTTCAAAAGAATCTTTTTCACTTATAGGAAATGATGGAGCTCGAATAAAGAATATAAATATAAAAGATATACTCTTTATAGAAACAAATGGAAGAAAATGTGCGATTCACACCATGGATGAAAAATATGATTGTAATGACAGAATCAATGATTTGGAAGAAACACTTGGGAAATATGGTTTTTTCAGATGCCATAAGTCTTTTTTAATAAATATGAATGAAGTGGATTATATGGATAAAGATTTTGCATATTTTAAAAAGGATAGAAAAGCATATATAAGTGTAAGAAAATATATGGAGACAAAAAGAAAGTATATAGAAATAAAAAAACAACATGCATCTATGTAAGAGAAAACGACGTTTATGTCGTTTTTTTTTACGTTTATGTTTAGAATATTGCATTTTTCGACACGATATTATATTTGTATATTATAAAGCGTACTGTCAAATATAAAATTTTTCAATATCTTAAATTAAATGGATAATTATAGGAGAAATATAAAGTTAGACTTTATACGTATAGTATTGGTATGTGATATTGCTAATAAACTATGTAGACATAAATAAAGAGGGAGGGGGTAAAAAATATATAGATATATGTCTACAGTAAGTTTAAATATATTTACAAGGAGAATAAAAATTAATATGAAAAAGATTTCAAAAATTTTTGCAGCAAGTATTTTAATGGTTTTTACATTTGCAATTACGGTTTTTGCAGGAACATATATAAGTTCGGAAAATGTAAAAGGAAAAACAAATTATTTAAAAGAATATGAAGGAAGTGTAGGACGTTATATTGCTTCCAGTGATGGTATTAATGCAAGAACAACAGTAACTAATATATCAAATTCAGGTTCAAAATTATTTTACAATAGTATAGTTTGCTATAATTATAATGCTAATCTTGAGATATCTAGTGATACAAAAAATATATGTTTGGTGAATGGAGGAACAAACATTGTTTCTACCAGTAGAAATAAGAATAGTTCTGTGTTAAAATATATTCATACAACGAAAGGATTTCCTTCAACTTCAAGTGCAAGTGGTTTTTACATTGATTACTTTGAATTTACTGGAAAACAGTAATATGATTTATTAATTTTATTGCCTATCAGAATATTTGTTTTTGATAGGCAAATTATCTAGGAGGAGTTATGTGGTTAAAATACGTATTAAAAAATATTAGAAGTGGGTTTAGCAAAAATAAGAAGATATATATAACGCTTATTCTTTCGCAGTTAGTTGCGGTAAGTATTATATTGTTTGCATATGATATATTTTGTGATTATAGTCGGTCACTTGTAGAAGTGGATGAAGAATGTTATATGTTAGAGGCAAATATCACAGATGATAGTGACAAAATATATATGAAGGAATTAAAATCATGTTTTGAAGAAATATTAAAGCAATCTGAAGATAGGCTTGATTACTTTTTTATAGGGTTGAGTACGGATATAGATTGTACATCAACGATACATAGTGAATATAAAGCTGGAAAATATGATTATGCAAATAGTATTATAAATAACATCAATATTGAAGAAGGAAGAATATTTAGCAAGGATGAAATAAATTCAAATAAAAAAGTTATTTTTACAATGAATTATGGTGAAGTTGGAGAAAAAATAAATATACTTGGAGATGACTATGAAATAGTAGGAAAAGCGATTGTAAGAGATAGTTTTGGCGATATAAGAGGAGGATTTGAAGAAATAAAGTTTCCATATACGTCGTGTCCTGAAGATGCAAGTATTTATGTTATTATTCTTAATTTCAAAGAATTGCCAAAAAGTGATGACTACAAAGTTTTTAAAGATGTGCTTGAATCAAACTTTGGGGAGAGAATTGAAGTTGTAGATTATAAGGTAAAGGATATAGAAGAGATAATATCAATAAACACTGTAATAAAATTATCTATGGTTATTGGGTTTATATCAGCCATAGATGTGATGATATTGTATTTATATGTTCTGAATTCAAGAAAGAGAAAAACGGCAATATACGAGATAAATGGAGCGAAAAAAATACATTGTATATTGATTAATGAAATAGAAATTGCACTCATAACCATAATTAATACTATTATATCAGTGGTAGTATATTTTACATTTAGAAATAGATTACTTACTGAGAGTGCTCTGACCGAAAGTAATGAAATGAGAGATTATATAGTACTATCTGGTGTATATGTGCTGGTAATATTTATTGTATCAATTGTAGTATTGATCATATATAGTCGAAAGAAAATAATCTCAGTAGTAAAAGAGGGGAAGTAATATGTTTATACTAAAAGAATATGTAAGAAATATCTGGTTTAATATTTCCTTTGTAGTATTACTTATATTAATTTTTGTAAGTACTACAATGATTGCTTCGAATATCGAGGAACAGACCAAGACATATAATCTAGTGAAAGATTATATGGGTGATGAAGGAATTGTTATTTCTGATATTTTTTTCGGGAAAGAACAGGTGTTAGTGTCTGTAGACAAGATATTTTATTCAACAACAATCTGGGGAGAAAGTAGTGAGAAAAACTATGTTTTTCCAATCTCTGTGTATGACGAAGAAATGGAAAAATATTTATCTTTAAGATATATAGATGGTAGCATGAGCCATAAAGCTGATAATGATATGTTGCCTGTAGTTATTTCAGAGAACGACATGGGATTAAAGGCAGGAGATACAGTTAAGATAGATATTTTTTTGGAAAATGGCAGCGTGAAAACTGTTGATGCATACATAACAGGTGTATTTGCTGATGGACAGAAAGTGTACGATGGTAGTTCAAGCTTTTCACAAGATATGGATTGTGGAAAATTATTTACTACATATAGCTTCGAACAGCTAGGCAATCCTATGATGATAGTAGGTAAAGATAATTTTGATGCTCTTGATGTAGAAGCTTCAGAAATACATAGTAATGTCATTATAAAATACAAAGATGATATATCGGAGGAAGATAAAGATTATAATGAAAGTATGATTTGGAATTTTACTAATAGTAGTTATATTATTTCTCTAAAAGATGTTAAACAGAGGAGTGAAATGAATATAAGCAATGTTCTGAAACTAGATATACCAATTATTGTTGGTATTACAGTTTTAATTGGTGTATGTATTTTGGGAATGGTTGCTATTAAAGTAGATAGAAGCATGAAATATTATGCTATATTACAGATGTGTGGAATGAAGAACAGACTTGTCCAGGTATTTTCTGTAACGGAAATGATTATAAATATAGTGATTTCTTTTGTTATTTCTGCATCTGTTATAAAAATAATAGGAACGGGATATTCAGAGGATTCAGTGAATGTAAGGCTTGGAAATATTCAAATTCTAACGATTATGACTATAAGCATCTGCATTATTATTGCAACAATGGCGATGACATTTTTTTTAAAAGAGAAATCATTAGTTAAGAGTATAAAAAAGGTGAATTTATAATTCTACGCTGAACATATGTGAACTTGGTTATAAGGTGAATGCAAAAAGAAAAGGAGAAATATTATGATTAAAATAAAGGGTGTAAATAAAATATATAATAAAGGGAAGAATAATGAATTTCATGCTTTAAAGGATGTTTCTTTAGAGGTAAAAGATGGAGAAATGGTAGCGATAGTTGGCAAATCGGGAGCCGGAAAATCAACACTTCTTCATATTTTATCATGCATTGATACATTTGATGAAGGTGAATATTTGTTGAATGATATAGATGTAAAAAGTAAAAGCAGCAACGAGAGGGCAACACTACGAAATGAAGTAATAAGTATTGTTATGCAGGACTTTTCATTGATTGAGGATTATACAGCTAGAGAAAATGTTCTAATTCCGTTGCATTTTTCTAGAAATAAAAAGAATGCAAAGAAAAGGGCAGATATTGCATTGGAAAGAATAGGTATAGCAGACCTAGCTGGTAAAAGAGTAAACCAACTTTCGGGAGGACAGAAGCAGAGGGTCGCTATTGCAAGGGCAATAGTAAATGATGTGGATATTATTTTGGCAGATGAGCCAACAGGGGCTCTTGATTCTAAAACATCAAATGATATAATGGAAGTGTTTCGAGAACTTAACAAACAAGGAAAAACAATTATTATTGTTACACATGATGCAGAAGTTGCAGATAAGTGTGACAGGATAATTGAGATAAAGGATGGACAAATATGGAATCAAGAATCGAACTAGCAATAGAGAAGAAACATAGTGGTATGAACTGTGCACAAGCTGTGGCTTGTACATATTGTGATTTTGCAGGATTAGACGAGGAGACAATAAGTGCTATTACACAGGGTATGGGTAGTGGTATAGGTGCTACAATGGATGGAACCTGTGGAGCACTTACAGGCGCTAGTGTAGTTGCAGGACTTATGAATAAAGAAACAGGAAGAGCAAAAGCTATAAAAGACTGCAAATTTATTATGAGCTCTTTTAAGGAAAGAAATGGCGAAGTGACATGTAAGGCTTTAAAAGGTATTGAAACAGGAGTAGTTCTTAGAAGTTGTGATGATTGTGTAAGAGATGCAGCAGAATTCTTGGAGAAGATAATTGAAGAGGATAATTGAAGAGGATGAATAAGAATTATAAGTATTGACAGTGAGTAGTTATAATTGTATTATGATTATATCAATTTATTTGGAGGTATTTTTTGTTAAGCATTGTAGTAATGTAAATTATAGAGATAAATATTAAATGGATTTTATTTTTGCGCTCGTGCTATGCCCATTTTTAAAGATATTTTATTCTAATTACATTATTACTGATTAGTGATTGAATACATGTACTGTGTGTAGTTGATATTATAATGTGATGTATAATAAATTAGATGTATATTTAGGCATAACCACGTGGTTGTGCCTTTTTGCTTTGTATGGTTAGGGTGTCAAAAGTTTTCTTTTGACACCCTAACCTTTGTAGATAAATATTTGTTTCGTAAAACTACTTTCGAGGTAAAGTTGTGTCGTGAGGAAGAAATCTTCAGAGAAATCTTGAAATTCCGGTTTAGAACAAGAAAAAGCGAAATCAAACCGTAAAATGTGGAAGAATCAAGATAAAAATCTCAGAAGAAATCTTGGAATTACGGGTAAAAACAAAAAAAGATGAAATTAACCCGTAAATCGCGAAAAACAAAATATCAAGAAATAAAAGCAAGAAATAATAGCAAGAAATAATAGCAAGAAATAAAAGAAGAAATAAAAGAAGAAGTAGAAGCAAGAAGTATAAGTGAGAAGTAAGAAGCAAGAAGTAGAAGTAACAAGAAAAATAAATAAAAGAAAATGGAAGGAAACAAAACAATGAATATAGAAAAACAGATAGAATTCGATAAGATAAAGGAAATATGGAAAAGTCTCGCTGTTACAGATGCGGCAAAGTCAAGGATAGATGAAGTAAAGGTCTATCTAAATGAGAGCGAGCTTAGAAGAGAGCTTAGAGAAACGTCAAGTAGCAAAGAACTCATTGAGAAACTAGGGAATCCACCTCTTCAAAGCCTCACAGAGATAAAAGATATTTTAGCGATTGCTGAAAAAGGAGATTGCTTAACGCCATATCAGCTTGAAAGGGCAGAGAATGTCCTTACACTTGTAAAGCGCTTGAAAGATTATCTGGAACGTGGAAAGATGTTTAATAATCCATTAGCATATTATGAAGAAAATCTTGATGCAGTTTTAGAACTTAGGGAATATATCGCAAGACAGATCAGAAATAGTGCAGTAGATGATTATGCATCTGAAAGCCTTCTTGAAATAAGACGTCAGATTGTGAAATATGAAGAAAATATGAAACAGAAGGCTGAACAGATAATGCGTTCAAATAAAGAGTGTATGGCCGATAGTTATTGCACAACGCGAAATGGTAGAATTTGTGTGCCTGTAAAGAAAGAGTATAAGTTTAGGATATCAGGAAGTGTCATTGATAAATCAGCAACGGGTAATACTTTATTCATTGAACCATCAGGTGTTTCAAAATATTATGAAGAATTGCAGTTATTAAAGATTGATGAAGAGAATGAAGTTTACCGTATTCTTTACACACTTAGTGTCATGGTTGCATCTGCGGCTACAAAGATTATGGAAGATATAGCTGTAACTGAGAGGCTAGATTTTATCTTGTCTAAAGGAAAATTAAGCATTGATTTAGGTGGTGTTGAGCCGACAATTAATACAGAGCGAAGAATCATTTTAAAAGATGCCAGACATCCTCTTATGGACAGAAATATAAATGTTCCATTGCAGTTTAAGATAGGAGAAGAGATAAGTGGAATTGTAATTACAGGACCTAATACTGGAGGTAAAACGGTAGCAATTAAAACAGTTATGCTTAATGCGATGATGGCACAGTGTGGGCTTCATGTTACTTGTAAAGAGGCTGATATATGTATGAATAGCTCGTACCTTTGCGATATTGGTGATGGACAGAATATATCGGAGAATCTGTCAACATTTTCTGCACATATAAAGAATGTATTAGAAGTGTTGAAAAATGTGAATAGTGATAGTTTTGTCATTATGGATGAACTAGGTTCCGGAACTGATCCGGCAGAGGGTATGGGAATTGCGATTGCAATACTTGAAGAACTTAGAAAAAGTGGTGCATTATTTTTAGTTACAACTCATTATCCTGAAGTAAAAGAGTATGCATACAAAACGAAGGAAATTACGAATGCACGTATGACTTTTGATAAGGAAACCTTGAAACCGACGTATCAAATGGTGCTTGGCGAAGCTGGTGAAAGTTGTGCATTTTATATAGCTGACAGACTTGGTATGCCAAATGAGATGCTGAAAGTTGCAATAAAGGCAGCATATGGTGAAAAAGCCATTTCCGCATATCATTTTCAGAATAAAAATGATATAATTAGAAAAACAAGTAACAGAAAAATCGCTAAGGTAAAGAAGAATAAAACAGATATATCCTTAGGGGAGAAATACAATCTTGGGGATAGCGTTATGGTGTATCCTGATAAAAAGATTGGTATTGTTTGTGAAAAGGTAAATGAGAAAGGTATTCTAAGAGTACAGCTAAGAGACAAGAAAATATACATTAATCATAAAAGAGTAAAACTCCATGTGGCTGCAACAGAGTTATACCCAGATGATTATGACTTTTCTATCGTATTTGAAACTGTAAAAAATAGAAAACTGAAACATAAGATGGATAGAAAATTTACAGATGAAATGATAGTGTATGAGGAAGGAGAAAATTTATAGTATGAGTAAGATTTTAGTATCTGGTTTGGTTAATGTTGAAATTACATGTAAGGTTGATGAATTTCCGATTAAATATGAGCCTATCAATTTTAATTTTTTTGGTGTTAATATTGGTGTGGCTGGCGTCGGATATAATATTGCAAAGGCGCTTATATCACTTGAAGATGAGGTGGATATAGCAACAATGATAGGAGATGATATGGCTTCAAAGCTTGTTATTAACGAGCTTAAGGAGATAGATGGAGATAAGATGGCATTAAAGAAGCTTAAAGAAACACCATCTTCGGTTGTATTATATGATAATACCGGCGCCAGACGCATATATTGTGATCTTAAGGACATACAGGATACAGAATATGACTATTCATCCATTAATGTAAAAGATTACGATATAGTTGCCGCGTGCAATATTAATTATTCACGTCCTTTATTGAAGCTTGCCAAGGATGCAGGAGTAAAGATTGCTACTGATGTACACGTTCTTAGTGATATCAATGATGAATTTAATAGGGATTTTATGAACTATGCAGATATTTTATTCTTAAGTAATGAAAACTTTATTGGTAAGGAGAAGGAGTTTGTAGAAAAAATTATTGAAAGATACAACAATGAAATAATAGTTGTTGGCCGTGGCAGTAAAGGTGCCCTCATGTATGTAAGAGATGAAGGACAATTCTATGATATGCCTGCTGCAAAGCCAGAAAAAATAGTGAACACTGTTGGTGCAGGTGACTGTCTTTTCAGTACATTTATCAGCATGTATGCATCTGGTAAAAAAACGTCAGAATGTCTGGAGAAAGCGCAAAGAGCAGCAGCACACAAAATAGGATTTGACGGTGCTGCCAAGGGCTTTATAAAGTTGAAGGATCTTTAAATTCCACTTTTCCCTGTAGCCATATAACTCCCTTGAATCGTCGACCAACCATAGGTTCTCCGACGAGATCAATGGAGTTTATGGCTGTATCTATAAGGATTCCATTATATGAAAGTGTAAGTAAATATATGTTCTCAAAGGTTTCTTTATTAGTTGTTTTCTTTACTTCTACGATATCTGCAACAATAGTGTAGAGGTCGCTTTCGAGACCATATGGCATAAAGGATGACTCGACGATGGTGAATACATCCTCGTTCTGTATACGTTTTGAAATCTTTGCATATGTGTCCATATCTTCGATAGTAAGACTTTCAATGGCATTTTCGTCGCCGCTTCGGGCAGCAGCGATGAGTCCTGCACGACGTTTGTTGTCTTGAATTTTTTTCTGTTCATCTCCTGGAGATTGAGATACTCCAAGGAGAATGGTTCCATTATTTGAAAGTGCTGAAAGTGATACAGTGTATGCCTGCTTCTTGCTTAATGAATTCTCGTTATCAAATAGAAAATTAACATAATCTATAGGATTCTGAAGATGGAATATTATGGCAACCCCCACTCTGATATCTTCGCATGATGCAATAAATGAAAAACCAGAATATTTCTTTTCTATGCATAAATCAGTAGGGATAATAGGATGATTGCCCTCTACATAAGGTATCAAACAGTCAATATCGTACTCGCCATCCATATCATCAGTTCCGTAGAATTTAATTCCTACATTTTTGGCATAATGATGATTAAACTCATAAACCTTTGAAGCATCATCACAATGAACATAGTCCATATATTCTGGGAAGACTGCCGCAGACGATTTGAGCATAGCAGTATCTTTTTTAGTTGTATATTTGCTAAAGCCAATGGCTCTAAGAAAAGCGTTCATATATAACCTCTGTTTTTCAAAAATAATCATTCTGTACTTTTTAAGTATAGTAAATTTTATTTTTATTAGATGAAAAAGTCAATAGAAAATGGTTTTTTTCTTGAATATTTACAGAAATTATATTAATATACCATATAAATTAGAAGAAAATATGAAAGGCTGGTTTGTATGGAAGAGGCAAAGAAGTACAAAATTCTTGCTCTTGATATTGATGGAACTCTTACAGACTCGAAGAAAGAGATTACACCAAGAGTCAAGGCTGCAATAGACAGACTGCATAAGGACAACATTCCTGTGCTGCTCGTATCAGGCAGACCTACAGAAGGTATTATACCTATTGCGAATGAAATAGATTTGTTTCAGAATGCCGGATATATTCTTGCATTTAATGGCGGAAAGATTATAGATTGCAAGACAAATGAGGTGGTTTATAATAAATATATACCAGAGGAGCTTGTTCCACATATCTGCAATTTTGCATATGAATCAGGTCTTACAGTTCTTACGTATAAAGATGGCAAGATAATTTCGAATAATGCAGATGATGAGTTTCTTGCAATAGAGGCGCGTATCAACAAGATGGAAGCTGTAAAAGTTGATGACCTTATTAAAGAGGCACCGGCTCATTGTGATAAGTTTCTTTTGGTTGGTGATGAAAAGCTCTGCGAGAAGAAAGTTGAGGAGATGGCGGAGCTATTCAAAGATAAATTGAATATTTTCAGATCAGAACCTTTCTTTATAGAAGTTGTTCCAAAGGGAATAGACAAGGCAGAATCTTTAGAAGTCCTTTTATCAAAGCTAGGTTTGACAAGGGATGATTTGGTAGCCTGTGGTGATGGCAGAAATGATGTAACAATGGTTAATTATGCAGGCATGGGCGTTGCAATGGAAAATGCCTGTGATGACGTGAAGAAGGTAGCGGATTTCATCACTGCTTCAAATGACCAGGATGGTGTTGCAATAGCCATAGAGAAATTTTTTAAAGGAGAAATATTATGAGATATATTACAAAAGGTGTTTGTTCAAGAGCAATTGATTTTGAAATCGAAAATAATGTTATTAAGAGTGTTAACTTTACAGGCGGATGCAATGGAAATACACAAGGTGTTGCAAGACTTGTAGAGGGAATGGATGTTGATGTAGCAATAAGCAAGCTTAAGGGTATAGACTGTAATGGAAGAGGAACATCTTGCCCTGATCAGTTATCAAAGGCGCTTGAGCAGGCAAAGGCACAGATGTAAGGAGATTGAAATGGAAAAGATTGCTAGTTTTACAATTGATCATATAAAATTGTTGCCAGGAGTTTATGTTTCAAGAAAAGACACAGTTGGTGACAATGTTATCACAACATTTGATTTAAGGATGACTAAACCAAATGGTGAACCGGTTATGAATACTGCTGAAATACACACAATAGAGCATCTCGCAGCAACATTTCTTAGAAATCATAAGGAATACGGAAATAAGACAATATATTTTGGACCTATGGGATGTAGAACAGGATTTTATCTTTTACTCGCTGGTGATTATGAATCAAAGGATATTGTAGACTTAATGATTGAAATGTATACATTTATTGCAAACTTTGAAGGTGAGGTGCCTGGTGCATCAGCAAAAGATTGCGGAAATTATCTGGATATTAACCTTGGAATGGCGAAGTATCTGGCAAAGAAATACATAACAGAGGTATTGGAAAATATCACAGATGAAAGATTAGTTTATCCGGAATAGTATGGCGGAAACGAGTAGAAAGGAAACAAGATGATAGGAATAATTGGAGCTATGGATATTGAAGTAGCTAATCTTAAAGAGTTACTTACAGATGTGTCTGAGGCAAAGAAGGCAGGGATGTCTTTTATCAAAGGTAAACTTAATGGAAAAGATGTAGTGGTTGTACGATCAGGAATCGGCAAGGTAAATGCAGGTATGTGTACACAGATACTTGTAGATCTTTTTGATGTAAGCTACATTATCAATACAGGTATTGCAGGTTCATTACATGCAGAAATCAATATTGGAGATATTGTACTTTCAACAGATACTCTTCAGCATGATATGGATGCGACTGGTTTTGGATATGATCTTGGTGTTATTCCACAGATGGATTGTTCTGTTTTTGTTGCTGATGAAAAGCTTAGAGGTATTGCAAAGAAATGTGTGGAAGAATCAATTCCTGAGATAAAGGCTTTCGAGGGTAGAATTGTAAGCGGAGATCAGTTTATTTCTGACAAAGGAAAAAAAGAGTGGTTAATAGAAAACTTTCAGGGATACTGTACAGAAATGGAAGGAGCTGCAATTGCTCAGGCAGCATATCTTAATAATGTACCATTCCTTATTGTAAGGGCAATCTCTGATAAGGCTGATGACAGCGCTACAGTTGACTATCCAACATTTGAAGCTCTTGCAGTTAAAAATAGCGTTAAGCTTATATGTGAAATGGTTAAGGCTATTTAGTGCACATTTTGTATTAATTTGGCATACGAAATTTATTGAAAATAAGGCATTAGTGTTGTATTTATAAATACAGGCTGATGTCTTTTTATTTTATAAGGCTGAAATTCGCCATCCATGGCTCAGTTCAGCCTTATAAAATAAAAAAGACCCTCACGCGGGGATGTGGGGCAGATGAAGTATTTATAATGAACAATACATTATTTGGGGGAGAGTATGGATTTCATAGGGAAAAATAGAATATATATTAGTGTAATTTGTATGATGATTTTTACATTTACCAGATTAATAAATGTTTATTTAATGAGACGTATGGTAAAGGAATCTGTTAAGGTGAATGAAAGTTCAAGAAGAGATATGAAGTATATACAACAGAAGTTTTTGAATTATGGTAAATTGGGCATACCAATTAGAAATTCTAAAGCATTTATTTATAGAGGCTTTCGAGAAAATGGTTCTACGTACTACACTGTCGGAAAAATAGATGTGTTTGGATATTTGGTGGCATGTATATCATGGATGTTGATTCCACAGACATTTTTTATTTCAATAATCATAGACAAAATATTTTCGTACAAAGATATGAGTCAAGCAGTGATAAATAATATAGAAGATTTTCTTGATAATACATACTACTATAAAGTTCCGAGAAAATCAGAAGATAATGAACATATTGGTTTGACTCAGCAGAAAATAAATGAGATTAATGATAATAGGTGCAATATAAATAACCAGATTGATGCACATTGTGTAAACAAAAATGAAATGAAGATAGAGACAGGGAACACAAAAAATATTGATAATGAAGATATTGTATCCAGAGAAAATAATAGGATAATAATGGATGTTTTGCGAGAATATATTTTTTAATTATGCACCATAACATTTATATAGACAATCTCACATATGTTTCAATCATTCTTCTGTAATCAATTTAATCTCATATCTCTTATTTGGAAACATTCCACTGGGAATGTCTTTTGGGGGCGAAGTATCAAAAGGTATGCCAAATCAATTATATGAATATTACTTTTGATACTTAATAATCATCTTCCTTATCCACGAGGCACAGATATAATTGTTCCACCACCAACAACGTCTTCACCATCATAAAGAACCACGGCCTGACCTTCGGTTACAGCACGTTGTGGTTCGTCAAATATGATATGGACAGTGTGATTATCCTGAACAGTTGCCGTTGCAGCAGCTTCTTTTGCCTGATATCTTGTCTTTGCTGTTACTCTAACTGACTCTCCTATCATTGGCTCTTCAATAGATATCCAGTTGAAATTGTTTGCCGTAAGTTCCTTTGTAAATAGAGAATCATTGTCTGAAAGGATGACTGTATTGTCTTCCATACATTTGTTGCATACATACATAGGAGCTTTAAGGGAAAGACCTAATCCCTTTCGCTGTCCGATGGTATATCTTATCAGTCCTTTGTGTTCGCCGAGAATATTTCCTTCTTTGTCGACAAAATTTCCATGAGGATATTTTTTGCCGGTTCTATTTTCTATAAATTCAACATAGTCGCCTGATGGTATAAAACAAATATCTTGACTGTCATGTTTCTTCGCATTTACGAATCCTTTGCTTGAAGCGACCTCCCTTACCTCGTCCTTACTCGTAAAAGATCCAAGGGGAAAGAAAGTATGGGAAAGCTGTTCCTGACTTAAGAAATAGAGAACATAGCTCTGGTCTTTTTTTGTATTAAGGGCCTTTTTTAAAAGCCATCTTTTTTTATTTTCGTCATAGGCTATTCTTGCATAATGGCCTGTTGCAATGTGATCACATCCCAGAGCCTTTGCACGTTCATATAGCTTTTCGTACTTCATATATCTGTTACATTCTATACAAGGATTAGGTGTGAGACCATTTTCATATGCCTGAATAAAGGGATTGATAACATTTTTTTCAAACTCATCCTTAAAATTAAAGACATAATATTCCATTCCAAGAGAATATGCAACGCTTCTTGCATCATCAACATCTGATAGAGAACAGCAGGTTTTTTCCTTATCTTCATATATGTCTTCGTTATCATAGAGTTTCATGGTAACGCCAATGCAGTCATAACCTTGCTCCTTCATAAGCGCCGCAGATGCCGAACTATCCACTCCGCCGCTCATTGCAACTAATACTTTATTATTCATATATAAACCTTTCTGAGTATCTAACTTTTTTATTATATCTTACATTGTTGCAGAGGATGTGTCAAATTTTTAAAAAATAGAATAAACAGACCTTTTCACTATTTCTATTTTTAAAAGTTTATTATATAATGATAGTTGTGTTAAAAGATAAATAATTACAAATATTTACATTTTACTATAGCTTAGCTTGGTTAAAACTATAATTAACGAAACGAGGAAAAAATATGCGCATAGAGGAAATCGACGAAAACGCCAATCTTTTACTGCACATAGAAGCTGCCGGAGGAGAATTGGAACTGCCGGTAATTCTTTACAAAAAGGTAAGAAAAGGTATAATTATTCATCCGGTTAAAAAAGATAATGTAGCCATATCGTTTGAGTCATTAAAAGAATGCAAGTTATCATTGATAATGGAAGTGAAAGATTCGAAACCAATCCTATGGAGAAATATTCAAATTGGGAATATTAAAAGCAATGGAGAGCTGTATACAGCTATTCTTGCTATGGATGAAGGAGCTGTGTACAACAGAAGAGGAGCTTTCAGATTGGAACTTGATATAAATGGAAATCTCACAGGATATGGAAAGGTATTGATTCATGACATATCAAGTGGAGGAATATCATTTTATCTTCCTAATGGACAGGAGTGTCATGTAGGACAGGAGATAAATCTTCATTTTGATACAAAAGCCTCTTCATACAATATATCAGGAGAGGTTGTAAGGATGGCAGATGATGCTGAAAAAGGAAGAGTGATGTATGGATGTAAAACAAAGCATTATCCTGCAGTTGATGCCTTTATTTCAGAGGAACAGAGAAAGAGAGTATGGGGAAATAGGAAAAGATAGAGCTGGAAGGAAAAGATATGTTTAGATTATGGGCTAAAATCTGGAAAGAAAATCACCTTATAAAAGATATGGTTGTTTGCGATGATTCAGATTTAAACAGAACTAAAAAGATATTTAATTCTCTTGAAAAGGTATGTATGGAGATGGATTTAAGTAATCCAATATGGCTTGATAAAAATATTACCGAGTTTAAAAGACATGATAAGACAAGATTTTATCAGGATAATTTTATTGACAGTATAGATTGCAATTATCTTGAGATTCATGTTATAGAAGAATAATAATACGATAAAAGACTTGAATAGGGGATTGTATTCCTAGGAGGATTCAAATGGAAGCACAGAATATTTTGTATGGTAGTGTTAATGATTTGAAGGAATTACACACTATATTAGAGAAACAAATTAATATTGGAAATAACATTTCTGCAATGAATATCGATAAGCAGAGACTTGAAAAAGAAGCACAGACAGAAGAAAAGCTGATGCATGATAACATTGATTTTACTATAAAGAAGCGTAGAGAACAGATAGTAGCAAATTTTGATAACGAGATGATTAAATATCAGGATAAGCTTAAAAAGGTCAGAAATGAGAGGGGCAAAGAAAAAGATAAGAAAATGGCTCTTCGAATAAAGGAAGAAACAAAAGACCTTGTGCTGGAAAATAAAAACATTAAAGAAGAATACAGGACATATATGAAACAGAAAGGTATCTCAACATTATGGGATAACAAATTGTTCTTCTCTGTGTTTTATCCAAGAACTCCTCTGGAGATGCTTATTCTTATGGCATTTATGGTAGCTGTCTTTATCGGAATTCCAATACTTATTTGTACAGGAATGGGAAGTGTACATGCGTTTTTTAAGGTAATAGTTGTACTTATTTTCTTAATCTTTGCCGTAGGAACATTCGCATTTGTATATAGATTCGCAAGAGACGATTACAAACAGGATTTTCTGGAAGTAAGAAAGAAACAGGCATTAATAGGAAAGAATAATTACCAGATAGCAAAAATCAAAAAAGAAATCAAAAAAGATAAAAATGAAGAAAGATATGAGCTTCATGATTTTGATAAAGAGATAAAAGAGTTTGAAGATACAATTGCAGATATTGTAAAGAGAAAAAACAACGCACTTGATGATTTTGAAAAGACTACAAGTGTCGAAATAAGAGACGAAATATACAATAAAGACATTACAAGTATCAGAAATAAAAAAGATGAGGCGGCTAATCTTGCCAATAAGATAAAGGAGTATGAAGCTTTACTAAAGGAATGCGCTTTAGAGATTTCTACAAATTATACAGCTTATTTAGGTGAAGAGAATATGTCTCTTGAAAAGATTGAAAAGCTCATTGTTATTATGGGTGATGGAAGAGCTTCTACTGTAAGTGAAGCTATTACAATAATGAATGCGCCACAGTAGAATTAAAGGCTGTTACAGTGAAATAAAAGGTTATTTTATAGAATAAAATGTAAAAAATGTGCAATAAATGTTGTACGAAATATTGTACCGGATATCATTATTTGACAATATATATTATAAAAATATGATAGAATCCCCTCGTAATAAGGAGGGGATTTTTTATGATTCAGACAGTTTATACAGATAATACAAAAAAGAATGAAGAAAATGTTAGCATTAAGCTTCCGAAAAACATAAGACAAATCGGGCAGAGTAATTCGGATTATCAAATCTATGTAGAAGATACTGTTATGAATTTTCTTAAGAAGAAGGTTTCTAGTGAAGAAAGTATAAGATATGGTATTTTACTTGGAAACGTAAAATATGGATATGGATACACATATATATTCATCAATGCTGCTGTAGAGGTAGAGGAAATAATGGAAAATGCCATTATTTTTTCAGATGAAATATGGGAAGAGCTAAATCAGAAAGTAAGAAAGTATTTTGACGATTTGCGTGTGGTTGGATGGTTCTCGTCGTTGGAATACGGGGATTCATTTGATATGTCTTATGCGGCAAAAATTCATTTGTATAATTTTGGCGGTTTGGACAAGATATATCTGAAAATTGATAGAGATGAAGATGATGAAACATTTTATACTTATTCCGAAAATGGATTTGTAAAGCAGGGTGGATATCATATTTATTTTGATAGAAATATGAGAATGGAAGAATATATGGTATCAGAAAATATGCCTGTTTCTGTGGAAAAAGGAGAGAAAAAAACTGAAGGTATTAAGAAAACCATTGTTCATAATAATATCAGACTAAATAAGGAATCAATTGAGAAACAATCTGAGAAAGCTTCAAAAGAATTGTCGAAAAAAGCAACTAATCTGTCTAAAAAGATCATGTCAAATATAGCATCTGTATTACTTGTGGCTACCCTCGTAGGAGCAGTAGCAATTGTATCTAATGAAAATTCAATGAATAAGATTAAGACATATATGAACAATCTTATATATAATGAAGATAAAGAAAAAGAAAGTAAGGAATACAGGATTCCTGTAAATGGTATGGTGGATGCTAATCAGACAATCAGGGAGAATAGTGAATCAGCTACAACAGAATTAGGTAATATAATAAATAATGAGACGCAGAGGCAAACAAATGGGGGAACAAACGAGTCTTTAACAGGGGAAGAAAACACATCAGAGATAAGTACAACAGATAATTCACTTAATATACCTAAGGAAACTGAAACTAATCAGATGCCAACTGAAACTGCTACGGTACAAAGTGTAATTGTAGATGTTGGGAGGGAATATGTAGTACAAAAAGGTGATACACTTACATTAATCGCAACAAAAATGTATGGAGATAAAAATAAAGTCAAAGACATAATGCAGGCAAATGATATTGAAAATGCCGATTATGTTGAAGTAGGAGATAAATTATATCTTCCTTAATTTTGCTATATGATGTATACTTATCAAGTAATAGAAAATAAAATGGAGAGAAAAAATGTCTAAAATACGTGATTTTATAAAAAGTCGCAAAGAAGAGTCGGCAGATTCGGAATATGATGATAAACTTCGGAAACATAAAATAAAAAAATTCAGAAGATATGCCATTATTGTTGGAATTGTTGTGGTCGTTGCAATCTTTGTTTTCCTATATATAGAGAACAGAACATACTCTGAATATGAGGTTGAGTCGAATATTATGACCGGGGATACCACCAAGTGTATGTTCTATGAGTATGGTAAAGGATTCTTAAGATATAGTAATGATGGACTTGCATATATTGAAGGAAGCGATTCTATATGGAACCAGGCTTTTGAAATGAAAACGCCGATGATTGATATATGTAAGAATTATGTTGCATTTGCGGAACAGAATACAAATGAAATATATATTTATAATACGGAAGGTCTTGTAGGAAAAGTTAAAACCTCGTATCCGGTAATAAATCTTGAAGTTGCAGCAAATGGTGTGGTTGCAGCAATTACCGAAGAGACAAATGCTAATCATATAGAGATAATAGATACTGATGGAACAATTTTAGTAACGGGACAAACCGTATTGTCCGGAGATGGATGCCCTGTTGATTTGTCTTTGTCAGAAGATGCAACAAAACTTATTGTTTCTTATTTATATCTTAATGGAGGAGTAACGCAGACAAAAGTTGTTTTCTATAATTACTCTGAAGTTGGTAAAAATGAGGTCGACAGAGTTGTTGGTGGATTTAATCAGTATAAATCAACCATTGTTCCAAGAGTTGAATTCATTACCAATGATATAGCCGTTGCTTTTGGTGATGATATGTATACGATATATGCAGATAAGCAAAAACCAAGTATATTGGCAGAAGAAAAAATAGACAAAGAAATAAAAAGTATTTTTTATAGCGAAGAATACATTGGATTTATATTTGAAACAGGTGAAATTGATACACCATATGAACTAAAGATTATTAATACATCCGGGGATATCTTATACGAGGGCGCAATCGAGATTGATTATAGAAACATAAAGTTTGATGGTGATAATGTCATTCTATATGATCAGGATACATTTATTGTTATGACTGTAAAGGGAAAGGTTAAGTTCAAAGGCAATATCGGTTCACAAATAAATGAAGTAATTGCTCTTGGTGGAAAATATAAATATATTAGAATAGCAACGGAATCAATTGATATAGTAAGACTGAAATGATTTCTATAATAATAGTGTGTTTGAAATCATTCGATTAAATAATGAAAATAATATTAAATAATGAAAATAATATATTAAGACAAAAATATAAGGATACAGAGATGTTCTTGAATAGCAGAAGGAGAATGTAATATGGAATACGGATTGTTGTTAGGTATAGTTGCTTTTTTATTAGCTGCAGGTTTTTATGGATATAAGAGAGGAATTATTAATATTGTACTTTCACTGGTGGCAATGGTTGTTACTGCAATATTAGCTACAATGCTTACAGCGCCTGTTGGAGCCGTTGTAAAGACAGCAACACCTATATATGACAATATTTATGATGCTGTTTACGAAAATGTTAAAGAAAAAGAAGTTGTCAATGCAGATACACTTGAAAATCTTAATTTGCCGGAGGAACTTACAAAAGTAATTAATGATAAGATAGAAGAAAGTGGCATTGATATAAACGGAGAAGCAGATAAGTTTATGAAGGAAGCTTCAGAACAGGTAGCAAATGCTATTTTTAAAGCTAGTGTATTTTTAGTATTATTTATTATCTTATATATAGTAATAAAAATTCTTATCAAGGTGCTTGATGTTGTAGCAAAACTTCCTCTTATTAAAGAAGCAAACAAACTTGGAGGATTCATTGCAGGCTTATGCGTAGGTCTAATTCTTGTTTGGATTGCATGTCTTGTACTTATGGCGTGCAGCAATAAAGAGTGGGCAATAGAGGTTTACAGACAGATAGATGATAACCAGTTGCTTGGATTTATTTATAATAGTAATCCATTAACAAAATTATTTACTAATATTATATAGTTATAATTTATAAATATATAAAGTTATATTTTAATTAATATGTGGAGTTATAACTTATGAATATATGAAGAAATAATTTAATTAATATGTGAAGTTACAACTTAAAAATATAAGAAGAAATTAATTAAATTAATATGTGAAGATATAACTTATAAATATAAGAAGAAATAATTTAATTAATATATGTAGTTATAACGTATAAATATATGTAGTTATATATTTAGAAATACGAAACAGTTCTAAAAGTTTTTCTAAACTATGTAAAACCCCAAGATATAGGTCGATGTTTTTTGAAATATACAATATATTACGGTGCAAAACTTTGTGCAAAAAATGTGTATAAAAAAGCCTAAAAAACTGTTGACACTAAGGGTTTCGTGTAGTAGACTAAACGAGCTGTCGCAAGAGAGCAAAACAAATCAAATACATAGATGAGTTTTCTGGTTGACATTGGGTAAATGATCACAGAAAGCGATTCGAAAAAAGATTTGAAAAAAATAAAAAAAGTTGTTGACAAACAAAAATAGAAGTGATAGAATTAACAAGCTGTCGCTGAAAAAGCAACAACAAAGAGAACATTGATAACTGAACAATAAACCATCCCTGAAAATTCTTTAAAGATTTTCAGCGAACTATCTCAAAAAGAGATATTTCCAAACAACAGTAAGAATCGAAAGATTCAAGATGGATAGAATGGCT
>JBGVOD010000027.1:0-8190 GCA_045126215.1 Lachnospiraceae bacterium | reverse complement strand
TACGTCTAATAATGATACAATAGTCATGAGAGTAGTCTCCTTTATTATGTTTTTTTAGTCGAATCCATTATATCAAAGGAGTCAAGACTACTCTCTTTTTTATTTTCTATTTAACTGACAAAATCTTTACTCTATTTTATGTTGTTTCGTTTTACAATTTTGCAGTTTTTGACTTGATTATTATTTCTTGACACATTATTTTAATTGTGTATACTAAAAAAAAGGTATTTTCACCCTGTAATACGTTATATAAGGAAGGTAAAATTATATGAACATTTGGCATGACATTAATCCTGACAGAATAAATCCAACTGAATTTATGGCAGTTATTGAGATTTCAAAAGGAAGCAAAAAGAAATATGAACTGGACAAAGAAACAGGCTTAATAGTTTTAGACCGTATTCTTTATACGTCCACCCATTATCCTGCAAACTATGGTTTTATTCCACGTACATATGGCGATGACAAGGATCCTCTTGATGTATTAGTTCTTTGTAGTGAACCACTTGAACCACTTACATTGGTTAAATGTTATCCTATAGGTGTTATGAAAATGCTTGATAACGGAATGGGTGATGAAAAGATTATTGCAATTCCTGCAAATGATCCAACATACAACAGCTATACAGATATTGCCGAACTTCCACAACATATCTTTGAAGAAATCAAACATTTCTTTAATGTATATAAGGATCTTGAAGGAAAAGAAACACAGGTTGATGAATTCGGTGGTCCTGATGAAGCAATAAGAATCATTACACAGTGTATTGGAAATTATAATATGAAATATGGAGCTCGTTCCTCGTTTTAATATAGTATAAAAATACATAAATTTTGACATTTGATTTGACATAATGCACTAAAATTCGTATAATTTTTAAGGTATGGCATTGTAATAAATGGAGGGCTATTATGAAACCAAACAAATTTGTTATTATTGGTAAATCCAATACAGGGAAGTCATATCTTATGGATTCAATTATTGAAAAATACAATCTTAGAACTATAGGATATAGAATGCACAGCATTCAATTTGAAAATGAATTTAAAGGATACTATATGCAGAGTATTGAAGATGTTGAAGGATATCATAACAACATTCCAGTACAGACTGTATTAAAAAGCAAGCACAGAATCAATCTTACAGAAGTATATGATACTTTTGGTGTAAAATGTTTAAGTGATGTTCTAAACAAACCAACTGATGAATACGATGCTATAATTTTAGACGAACTTGGACGTGGCGAAGATGCTTCTCCTGCTTTTGTAGAAAAAATAAATGAAATTTTAAATAGTGACAGAACGGTTTTTATTCTTATGAAGAATGTTCCATCTGAATTCAATTCAGAAATCAAAAGAAGACGTGATATCTTACTTTACGATATGGACAATATGTCACAAGATGAAATTGAAGCAAATATTGAAGACAAAATTAAATAAAAAGGACTAATTTTATGTACCCATCTTTATATATAGGAGATTTCGAATTACCATTGTATGGCTTACTAGCTGTTGCAGGTATGATTATGGCTGTTTGTTCAGCTGTATATTTATCCCCTAAATGCGGTCTGCCAAGACAGGACATCGTTTTCTCCTCTGTGTACGTTATGATTGGTGTTATTGTTGGAGCTAAGATTTTATATTTTATTACTGTTCTTCCAAATATTATCAAACATTCGTACTTGATATTTGAAAATCCGTGGGCTGTTCTGATATATGGATTTTCTGGATTTGTATTTTATGGTGGTCTTATTGGTGGTGCAATAGGTATGATTATTTATTGTAAGCAATTTCATGTTGCTCTTGGGCCGGTTATGAATGTTGCAGCTCCTTCTATTCCACTTATGCATGCTTTTGGAAGAATAGGATGTTTTTTAGGCGGATGTTGCTATGGTATTGAATATCATGGACTATTTGCAGTAAATTTTCCAGCTAACGAATCCGCTGAAAATATAAATGCATTTCCAAGATTTCCTGTTCAGCTGGTTGAAGCATTAGTAGAATTTTTAATTTTTATTCTATTGTTTTTCCTTGTAAAAAAGAATAAATTGAAGGAAGGACAAGGTATAGGATTGTATCTGATTATTTACCCGATAGCAAGATTTATATTAGAATTTTTAAGAGGAGATGAAAACAGAGGATTTTTATGGATTTTCTCAACATCCCAATGGATAAGCCTCTTACTTCTACCTCTTGGTATTTATTTAACATTTAGACACTTAAAAGAAAAACAACATAAAGAAAACGAGGAATTATCGTAATTCCTCGTTTTCTTTATTTAGATTTTTATGTGAAATATCATCTTAATACTTCACATAATCATCTAAAACTTTCAAATAATCATCTTAATATTTAAAATAATCATCTTAATATTTCAAATCAAAAACTATATGAGACGGAATACCATTCTTATATACAGGACTAACTTCTCCCTGAATAAGAGGCTTCAGATATGTCATCATTTCTTCTGTTACATCATGACCATCATTTGTAATCCATTCTATAGGAACTGTTTTCTCTTTGTTTGCTACATCTTTTACTCTGACTCTCCTGAAGACTATCTCATATGGGTCATCACTTACTCTCTGTACAGCCGCCATAACACCTGTCATGCCCTCCATTGCACACTGAAGTGCATGCATACCAAGGAGCTTTGATTCCGAAAGATCTGTAGCACTTGCTACATGAGCCGCACAACGTTGCATAAGATTCATCTCTATAGAACGAACTTTACATCCAACTCTGTCTCTTACTACCTGTTCCAATACCTTTGCTGCACCTGCAAGATAGCTGTGTCCAAACACATCTGTGGCTCCACTCTGATTGATTTCAGATATATATCTTCCATTTTCATCCTTTATACCTTCACTAACAGCTACAATAACATCAGGATGTTTCTTTAATTCTTCTTTTACATCTTCAACAAACTTATCTATGCTAAAAGGAAGTTCGCATAAATATATAAGGCTTGGTCCTCTTTCTCCATTAAGTCTTGCCAGGGCTGAGGCTGCTGTTAACCATCCGGCATTTCTACCCATTACCTCAACAATTGTAACTGCTGGGATATTATAAACTCCACAGTCTCTTTCAAGTTCCGAAAAAGTTGTTGCAATATACTTAGCTGCTGAACCAAATCCCGGACAATGATCTGTAAGTGCAAGGTCATTATCAATTGTCTTTGGAGCTCCTACAACTTTTATATCATCAATATTTTTTTCAACAAGATACTTTGATAACTTATCAACTGTATCCATTGAATCATTACCACCAATATAAATAAAATATCCTATATTCTTATTTTGTAAATTTTCAACTATCTTCTGGTACTGGCTATCATCCTCATCTGGATTCTTTAGCTTAAATCGACAAGAGCCAAGAGCTGCCGCAGGCGTCTGACACAAAAGGTCAACACACCCTGTATCAAGTATCAGTTCATTTAAGTTCACAAAATTATTTTCAAGAACACCCTGTATACCATTGATAGCTCCATATACTTTATCTATCCTTCCTGATACACATGCTCCTGTAATAACACCGGCAAGGGTTGCATTAATAGCTACTGTAGGTCCTCCTGATTGGGCAATTAATAGATTTTTCATCTCATAAGTTCCTTTCTATTGTTCGTGCATATCTGCCTGTGAATGGTTTTCCTCAATGCCTAGAAAAACTCTCTCATATTCTTTATATGGTACAGGCTTTCCAAATAAATACCCCTGAATCATAGATACTTTCATTTTCTTAAGCGTTTCAAGCTGTTCTCTCTTTTCAACACCCTCTACACATACCTTTACATCAAGTTTATTTGAAAGCTCTGTAATAAGCTTAACAAAGGTCTGTGCATAATCATCTGATA
Organism: Lachnospiraceae bacterium; assembly: GCA_045126215.1. Lineage (GTDB taxonomy): Bacteria > Bacillota > Clostridia > Lachnospirales > Lachnospiraceae > SVEL01. Next base: position 4,337 of record JBGVOD010000027.1, on the reverse strand, counting down.
CAATATCATCTACGAAGGTCTTATCAACCTTAATTATATCAAAATCCATCTGTTTAATATAATTTAATGATGAATACCCAGTTCCAAAATCATCAAGTGCAATATCCACACCAAGCGCTTTTATTTCCTTGATTACCTTTTTCATATTATTCATATCATTAATTGCCAGACTTTCTGTTACTTCAAGAATAATATTGTTTGGATTTACGCCAGTTTCTTTTATAATACTTGTAATCACTTCAACTATATTATTCTGAACGAGCTGAACAATAGATAAATTAATATGTATCTTTTTATCTATGCCCATATCTGACCATCTTTTGTTTATTGAACAAACTCTTCTTAAAAACATCTCGCCTATAAACACTATCAATCCGAGATGTTCTGCCAATGGTATAAACTCACTTGGAGTTACAAATCCCAGATTTGCGCTGTTCCACCTAATAAGAGCTTCTCCTCCAATACATTCTTCAGTTTCAGCATCGATAATCGGCTGAATGTACACCTCAAATTCTTTACCACCAACCGCAATAGCAGAACGCATATTTTTCTCTAATGCAAGTCTCTTAATTGAACTCTTTTCCGCCTTATTATTATAGAACTCTATTCTGTTCTTTCCTGCCTTTTTTGCATCATACATTGCAATATCGGCCTTTTTTACCAGGTCATTAACTTCCTTTCCGTCTTCTGGAAAGTTTACAATCCCCATACTCATAGTACAATAATATTCTGTACCATTTAAATCCCACGGTTTACTAAAGAGAACCCTAATCTGTTCAATTATATCATCTATTCCATCCATTTCACTTGGTTCAACAATAATAACGAATTCGTCTCCACCCATTCTGTAACAGCTGTTCTCAATACCACGAATCTGCTGCAAACCAAGGGAAATCATCTTCAAAAGCATATCCCCATACTGATGTCCCAGTCCATCATTGATATGTTTAAAATTATCCAAATCAAGAAACATTACACAACCTGAAGTATTATTCTCAACCGCCTCTGCAACAAATTTATCCATATCTGATTCGCATCTCATTCTATTGTAGAGACCGGTCAGGAAGTCATTGTTTGCCTGAAATTCTATTCTTTTTTCAATTTTTTTCTTTTCTGTTATATTTGTAATATTACAAAGTGAAACTTTTCTACCATCTACCCATGTAATCTCATTAAACTTAACGTCATACCAAGTCTGATTTCTGGCAACATATGTTTCAAAATAAGCACATGGCTCATTAAGTATATCACAACTTACACAGTTATGTTTCATACCACAGAATGCATAGTTATGGCAGTATTTTCCCTCCATATCATCACCTGCAGATGTTTTCATTATACTGTTTGCGAATAAAATTTTCCTTGTTTTTTTGTCTACTACAAAAATGCCGCTACCAATATTGTCAAGAATCTCTTTAATTGCTTTATAAGAGCTTATAATCGAATTTCTAAATAATCTCTTTGACAAAACATTTTCTAATATCTTTGAACTGTTTTTAAGAAACTGTATTCCCTCTTTATCAAAGTGTTCATTCTCTTTATTATCAGCAACAGCAAGAAACATTGACGGCTTATTATTAACTAAAATCGGTGTTACAACTACTCTTTCAAGCTTAAAAACATCTCTTAATACAGAATTTTCCTCTGCTTTTACATCTAATAAATCGCTACATGTATCTAAATATTTTAGCTTTTCTTCCTCTGAAATAACATCAGATATAGACTCGCAGCCTTCCCTTACCCATTCAAGTATAGTAGTAACCCTTTTATCATCTGTTGAAACTTTAATCAAAGCAACATTTGACACATTGTAATTCATTCCAATAAGTCTGGATATATCTTTCGCAATTACTTCTATACTTTCATCGCTATCCAGTTTTTTCAAAACATGTGAAATTGCTTCCGAATGTTTATAACTATCTTCGTCAATATTAAGTGATTCCTTGAAACTTTCCATTTCTAAATCCTCACGTATATCAGCCAATTTTTCCATATCTTCTCCTACATTCATACATCAATTGTTTCCCATAATTACTCAATAGATGATATTATTTTACCACAGTTCTCAAGGTTTTTAAATAGTTTTTTTATATAGATATAGAGATAGAGATATAGAGTTAGTGTATAGTTAGAGATCTATTATGATGTTGAGTTCAGAAGTCCCCAACTATGAGCATGTTTATTTTGGATTAGACCTTTTGACCCTGGTATCATAATATTACAACATAAAATTTCGGCTAAGGTTGTTAAATATCGAGTGAGTAAGCCGAAAAAATCTGAAGCCACAAGTAATAATAAGGCATACTCATATGGAATTAGCAGAGTATTCCGGCTAAGACTGTTATAATTGGAATGAGCTAGCCGAAAAAACTAGCATCAACAAATTAATAATGAAACATCTTCATATGAAATTACCTGAATATTTCGACTTAGACTGTTATAATTGGAATGAGCTAGCCGAAAAACTTGCTTCAACAAATTAATAATGAAGCATCTTAATGTGAAATTGCCTGAATATTTCGGCTTAGACTCTTAAAATTGTAATGAGCTAGCCGAAAAAACAAGCTTCAGTAAGTAATCAAGAAGTAAAATTCATATGTAATAACCCGCATATTTCGGCTAAGACTATTATATTTGGAATGAGCTAGCCTAAAAAATAAAAATCATCAAGAAATTAAAAAGCGATTTCATGAGAAATTATCAAGAATTTTCGGCTAAGACTCTTAAAATTAGAATGAGTTAGCCGAAAAAACAAGCATCTGCATATTAAGTAACAAAAAAGAGTTCACAAGAAATTTTTACTAATATAATATAAATTAAAAATGCAAAAAAGGTATAGGGAGCAAACACTCTCTATACCTTTAATCTTTCCATAAATCTCTTAGCTTTCTATTGAATAGTTTGGAGCTTCCTTTGTAATATGGATATCATGTGGATGACTTTCCTTTAAGGATGCAGCTGAAATCTTAACAAAACGACCTGTTTTCTTAAGTGTTTCGATATCAGGTGCTCCACAATATCCCATACCAGATCTGATACCTCCAACAAGCTGGAATACAGTATCTTCAACTGTACCCTTATATGCAACTCTTCCTTCAACACCTTCTGGAACAAGCTTTTTAGCATCCGTCTGGAAATATCTGTCTTTGCTACCATTTTCCATAGCAGCAATAGAGCCCATACCTCTATATACTTTATATTTTCTACCCTGGAATAATTCGAATGTTCCAGGACTTTCATCACAACCAGCAAATATGCTACCCATCATACAAACATTAGCACCAGCTGCGATGGCTTTTGTCATATCACCAGAGAACTTGATACCACCATCAGCAATGATAGGAATACCATATTCTTTAGCAACTTCATAACAATCCATAATAGCTGTAACCTGAGGAACACCGATACCTGCAACAATACGTGTTGTACAAATGGATCCAGGTCCAATACCAACCTTAACAGCATCAGCACCAGCTTCAATAAGATCTCTTGTAGCCTCTCCTGTTGCTACGTTACCTGCAATTACCTGTATTTCAGGATATTTAGCTTTAATTTTCTTTAATGTATCAATAATATTCTTTGAATGTCCGTGAGCCGAATCAATATTAATAATATCAACTTTAGCTGCAACTAAAGCATCAACTCTCTCCATAACATTTGCTGTTATACCAACTGATGCACCACAAAGTAATCTTCCTTGGGCATCCTTTGCTGCAAGAGGATACTTTATCTGCTTTTCAATATCTTTGATTGTGATAAGACCTTTAAGATTAAAATCATTATCTACTAAAGGAAGCTTTTCTTTTCTTGACTTTGCAAGAATCTCCTTTGCTTCTTCAAGTGTGATTCCCTGCTTAGCTGTTACAAGACCTTCTGAAGTCATTGATTCGCGAATCTTCTTTGTAAAATCTGTTTCAAACTTAAGATCACGATTTGTAATAATACCAACAAGCTTACCATTTTCAGTAATTGGAACACCTGAAATTCTGAATTTAGCCATAAGGTCATTAGCATCTGCCAATGTATGATCCGGTGATAATGAAAATGGATCCGTTATAACACCATTCTCTGAACGCTTAACTTTATCTACTTCTTCAGCCTGTGCCTCTATAGACATATTCTTATGAATGATACCAATACCACCCTGTCTAGCCATAGCGATTGCCATTCTATGTTCAGTAACTGTATCCATACCAGCACTCATCATAGGGATGTTAAGCTTGATCTTTTTTGTTAAATATGTTGATAAATCAATCATATTTGGTGTAACTTCTGAATAACTTGGAACTAATAACACATCATCACATGTAATTCCGTCGCCAACTATTGTACCCATT
>JBGVOD010000026.1:0-4611 GCA_045126215.1 Lachnospiraceae bacterium | reverse complement strand
TGATTCATTAACTTTTGAAATCTCGCCTTTATTAACGCAAATCTTGTCATTACAGTCAGCTTCTTCCACTGAAACCTTGCCATCTTTTATAATTATTTTATTATATCCATCCTCACATTCTATCACACATTCTTCATTTACACCAATAGGAAATATAAATTGCATTTCCCCATCACTGAGTATTTCAACATAATTTCCACTTTTTGTATTCAAAAATTTTATACTAATTAATGATACGACACATACCAAAAATAATATACCAAGTATAATTAACTCTCTTTTTTTCATTTTAATTCCTTTTATGCTTCTTTTTTCTATTTCAATTTAACAAAAAACTTTACAATATGCAACTAATTCATTATTATTTAAAACATATATAACGACATCGGAGGCAATATGAGAAATAAATATCTTTCAAAAATTTTCACAATAATCTTAATGATTATAATATCGTTTATCTTAATCTTTTTTGTAAAAAGAAGTTCAAAATCATATGCATCCTATGAAGACACTGATTTTTATTTCGATACATTTGTAACAATAACCATAACAGATAATTCAATATCTTATAATGAAAAACAAAAGCTTGTAAAAGAAGTTTTTGATAAATGTAAACAATATGAAGAAATCTTTAGTTCAACACTTGTTGAAGGCGAACTATATACAATAAATTCTTCTAACGATTCAAGTTTTACTATTTCAAAAGACTTACATAATATCATTGAGGAATCTCTTAACATTTATGCACTGACAAATGGAAGCTTTGATATTCGTCTTGGTTCCATTTGTTCGTTATGGGATTTCAAACAGGCTCATATTCCTGATGAAGCTGTAATATTGAATGAATTGGATAATATTAGAAATTCTGAAATTTTACTAAATGATAATAAATTATTATTTAAAAATACCAATATAAAACCTGATTTGAATCTTGGTGGAATCGCTAAGGGATATATTTCTGACAGAATTAAAGAATATCTGGTATCAAAAGGTGTAAAAAATGCAATAATTAATCTTGGAGGCAATATCTTACTTATCGGAGGTAAAAAATCATCTTCAGGCAATGATGACTTCTATAATATTGGTATTACACTTCCATTTACAACTTCCGGAGAAGCGATTGCGTATGTAAAAGCAAAAGATATCTCCATTGTTACATCAGGCATATATGAAAGATATTTCAAGGAAGATAACACCATTTATCATCATATTATTGATCCTTCAAACGGATATCCTGTTAAAAACAACTTGTATTCCGTTACAATAATAGCATCAGATTCTACTACTGCAGATGCTTTAAGTACATCAATATTTGTTCTTGGGCTTGATGAAGGAATGAAACTTATTAACTCAATTGATGATGTTTATGCAGTGTTTGTAACAGATACAAACGAAGTGATTGTAAGTGAAGGTCTTTCGATAAATGACAAAGAAATACAAATCATCAAAAACTAGTACAAATTTCTATTTTTTTATATTTATTTAAAAGGATAAAAATGATATAAAAACAGTAGATTAAAATAAAATAGGAGGAAAAAAGATGCTTGAAAAATTATTTAAGCTCAAAGAGAATAATACCTCAGTAAAGACTGAAGTCATGGCTGGTATCACAACTTTTATGACGATGGCATATATTCTCGCTGTAAACCCAAGTATTCTTAGTGCATCAGGTATGGATGGACAGGCAGTTCTTATTGCTACTGCTCTTGCATCATTTATTGGTACAGCTCTTATGGCGCTGCTTTCAAACTATCCATTTGCTTTGGCACCTGGTATGGGTTTGAACGCATATCTAACATACACAGTTGTGTTTGGTATGGGTATTTCTTGGCAGGTAGCTCTTTTGGCTGTATTTGTTGAAGGTATTATTTTTATACTTTTATCAGTTACAAATGTCAGAGAGGCAATATTTAATGCAATACCTGCAACTTTAAAACTTGCTGTTAGCGCAGGTATAGGACTGTTTATCGCATTTATAGGTTTTATAAATGCAAAGCTTACAGATTTCTCTGTTTCAAATGCTGGAACAGCTGAGGCTCCAAACTATAGTGTTAATCTTTCATTACATAAGTTTAATGAAAATTTTAATTCTGTTTCTGTAGGCGCAATACTTGCAATTATAGGTGTAATTATTACCAGTATTTTGCTTGCAAAGAAAATTAAAGGTGGTATTCTTTACGGAATAATCATTACATGGATACTTGGAATAATTGCAGAATTAGCTGGCATATATAAGCCGGATCCTGCACTTGGAATGTACTCTGTTATTCCAGATAAAATCATTTCCTTTGACTTGTCACCACTTTCAAAAACATTTGGACAGGTTTTCACAGGTGTAGACTTTTCAAGTGTTAAAGTTCTTGATTTTATTGTTGTTATTTTTGCATTCCTTTTTGTTGACTTGTTTGATACACTTGGTACTCTTATTGGCGTATCTTCTAAGGCCAATATGCTTGATGAAAATGGTAAGCTTCCAAGAATTAAAGGTGCATTACTTGCAGATTCAATCGCAACATCTGTAGGTGCCATACTTGGAACATCTACAACTACAACTTATGTTGAAAGTGCTGCTGGTGTAACACAAGGTGGTAGAACTGGTCTTACAGCAATTACAACAGGTTTATTATTCTTAATTGCCATTATCTTTTCACCATTATTCCTTACAATTCCATCATTTGCTACTGCACCTGCTCTTATTATTGTTGGTTTCTATATGATTGGAAATGTTGTAAAGATTAACTTTGAAGATATGGGAGAAGGTATACCTGCATTCCTTACAATAGCAACTATGCCTTTTGCATATAGTATTTCTGATGGTATTGCTGCTGGCGTTATATCATACACAGTTATTAATCTTGTAACAGGAAAAGCTAAAGAAAAGAAAATTAGTGTTATTATGTATATACTAACAGTATTATTCATATTAAAGTATATTTTCTTATAGAATAAAATAATAATTATAAAAAGTAAGGGTGCCAAAAGATATCTTTTGGCACCCTTAAAATTTATTCATTATCTAATTTTTTTATTACCTTCTGTGGACAAGAACTTGCACAAACACCACAGCTTACACACTTTGAAGCATCAATTGATGCCACATTGTCTGTTACTGTACATGCATATGTTGGACAATTCTTTTCGCATATCTTACAACCGATACATCCTGTCTTACATAATGCTCTAACATCTTTACCTTTATCTTTTGACATACAATCTACTGTATAATCAACGTCAAACGGAACAAGTTTAATCAAGCCTCTTGGACAAGATTGTACACATTTTCCACAACTCTTACACTTCTTTGGGTCAATGTAAGCAACACCATTTACAATTTTAATTCCACCATATTCACATGCTGAAACACATGATCCAAGTCCGAGACATCCATATTCACAACTTTTATCACCATTTGCTACTAATGCTGCGTCTTTACAGCTCATAACACCTGAGTATTCAAATTTCTTTGATGTCTTATCACATGTACCACTACAATGTACATGTGCCACCATCTTAACAGCATCTACGGTTTTACCCATAATCTCGCCAATAGCTTTTGCCACCTCTGGTCCACCAACAGGGCAACCATTTGGTTCAGCATCACCACATGCAATTGCGGCTGCCAATCCATCACAGCCAGGGTATCCACATCCACCACAGTTATTACCTGGTAGAGCAGCTCTAACCTTTTCAACTTTTTCATCTACTTTTACGCTTAAAAATTTTGAAGCTATTCCAAGAAGAACTCCAATTAATAAACCAACGCCACCTACTATTAAGCAGGCGATTAATATTTTTTCAAAATCCATAACTGCCTCCTATAATAATCCAGCAAAACCACTAAAAGCAATAGCCATTAATCCAGCTGTAACAAGAACTATAGGTGTTCCTTTAAATGCATTTGGAATATTATTGTTTTCAGTTTTTTCTCTAATACCGGCTAAAATTACGATTGCAATTGTAAAGCCTATTGCTGTAAATAAACCATTAACTACGCTTGTAATGAAATCATAATCTTTCTGTACATTTGTAAGTGCAACACCTAAAACTGCACAGTTTGTTGTAATAAGTGGAAGATACACACCAAGTGCACTATATAAAGCTGGTGAATACTTCTTTAAAATCATTTCAACAAGCTGAACTAACGCTGCAATTAAAAGAATAAAAACGATAGTCTTTAAATATTCAACCTTTGCAGGTACTAAAATACATGAATATACAAAGGATGTAAGCGCTGATGCTATTGTAATTACAAAGATAACTGCTGCTCCCATACCTGAAGCTGTCTTAGTCTTCTTTGATACACCAAGGAATGGACATAAACCTAAAAACTGGCTTAATACAACATTATTAACTAATGCAGCAGCAACGGCAATTTTTAATAAATCTTCCATTATGAGAGTCCTCCTTTACATCCATTACAGCTTGAGCAATCTGTACAATTGTTTTCTGCAATTTTTTCGTTATTCTTCTTTGCCTTCTTATTTTTAACTGCATTCTGAATAGCAACAAGACCTGCTAATACAAAGAATGCACCAGGTGCAAGACCAATAACAGTAATTGGCTTTAGATCCAATTCATCAACCTTTGAAATATAATCTAAAAGTTTATTAA
>JBGVOD010000025.1:0-40103 GCA_045126215.1 Lachnospiraceae bacterium | reverse complement strand
ATTCGTGAACAGATAAAAATATTGTAATAATGTTTTGACAAGAAAATGAAAGATATGTAAGATATAAAGAAAAAAGTTAAAATCTAGATATCTAAGGGATTCCCTGATTACTCCTAACTGACAGTAAATTTACTCTATCATCCATAATATTTTATTATGAAAAATAAACAATATTTGCTATAATAAACGGGAAGTAGTTTTACTATGTGGAGGTATAAGATATGGGAAATATAATATGTGCTGTTATTTTAGCAATAGTAGCAATAATATGTTTTATATTGGGATGTTGTCAATTGAAAGAAAAAGGTTTTTTATTTAATAATGCGTATATATATTCAACAAAAGAAGAAAGAGAGAATATGGATAAAAAGCCTCATTATAGACAGTCAGGAATTGTGTTTTTGTTAATATCTGTTATATTTCTATTAAATGCTATTGAGTGTATAATAAAGTCGGGATGGATATTTTATATAGTAATACTATTGGTCGTTGTAGCACTCATATATGCTATAGCATCAAGTATAATGATTGAAAAAAATAAGTAAAAAAGCAACTGATGATGCAGGTATAGTTATAGTAGAAGTAAAAGTAGATTTATAGAAAATATTTGTGTGTTTAATAATAAAAAAGGATGATTCATATGAAAAAAATATTGATAACAAATGATGATGGAATAGATTCTGACGGGCTTATTCGTCTTGCAAGAGTAGCAGTAGAACTAGGTGAAGTGTGGGTAGTTGCACCGGATAGCCAGAGAAGTGCAATGTCTCATAGCATTACATTGAGGCATAGTGTAGAAGCCTGGAAAGTAGATTTTCCAGTACCAGGAGTTCATGCATATGCCTGTGATGGTCAGCCGGCTGATTGCGTAAGAATTGGTGTGTTAAACATTGTACCTGGAAAACCAGATTATGTTTTTTCGGGAATTAATTATGGGTATAATCTTGCTACGGATTTACAGTATTCAGCTACTGTTGGTGCAGCCTTTGAAGCATCATTTCAAAAAATTCATACTATTGCATTCTCTGAGGATGCCGGTGAAATTCATGAAGTAACAGATAGATATTTAAAGGAAATAATAGTGGAGTTATTAAACAAGCCACTTGGAATGAATGAGATATGGAATGTTAATTTTCCAGGTTGTAGATTAGCAGAGTGCAAGGGAATACTTCGTGATAGAAAGGTGTCAGGGGACGTTTTTTTTCAGGACAATTATATTGAAACTACAGTTTCGGAGGGTAGAATCTCTTATATGGTAGAGGGAATCCGTAATTACCATGCTTTAGAAGGTACAGATCTTAAAGCTATTTTTGATAATTATGTTTCGATAGGAATAGCTACTAATATTTCGTAGTTATTAGTGTATATGAAATCTAGAGAATCGGAGAAAAAGATATGTCAAAAAATGAAAAAACCAATGTAGGAAGAGTGTTGGATAGTAAAAAAATACAATATAAAACATATACTTATGAAAATACCGGTGCTGTAAGTGGAGTAGAAGTAGCGAAGATATTAGGACAGAATCCGGCACAGGTTTTCAAAACATTAGTGACTATTGGAAAAAGCAAACAGCACTATGTTTTCGTTATTCCTGTAGAAAGAGAATTGGATTTAAAAAAAGCGGCGGCTTCAGTAGGAGAGAAAAATATAGAAATGATACCACAAAAAGAACTATTGCCGTTAACAGGCTATATTCACGGTGGTTGTTCACCAATTGGTATGAAAAAGTTCTTTACTACTACAATTGATGAGTCGGCAAAGAATTTTAGTAGCATAATATTTAGTGGCGGTAAGATTGGTTTTCAAGTAGAAGTAGAATTAGACGACCTGTCAAAAGTGATAAAATATCAACTTAAAAATATTACATAATAAAAACTTTATTGACACATAAAAATAGGCGTGTTAATATGGAAACATCTTAAGGAGAGAGGTGAAAAGATGAGAAGATAATTTACTTTTGATTACATGAAATTTTTTTGACGGTATGGATAGTAATATGCATACTGCTCATCATGTTGCCAAAAGTGGATTATGTTCTCATAACCTCTCTTTTGTTATGCAAAAATGTACATTTATACAATGAGATTATTAACATTGTAAGTTGTAAGTGACATATCATATCATCTTCTGATTATTTGAGGTTATAGTATGTAAAGAAACTATTTGGCGACAGATAGTTTCTTTTTTTACATTATAGGGTTTTGCAAATGGCGGCATGGATGCCGACAAAAGGCTGACCTGAGCCATGGTGAGCGTACAAAAGTTTTACTTGCAGTTTTGTTTTCGGGAGATAACGATTTTTTATTAATAGATGAGCCAACCAACCATCTGGATTTGGAAGCCAGAGAAATAGTTAAAAAATATTTATCAGCGAAAAAAGGATTTATTCTGGTATCTCATGACAGGGATTTGCTGGATGCGTGCATTGACCATTGTTTAGTATTGAATCGGAAAAGTATAGAAGTGCAAAAGGGAAATTTTTCAAGCTGGTGGGAGAATAAGAAGCGAAAAGACCAGTTTGTTATGGCGGAAAATGATAAACATAAGAAAGAGATTGTGAAATTAAAACAGGCAGCAATGCGTACTTCGGAATGGGCAGAGAAAAATGAAAGAAGCAAAATAGGATTTGATACTATCAAAGAGAATGACAGATGCATAAGCACAAGGTCATATATTGGTGCGAAAACAAAAAAGATGCAAAGCAGGGTTAAACAAATGAAAAAAAGAATTAATAGGGAGATTGAAGAAAAAGAGGGACTTTTACAGGACTTGGAAACAACCATAGATTTGAAAATGAATCAGCTTTCATATCATAAAAATACTTATGTGAATGTGAAAGACTACAGTTTGAAATACCAAGATGCAACACATCCTGTTTTTACCGGGTTGACATTTACAATAAATAAAGGCGAGAGAATTGCGCTATGTGGAAAAAATGGATGTGGAAAGTCTTCGCTTATTAATATGCTTTTACAGAAAAATGGCTCAACAGATGTAAGTATGAATGTTTCAGAAGATGGTGTATGTGAAATTGCATCAGGACTTCGCATTTCATATGTTGGACAGAATGTAACAAGTTTGAAGGGTGATATTACAACCTTTTGTAAGAAGAATGATTTGGATAAAAGCCTTTTTTGTGCAATACTTCGACAACTGGATTTTGAACGAGTACAGTTTTTGAAGAATATAGAGGATTATTCAGAGGGACAAAAAAAGAAAGTCCTTCTAGCTGCAAGTTTGATGACACCTGCTCATCTCTATATTTGGGATGAACCTTTAAATTATATTGATGTATTTTCAAGGATGCAGATAGAAAGACTCCTATTGGAATATCAGCCAACAATGTTATTTGTAGAACATGATGTTATGTTTCGTGAAAAGATTGCAACCAAAACAATTGAGCTTTGTGTATAAATGATAGAGATAGACGTTTTAAATCAACAATCTCTATTCGTGTAAATGTACACGAGGAAGATTCCACTTAAATCGTGCAGCCAAAAGTCGCAAAATTACCACAAGAATCAGACTTAAGGTAGCTGCCAATTCCAACTGTTCTGTTTTTTCAAGGCATATGTATGCTACTGCACCAGCTATGGAAGCAGTGGCATATACATGTTTGCGAAAAATGTATGGCACATTACCTGCAAATATATCACGCATCACTCCTCCGCCAACACCTGTTATAACACCGACAAAGAGCAGTAATGCGATATTATTGTAATCTGTTTGTTCCTGTACACCTCGAATACCTAAAACTGTAAAGGCGCCAAGACCAATAGCATCTGAAACTAGTAAAACATGATTCCATATTGTGCTATGACCATTATGTGTTCGCTTTGATACAATTACACCTATTACAAAGGCAACAAAAGCGGTTCCAATTGCCAGTAAGGCCGCTCGTGGATTCTGAAATGCAGATGGTGGAAGCTTTCCTATTATGACATCACGAAGTACACCTCCTCCAACTGCTGTTACAAGACCGAGGACAAGGACGCCAAGCATGTCCATTCCTTTTTTCATAGCTTCAATTGCTCCGGAAACTGAAAATGCAATAGTTCCTAATATTTCTAAACAAAGCATCATAGTATTCATGTTAATTATGTTCCTCCAGCCAGCGCATTGCTGTATAAGCATACACTGCACTACCATTAGTGAGTGCTGCTTCATCAAATTTTACCATCGGATGATGTTGAGGATATTTATAACCTTTTTCAGGCTGTCCTGCTGCGAGAGCGAGCATAATTGATGGAACCTCCTGACTTACATAGGCAAAATCTTCAGAACCTGCAGATTTAGAACTGCTCTGGTTTTCAGACATAGCATTTAATTCTGCGACTGAAAATGCCTGTTGTTTGCCAAGCAATTCTTTTACATATTGTTCCACACAGATGGATAAATCCTTGTCATTAACAAGGGTTGGGCATCCGCCTCCAAAAGTTACCTTTGCATCTGCACGAAATGATTTTGCAATACCTTCGGATATTTCAGTGATTCTGTTTTTTATAAATGTTCTTGTATTTTCATCAAATGTTCTAATACTTCCACCCATTACAACAGTATCAGGAATTACATTTGCGGCTGTTCCTGCATTCATAGTGCCTATTGTCAAAACAGCTCTGTCACTCATTGCCAACTCTCTTGATTGAATTTCCTGTAAGGCAATCAAAATATGTGCAGCCGCAGTCAGTGGGTCAATACCGGTATTAGGCATAGAACCATGACATCCCTTTCCCTGTACAGTGATTTCAAAATAATCAGCGGCAGGTGCACTTACACCGGGTGAGGAAACTACAACAGTACCAGCAGAAAAAGGCATTCCAGCCATTACATGAATCATTAGTGCAGCATCTACGTCGGGATTTTTGAGAAGACCTGAATCAATCATATCACGAGAACCTTCGAAAATCTCCTCAGCTGGTTGGAACATAAGCTTTATTGTTCCTTCGATTTCATCTTCATGTTTTTTTAATAATCTGGCAGCACCTAACATCATTGCGGTATGCATATCATGTCCACAAGCATGCATACATCCATTCTCAGACGGAAAATCAACATCTGCTTCCTCTTTTATTGGAAGCGCATCCATATCACATCTTATCATAAATACTTTGCCATTTTTTTTGCCACCTGCTAAGGCTATAAGTCCGGCTTTGCCACATCCTACAGGCTCATAACCCATGTCTTCCAATTCACTCTTAACGAAAGATAATGTGTCTTGTATATCAAATCCTGTTCCGGGATGTGTATGCAAAAAACGTCTGTTGGATATAATTGTTTCCTTGAGTTCAGTAGCTTCTTGTAATAACTGTTCAGCTTTCATATCTATTTTGCCTCCATATAAAAAATATTCATCCCACTTTTATGCTCATATCTAAAAGTATGATACTTACGGATTGTTCCGTGCATTGCACTCTCACAATCCTACTCCAAATTCGCATATCGTGGGACTGACATCCCACTTTTATGCTCATTTTGGAGAGGGTCTCAAGGTCTTTCACCCACTTATGAGCAAGCTCATATGGGTTCAGACCTTTATACCCTAGTATCATAACATGTACAATTATAATATAAAATAAATAAAATATTATAAAAAATAAAATGTTTATTTTTGTAAATAAGTATTACTCCCTCTTTATTGTATTATGCAAATATGATATAATCAATTCAAATATGTGTGGTGAAACAGGAGTGAAAATATGTTAAATGGAATATATACGGCTTTATTTATAATGTCATTTATAATGTTTGTTATGTTAGTAGCCAGGTATAAGAATAAGATATCAATCTATTATGTATTAATGTTTGAATGTGTTCTTATTACTAATTTCGGATATATGCAGTTGTCTGATGCAACAAATGTAAAAATGGCAATATTTGCCAATCAGACTGTGTATTTAGGTTCAAGTTTTTGTCCTTTCTTTCTGCTTATGAGTATAGCTGATTTGTGTAAGGCAAAGGTAAATAAGGCATTGCAGATTTTTCTTATAGTTTATAGTGCAGTTATTTTTGCACTTATATCCAGTGTAGGAGCGTTTTCATGGTACTATAAGGATGTGCAACTTGCCCGTGAAAATGGTGTAAGCATACTTATAAAAGAATATGGACCATTGCATTCATTATATCCAATATATTTATTTGGAATTATTATAATGAGCTTTGTTATTGTTGTGAATTCTTTCTTAAGGAAAAAAGATGTATCTTATATCACAAGTAGTATTCTGTTAGTTTTGATGGTAATGATTGTTTCTGTGTATACTATAGAAAAAGCCTTTGCCTTAAAGACAGAATTTCTTCCATTAGCTTATGTTATTGCGCAGATTGTAATATTGATACTTCTTAGAAGAATAAGTTTGTATGATGTAACAGCAATATCGACAAACTCAATGGTTGAAAGTGTATCATATGGTTTTATAACGTACGATTCAAATGAGAGATATCTGGGAAGTGACGTGGCTGCGAAGCTTTGGTTCCCAGAGATAAAGGAATTACACATAGATTCCAAGGTGAAATCAGAAGATACAGATATATTGAAACAGATTGGAAAGTGGATTAGAAAAGAGGATAATAGAGAAATTGTCTATTTTGAAAAAGACAATCTGATAATAGAGGCAAAGCATACCATTCTTAAGGAAAAGAGAAGAAAAGCAATTCATTGCTTTTATTTAAGAGATGATACAGAACAACAGAAGTATACAAAGCTTGTAGAACAATATAACGAAAATCTTGCGCGTGATATTAATAAAAAAACAGAAAAGATATACAAGATTCAGGATGATATTCTTATAAGTATGGCGAGTATTGTTGAAAATCGAGATAACAATACTGGTGGACATATTGCAAGAACAAGTGATGTAGTAAAGATATTTGTAAATCACCTTTTGAAAAAGAATATTATAAATGAACTTACACCTAAAATTGCAAAGTGCATCATAAAAGCTGCACCATTGCATGATTTTGGAAAGATAGCTATTCCGGATATAATATTAAATAAACCTGGAAAATTCACTGATGAAGAATACGAAGAGATGAAGAAACATTCTGAAAAAGGTGCTGTAATAGTGGAAAGAATCTTGAAAAATTCTGAAGATACCACATTTAAGAAGATTGCTGTAAATGTGGCACATTATCATCACGAGAAATGGGATGGAAAGGGATATCCAGAGGGTATACAAGGTGAAGAAATACCTTTTGAAGCAAGAGTAATGGCACTTGCAGATGTATTTGATGCTTTGGTAAGTAAGCGCGTATACAAAGAAAGACTAGGATATGATAAAGCATTTTCAATAATAGAGGAGTCTTGTGGTACTCATTTTGATCCTGTTCTTTGCAGGGAATTCTTGGCGTGCAGACCAGAAATAGAAAAACTGTATGATTCCTATGAGGATTAATAGTGAAGGAGATATAAAAAAGGTTGTGATTAGTTGCAGAAAGAGATAAAATATATACAAAGATGTAAAGTGAGGAAATGCGTATGGTGATATTTCTAACCAGTAGCTTTGTTGAATATCAGACCGTGAATGAATATGTTCCAAAACCTCTTGATGAGTCTAATGGATTTGGTGACAATTTAAGAAAATATTGGATAGAAAATGCTAATTTTCTTGTTTTTGCAAGTGATCCTTCTGATGAAGAAATGGCTGATCATGTAACAAAAGAAATGTATTATGCTTTTTCTTTGGCGAGGTTTTCCATAGGTGAGATAAGATGTTTTGATAACAGAGCGATAGAAAACTATATTTCAAAGAGTGGATGTAACATAGATAATGCGGCAAAAGAGGCTCTTAAAGAGGCATTACTATGGGCAGATGTTGTTTATGTTTCAGGAGGACATGCACCGACAGAAAATGCATTTATGAAAAAATGTGACCTAAGGAGTCTTATAAATGACAGGGAGATTTTTGATGGCATATATATAGCACTTAGTGCAGGAGTGATAAACTCAGCAGATTCAGCCTATATTATGCCTGAACTTCCAGGAGAAAGTATTGATCCTGAGTTTGTAAGATTTACAGACGGTCTGGGACTTACAGAGATAAATGTAGTTCCACACAGCCAGTATCTAAAGGATATTGATTTAGACGGACGAAAAATGATTGATGAAATTGTAGCGGAGGACAGCCAAGGCAGAGAAATCTATTTGATTCCAGATGGTAGTTATTTCATAATACGAAATGGAATTACAGAGTTCTTTGGTGAAGGAATGATAATGGAGAATGGTGTAACCCGTCCACTTCGTCCAGGTATAATTAATTCGGATAACTATAAGTACAGACGTTCAAATAAAGATGCTATTAAAGATAATATTAGAGTTTTTGATTCATTTGTATCAGAATGTTATGATTGGGTTTTGGAACTTGATTCTAAAACAGGACGTGTCGAATTCTTTTATGTAAGTAACTGGATGATTCAAAATGGAATTATTCCGGTGAATATTGATTCTTTTGATGAACTAAATGAACTGTTTTCTAAAACGCTTGTTGTTGAAGATGAGAAAAAAGTGTTTTTGGAGCAAATTCAAATTGGTGTGATTCTTGATGAATTAAGAAATAAGGGCAGTTATGTTAGAACAGTTCATATTGACAATGGAGAAGGCATAAGAGCTGAAAGTATACGTATTAGTGAGATTGCAGGAGATAAGGAAAAATATATTGTAAGACTGACGAATATTACAATGATACTTGATCATGATTGGATGACTGATGAATATTCAAGATCAGGTTTCTTAGCAAGGGCTGAAGAAATGTTGAAAGACCCAAAATATCAACAAGGATATTCTATGGTTTATACCAATATACAAGGATTTAAAGCTGTAAATGATTTGCTAGGAACTTTTAGTGGTGACATGGTGATTTTTATGGAAAGAGCTGTACTTGTGGAGGAACTTGAACCTGTTCTGATTGCCAGACTCGAGAGTGATCATTTTGCACTGATAACAAAGACAGAGAATTTGTCAGCAGAAAAGATGAATAAACTATGTCATCAATGTTATGTCGAGGGGTCAAAGCGTTTACCAATTCTGATTAGATGTGGCATTTATCACATAGGAAATCACACAACAAAAGCACAGCATATGCTTGATCGTGCAAAACTTGCGGAAAATTCTATTTTATCGGATCATGGAGCACCTTATTCTGTGTGTGATGAAAAGATGAGTAATGATTATGTCAATCAAAGAGTACTTGTTTCTGAAATTGACAGTGCGCTTGAAAAAAGAGAGTTTCTGACTTATTATCAGCCAATTGTTGATGCAAAAACAGGTGCAATTGTTTCAGCAGAAGCGTTGGTCAGATGGAAACATTCTGAAGGAGGAATGATATCTCCTGGACAGTTTATTCCAGTTTTTGAAAAGGAAGGTATTATTACAAAAATAGATAGTTTTATGGTAGATAGTGTGCTTGATTTCAACATTGACAGAATAAAAAAGGGAGAAAATGTTATTCCTTGTGCTGTAAATCTTTCCAGAGTTGATTTTTATGATACGAGACTTTTGGAAATGCTTAAATATAAGCTTAGCAGATTGAAAGATGTTAAGAACATACTTAAGCTTGAGGTTACAGAATCAGCATATGCAGTACTTGAATCGGATGCATTTTCATTTTTGGAAGAAATGAAAAAACTTGGACTTTCTCTTTTGCTTGATGATTTTGGAAGTGGTATGTCTTCACTTTCTACTGTTGAAAGTTTTGAATTTGATACTATAAAGCTTGATATGGGATTTATAGCAAAGATTGGAAAAAGCAAAAAGGCAGAGGCAATTATAAAGCATACAATAGGTATGTCACATGATGTGGGTGCAAAGGTTGTAGCAGAAGGTGTTGAGAGCAAGGAACAGTTGGAATTTTTGCAGGCTGTTGAATGTGATATGATACAAGGCTACTATTTCTATAAACCTATGCCTGAAGAAGAATTTCGTGCATGTCTTAAGGTCAATTCCTAACTACTGTGAAAGTGTAGGCAGGGAAAGACCTTTTGACATACAAATTTTATATTATGAAAAAAAGCTATTTGTAATTCATATTCATATTTGAATATGCCTGATGTTTATAGCAGTCGGATGTTTTTCCGTATACTGTGGCAGATTCAGGAGTGGCTTCTTTAATACGAGCAAGAGAAGTATTATCTTTTGTTCTGTTTCTTAGACTTTCAAGTGGATTAGGAGCTACTTCAAATCTGTAGTCATGACCATATTTTCTAATGTATTCTGCAATTGTACAATGGCTTGCTACATCTTTTATATCGTTGTTCATAAGGTTTTGGAACCAGAAAAATTTATCGTCTCGTGGAAGCTTGTGAAGAGGGACTATATCAGATTTCTTTTGTGTATTTCCAGTTGTAGTTTTAATAATCTTTCTGACATATTCAATATTTGGTGTGAGTTTAAGAATTTCAGGGAATGTTCCGGCTGGAATTACTTCCTGCCATTCTTTGTTTTCGTATTTACATAGTAAGTCTTTGGCTTTATGAAGATGTGCGATTTCCTGAATGAGACATTCTTCCCAGATGTTTTTAATTCTTGGGTCGCATTCTGTCATCATGCACGAATAATACAAGTAGCATTCTGTATATTCGTGCATTAATAAGTCTTCAAGCCAGGTAGGTCTTGTATCTTTTAAGCTTTCATATTGACTTACATGTTGTTCCTCAATCAATCCAATTTCCTGATACAATCTTCTTCCAAGGTCTGATTTTGTATATAATGGTGCAACATTCATATAATAATTCATTGTCTGTTGTTCAGCTGCTGTAATAATATTTATGTGTAGTTTTGTAATCATGGCAGCGGTGTTATTATCAACAGATCTGAAAATACTATCTTTAGGATATCTGTGTTCTGAAATAGTTGGTCTGGCAGGAGTGATTTCAGTATATCGTCCTACGAGTTTTTCAGGATAAATACCGTATTCCACATTTAATAGATTAGAGTATCTGTATAAATGATCAAAATCTTCAAGAAGGGCGAAATCCAATGCATTCTTTACATTGCAGTCAGGTTCACATTTGGCCATAACAGCTGTTAAATCTACTGCAAGTTGTTCATAAGAAATGGTATGCTCCAAAATAGATTCGTCCTTTGGCTTCAAACAGGCAATACGTTTTTGCTGCTGTTGCTCAATACGGCGAAGCATTGCTAATTCCCGTCTTAAATCATTATCAGGACAATGTCTTGAAAAATTTCTTGTAAACCATTGTGCTTCAAATTCAGTTCCATTCATAAGAATTATTCTTGTTTTTGTATAAGGATTAACCGTATTTTTGTCATAAGGTTGGGGATACATAGTTTTCCAATCCATAAAATATTTATCTATTGAGATAGGCTTCTCTTCAAAAGGATTAAAGTTTCGCATATAATTCTCCTATTTTTGTTTTGTTTCTATATTATTAATATGTTGAAATATATTGTATGGTCACAATAGATTATTTAAGAAGATGAAAAAGACTACTAAAAAAAAAACAGTTATGTTGCAATGTGTGATAATCTAGATTAAAATTATATATATATAAATATAAAAAATGTACAAAAATACATAAAAATATAAAATAAGGAGATTTAGTCCGATGCCAGTATTTGATTTTAGTGAAAGTAAAGACGATAAAAAACAGTCAGTATGTACATATACAACATTTCAGTCAAATGAATCAGAAACATCGCCTACAAAGCCTATTCTGATTCTTGATAATAGTATGCGTCAGTGGAATCATCATTCATGTGGTATGTTTACGAATCCGGTAAAGCGTACAACATTTGAATTTGAAGAAGAAGATGGTACAGTAAATGCAGATATTTTACAGATAGATTCTCGATTTGTTAATTTGTTGAAATGGCTTGGAGAGAGCCATATAAATGTGAGGTTATCAGGCGAAAACAGAGATGATGGATATGCTGTATATAAAATTAAAGAAGTAGCATATGGTGGAGGAACGAAGCTTTCAGCAGAAGATGGTTTTCTTCAGTATATGATTGACAGACTTCTTGCAAGTAATGCTCCTGAGGAAGAAGAAGAGGATGAAGATGTTGATGAAACAGGCGATGGAATGAGACTGACAAGCCTTCAGAGCATCACAGATTTTATTAACTGTGCAGGAAGGACATTGCCTGATAATATCAGACTTTGGGCAAGAAGAAACCTTGCTGTGGCAAAATCACACGAGGTATCTCAGGAGGAGAGAAGACATGCCCAACATGCCCTTTCGGTTATGATGAATATCAGATGGAAAAGTGATTATTTTGAAACAATCGACATTGATGAAGCAAGAAGAATTCTTGATGAAGAGTTATATGGTATGGAAAGAGTAAAACAACGTATCATAGAGACTATAGTACAGATAAACCGTACACATACATTACCAGCATACGGTATACTTCTTGTTGGACCTGCCGGAACAGGAAAATCGCAGATTGCATATGCAGTTGCAAGAATCTTGAAACTACCTTGGACAACCCTTGATATGAGCTCAATCAGTGATCCGGAGCAGTTAACAGGAAGTTCAAGAATATATTCAAATGCAAAGCCAGGAATAATAATAGATGCCTTTTCAATGGCAGGCGAATCAAATCTTGTATTTATAATAAATGAGCTTGATAAGGCCACATCAGGAAATGGAAAGGGCAATCCTGCTGATGTATTATTAACACTTCTTGATAATATTGGTTTTACTGATAATTATATTGAATGTATGGTTCCAACAGTGGGAGTATATCCTATTGCAACTGCAAATGATAAGAATCTTATCAGTGCACCACTGATGTCGAGATTCGCAGTTATTGAGTTACCGGATTATACAGATGAAGAGAAAAAAGTAATTTTTTCAAAGTATGCACTGCCAAAGATAATGAAGCGTATGAGTATGAAGGAAGAAGAGTGTATTATCACAGAGGAAGCCCTTGATGCGGTTGTAGAATTACATGCAAATACGTCGGGTATAAGAGATTTGGAGCAGGCAGCGGAGCATATTGCAGCAAATGCTCTTTATCAAATAGAGGTTAATAATGTTTCGTCAGTGACATTTACAGCCGAAATGGTTAGAAAGTTATTGGAAGCATAGTAATAGTCAAAACAGTCGAAACAAATAAACAAAAGTCAAACGGCTAATAAATTTAAGAGAATAGGCAGATGAGAATAGGGCAGAGGAGAATAGATATATGGAAAAGAAAGTATTAGTTGTTGTAGATATGCAGAATGATTTTATTGACGGTGCACTTGGTACAAAAGAGGCAGAAGCTATTGTTGATAATGTCAGGAGATACATTGAGAATTTTGATGGTGAGGTAGTGTTTACAAGAGATACTCATTTCGAGAACTATCTTGAAACACAAGAAGGAAAAAAGCTTCCTGTACCACATTGTATTAAAGGTACAAAGGGATATGAGATAAGAGATGGGTTATATGACGCTGCAGGAAGTAATTCAAAAATATTTGATAAGCTTACCTTTGGGTCAACGGAACTTTCAGAGTATTTAAAGGCAAAGGATGAAATAGATGAGGTTACATTGATAGGACTTTGTACGGATATCTGTGTTATTTCAAATGCTCTTATGATAAAGGGATTCCTACCTGAAGTAAGGGTAAAGGTTGTTGAAAATTGTATGGCAGGTGTAACGGTAGAAAGCCATAAAAATGCAATTGAAGCGATGAAAATGTGCCAGATAGAAGTTGAATAAATGAGTTAATTTGTCATATGGAAGTTGAATAAAAGAAATATCTGTATAATACAGTAGAAAGGTGCTTGTAGTATGAACAAAAATATGTTTAGAGTAGCGTTGGTAACTCCTAGAGTGCATATTGGAAATGTTGAAAAAAACTGCGAAGAAATTAAAAAATATTATGATGATTTAGCTATGAAGGCTGATCTTGTTGTAACGCCGGAGTTGTCGCTTACAGGATATACATGTGGGGATTTATTTGCTAATAGAAGACTCCTCAATAAAGTAAAAGAAGGAATCAGCCAGATAGCTGAACATATGAAAAAATATGGAGAGATTGGTGCAGCACTTATTGTAGGGGCTCCATATGAAAAGGATGGAGAGCTTTTCAATGCTGCAATCGTATTGCAGTATGGAAAGGTTGTGTGTGTAGTGCCTAAAACATATCTTCCAAACTATAGTGAATTTTACGAAAAGAGATGGTTTTCAGCTGGGAAGATTGATGTAAATAAAAAGGATGATATTCCATTTGGTAACAACATTATCATAGAAATGGGAAAAGAAAATAAGGTTAAGTTTGGTATTGAAATATGCGAGGATGCCTGGACACCGGTATCTCCAGGTAGAATTCTTGCATTAAATGGAGCTGAAGTAATTATTAATATTTCTGCATCTAATGAAGTTATTGGAAAGGAACAATACAGAAGAACGCTTATTGGCGGCATATCACAAAGTTCAATTTGTGGATATGCATATGTGTCTGCAGGAAGATATGAATCAACATCTGATATTGTATTTAGTGGACATAATCTTATGTACGAGAATGGTAAGCTTCTTGGTGAGATAAAACCATTTGAGGAAGGTGTTCTTATGAGAGATTTTAATCTTGTAAAAATAAGACATGATAGAATTGCAAATAAGTCATTTTCAGATTGTAAGAGAGATTTTAGTGACAGACAGTATAAGAATGTTGTATGCGAGAAACCTTTACTTGTTAAAAACGATATTCTTGCAAAGGTGGCGATGACACCATTTGTACCGTCAAAGAATAAGAGAGAAAGATGCTTATCAATCTTTGCGATGCAGGTTGCTGCACTTCAGAGAAGAATTGAAACAACAAAATGTAAATGCATAGTTGTTGGTGTATCGGGTGGACTGGATTCAACACTTGCTCTTTTAGTGTCTGCAAAGGCTGTAAAAAATCTTGGAATGTCTCCAAAGACTGTTGTAGGTATTACAATGCCAGGATTTGGTACAACAGACAGAACAAAGAATAATTCACTGGAACTCATGAACATTCTTGGATGTGATTCAAGAGAAATCAGTATTGTCGATTCAGTAAGACAACATTTCAAGGATATTGGTCAGGATGAAAATGTCCATGATATAACATATGAGAACTGTCAGGCAAGAGAAAGAACTCAGATTCTGATGGATGTGTCTAATAAAGAGGGTGGATTTGTTGTTGGAACAGGTGATTTATCAGAACTTGCTCTTGGATGGTGCACATATAATGGTGATCATATGAGTATGTATGCGGTAAACACAAGTATTCCAAAGACATTGGTTCGAACACTTGTAGATGAGGTTGGACATTATCTTGGTGAAACAGGCTTTGTCGGAATTGAACATGTAATAGATGATATTATTGATACACCTGTTAGTCCGGAATTATTACCACCAAATGATGATGGTACAATAGCTCAGAAGACAGAAGACACAGTGGGTTCTTATATTTTACATGACTTTTTCCTGTATTATACATTAAGATATGGAATGACTCCGGAAGAGATATACAATCTGTGTAAAACTGCAGTAGAGCAGAGTGAAGAATATAAGTTTAGTGATGAAGAGATAAAGAAGTGGCTTAACGTGTTCTATACGAGATTTTTCAGACAACAGTTCAAACGTAACTGTATGCCGGATGGTGTAAAGGTTGGTACTGTATCAGTCAGCCCACGAGGAGATTTGAGATTGCCATCTGAAGTAGAATTTGAGGAATTTATTTCCGAATAACTATTTGCAAAAAATATTGACAGAAATAATATACTAGATTAAGATTTTTATTATGTAAGGAGATGCAATGATGTGGTTTTTACAAAATGCATCTTCTTTTACGTAATAGGCACTATAATACAAGATACATTAAGAGGAGAAATGAGTATGAGAAAATTTAAAAAAATTGTAACATTAGCTATTGCTTCAATAATGATGATGAGTATGTTTTCAGCATGTGGTTCAAATGATTCAAAAGAGACAACAAAAGGAAATGAATCATCAGCTCAGGTAGCGGATGTAAAAGTTATAAATAATGGTGTTCTCACAGTTGGTGCAGAAATTGGATATCCACCTTTTGAGAGCTTTGCTGAAGATGGAACTACTCCTGTTGGATTTGATATTGATATTATTGCAGAAGTCTCAAGAAGACTTGGAATGGATTATAATTTCATTAATACATCCTTTGATGGTATTTTCGCAGGTATTGGTGTTAACTACGATTGCGTATGTTCAGCTGTAACTGTAACAGCTGAGAGAAAGAATGAAATGCTCTTTTCTGTACCATACATTCAGAACTATCAGGCAATAGTTGTAAGAGCAGATTCTGAACTTGAGATTTCAAGCTTTACAGACCTTAACAATATGACTGTTGCATTTCAGAAGGGAACAACATCCGATGAATTGATGAAGGACTTAAAGTCAACAGGAACTGTAGATATTGAAACAGTTGCAAACGATAAGTTGCTTAGCTGCTTTACACAGCTTACAAATAAAGAAGTAGACGTGGTTGCAGTTGATAACACTGTTGCAACATCCTTCGTATCAAAGAATTCAGACAAATATAAGATAGCATTTGTAGATGATAGCGAACCGGAAGAGTTTGCAATTGCATTTGGAAAGAATGATACACAGTTACAGGCAGCTGTAAACAAGGTTTTGGAAGAAATGAAGGAAGATGGATTTATTCAGGAAACATATGATTATTGGTTTGGCGTAGAAGCTGAATAATTTAGGGTAGATAATACATGAAGAAGACATTAAAAAAACTCATTGACGTTAAAAACTGGAATAAGAAAACAAAAATATATGCAGTAATTGTGGTTGTTTTGATTATTGTTGCTATAATTCTGGGATGTATAAAACCTAATGAAGAAGAGATGCTTTCAAATGCATCTGAGAAGATGCAGCAGCTTGTTGAAAGAGATGAAACAAGTACGAGAAAGAGAGTAACAATAACATATAATAGTTTAGGTATTATAAACTATTGTTCATTCTCAACATCAGGAGCGGAAGAACTTAGTGAGAAATTCATCGGTTTTGCGGGAGATGTATATTCTGCAGATGATGGGGTGACAAAAATTATTGGACAATTTGTTAATTATACGTATAGAATGCTCGGATGTGGTGAGAGTATGATGTATGGTGCAAAGCTTACAATATTACTTACAACACTTTCTACAATGGCAGGTTTGCTTTTTGGTACAATTCTTGCACTCGGTAAGATATCCAAGATAAAGATTATCAAAAAGATTTCAAGTGCGTATGTATTTTTCTTTAGAGGAACACCACTCCTTATTCAGATGTTTGTAATTTACTATACATTACCTGGTATATTTGGTTTTGCTTGGAGAAATATTTTTGCACAAGGTGATACACAAGCTGTATATAAGGGAGCTTTTTTGGCTGCGTTTATTGCATTTGCACTTAATTCTGCTGCATATTGTGCAGAAATTGTCCGTGCAGCTATCCAATCGATTGACAAAGGTCAATATGAGGCCGCTAAGGCTCTTGGCATGAATTATAGCAAGACAATGAAGAAAATAATTATTCCTCAGTCTATTAGGAGAATGCTCCCACCTGTATGTAATGAATTTATCATGATATTAAAGGACGCTTCTTTGGTATTTGCTATTTCATTAATGGATATAACTACAATTTCAAATACTATTTCAACTAATGAGAGTACGTATATTGTTTATATTCCTGCACTGATAATTTATCTGATTATTACAGGTGTATTTACATTTATATTTAATAGAATTGAGAAGAAATTCTCTGTATACGAATAGGAGGTGGCTGAATGGAAAATTATGAATATATTCTTGAAACTGAACATGTTAGCAAGCATTTTGGAAAACTTGAGGTTTTAAAAGACATAAACTTAAAAGTAAAAAAAGGAGAAGTTATTTGCATAATTGGACCTTCAGGTGCCGGGAAATCGACTTATCTTAGATCTATAAACCAGCTTGAGAAAATTACAAGTGGTAAGATTTTTATAAAAGGAGATTTGTTCCTTCATAGAGAACATGATAAGACTGTTGATAAGATAGATAAAGAAAAGCATCAGCAGCTTTTGCTTGAGATGGGAATGTGCTTTCAGAGATTTAATCTATTTCCACATATGACTGTTCTTGATAATATTATGATTGCTCCAATTGAGGTAAAGAAGGTTGATGCAAAAGAAGCAAGAGAAACAGCATTGGAGCTTCTTGAAAAGGTTGGATTAAAGGAAAAGGCAAATGAATATCCAAACAGATTGTCAGGTGGTCAGCAACAGAGAGTTGCAATAGCAAGAGCATTGGCTATGAAACCGGAAATAATGCTTTTTGATGAACCAACAAGTGCACTTGATCCTGAACTGGTTGGAGATGTATTACAAGTTATGAAAGATCTTGCAAAAGAAGGAATGACTATGCTTTGCGTAACCCATGAAATGGGATTTGCAAGAGAAGTAGCTGACAGAGTAATATTTATGGCAGATGGATTCATAGCAGAAGAAGGGACTCCGGAGGAAATATTTAATAATCCTCAAAATGAAAGGACTAAGAGCTTTTTAAAATCTGTATTAAATGCGTAGAAGTGAATGAATTATGAATAAACAAAAGGTAAGAAATTCTTTTTTACTGGTATTAACTTCACTAATATGGGGAACTGCATTTGTTGCCCAAAGTAAGGGTGGCAAGGCAATAGGACCATATGCTTTCAACAGCATACGGTCCTTTATTGGAGCAATAGCGTTAATACCAGTGATAATATTTCTGGATAAAATAATAGATAATAAAAAGAAACCAAAGACAAAAGAAGAATTTATAATATTGCTTAAGGGTGGTGTTATGTGTGGCATACTGCTGGCATTGGGAAGTTCGTTGCAGCAATTAGGTATGTATTTTGGAACCACTGCTGGAAAAGCAGGCTTTCTTACAGCATGTTACATAATACTTGTGCCAATATTTTCAATATTTCTTAAGAAAAAGTGTGGAATTAATATATGGATTGCAGTAGTTGTTGCAATTATTGGATTATATTTATTATGTATTAATGGTGAGTTTGAACTTGAAATAGGAGATATACTTGTAATATTATGTGCTGTATTCTTCTCATTTCATATACTTACTATAGATTACTTTTCGCCAAAAACAGATGGTGTGAGAATGTCATGCATTCAGTTTTTTGTTTGTGGTATTGTTACATTGATACCGGCATTGCTATTTGATATTCCGTTTAAGAATAATGAAATAGGTATATGGTTAACGGCATTTAACAATAGTGAAACATGGCTTTCTCTTTTATTTGCAGGTATTATGTCATGTGGGGTAGCATATACCTTGCAGATAGTAGGACAGAATGGATTAAATCCCACAGTTGCATCACTTATTATGAGCCTTGAATCTGTTTTTTCTGTGTTGGCAGGATGGTTGATACTTGGAGAAACTCTTTCGGGTAAAGAAATAATAGGATGTATATTTATATTTGTAGCAATAATATTAGCACAAATTCCACTAAAAAAAGATACATAAACCAAACAAAAGATGCTGTCGCAATGGTATGCGACAGCATCTTTTATTCTAAATGGTCTGATATAAATTGAATGAATTCATCTTCAGGAAGTGGTTTCGAGAAATAGTATCCTTGTATATAATCAATTCCAAGTTCGCAAGCAGTATCGAAATGTTCTTTTGTTTCAATACCTTCTGAAACGATTTCAAGCTGCATTCCTTTTATCATATTCATTGCAGCATCCATAACATATTTTGCTTTGATATCTTTGAAATATGCATGAGTCATGTCTTTGTCGAATTTTACTATACTTACAGGCATTTCAACAATATAGTTAAGATTTGACTGACCCGTTCCAAAATCATCAAGAGAAAATTTTACTCCATAGTTCATTAACACTTTCATATTTTCAAGCAATATATTTTTTGCATTGAGTGACGCTGATTCTGTTATTTCGAGGTTTATATATCTTGGATTCAGATTATATTTTTCCATGATATTAATATAGTCTGATGCAAGATATTCATATGCACATTGAACAACTGATAAATTCACTTCAATATATTTAATGCCAAATTGCTCTAAATGGTAATTTTTGAATATCTGACAAACTTTCTCAAATACTATTTCACCAAGTTGGATAATCATACCATTCTTTTCTGCAATATCAATAAATTTATATGGAGGAATAATTTTTCCTTCTTCATCATATATTCGAATTAGGGCCTCTGCTGATGTAAAGCGTTGCTCCTTTGTAGAATATATAGGCTGATAATATGCCACAACACGATCGTTATTAATTGCATCAAGTATAAGCTGTTCCGTCTTTTTGTTCTCATTCATATCAGCAACTAATGAATCTTCGATAAGAATGAAATTCTGTTCAATGACATCTTTTTTATTATCTTTTGCATATCTTAAGAGAGAGAGAAGTTCGGTTCCATTTGACAAAATGTTTGTACTTGGAAAAAATAACAAATTTGTATAAATTTTTTTGTTTCCACTTGCTTTAAAATCATTGTCCAAAGCATTTTTTATTTCATTAATTATAGAATCGGTATTTTTTGCATTTACAAGAAGAATAACTATTTCATCTTCTGAAATTTTAAATGCATAGGCAATAGGAAAAGCATAAAAGTAATCAGACATTCGCTGGAACAGACTAACACTTTCATATGATATACCATCTTCAATGTGTGTATCAATTGAAACTGATAATGCTGCAAATGGAGTTTCAGTATAATACAGCTGTTTTGTGAATTGGTTGTACGCATTTAGATTAAACATATTTGTTGTTTGATCCAAAAGGAGTTCAGGATTCTCAAATTGTAGAAAAATAATGAGAATACCCAGCGAACAAGCGAAGCCAACCAACAAAAGCTCATTAAATAAAAATTGTAATATAGCAGCTATTATCCAAAGTGCTAACCATATAAATAGAGAAGTTAGCCTTCCGTGATTAATAATCTTACGTTTGCATATCATAAATGCGATAATAGTAAGCAAAAGTGTAAGGCTAATAGCATATGTTGCAAGAACACACGGACCGTTGGTATATACAATACTGCCCTCTTTTTCTTCATGAATACCAATTGGTAAAATTAGTATTATTAAAGCTAAAAGAGAGTATACTACAGCAAGTAAAACTGTAATATATTTGTATTTATTGTTTTTTAGAAAAACATCTGCACATAAATATATGAAAGTTAAAATCATAACGCCTACAAGGGATGCTAAATAAACCTTGCATATAACCTTAACAAGGAAAATTGGTAGGCTACTCCTATATGTGATAAATATAACAGATAAAATATCTAAAGAAATACATAATGTTGCAGCCGAAAATAAGCGCCAAAAAACTTTTTCAGTATTTGTATACAATGTTTTCTTATCTCTGTAGAATAGAAAGATTACAAGTAATATAATCAATCCACAACATTGTACTTTTATATTCACATTTTTCTCCTTTTTGTGTTTAACGAGATTATCTTAATATAGTATATCATTTTTGCATAAAAGTTTCTACAAAAAAGTATTATTTTGGAAATGCTATTTTGAAAATGATGATTATTTTTTTATAGTACCATCAATTAGCATTTTGATGAAAGTATTGTCACGAATAATCCAAGGTTCTTCCGGCAATGCGGCATTATTCTTATATATTTCTTCAGGAGTTGCATATTCTAGTGTATAGCCTCTTGCAAGCTCGCTTTCAGTTAATGAAAGAGGATGTACATTATCGGTTACATCACAGAAGAAATAGTATGAGTGTTGTAAGAATTTACATCCTTTTTTATGTAAGTCTTCTCGTATTTCCAATATTTCACCAATTGGTTTGATTGATTCTACGATTACTTCCAGACCGGTTTCTTCCATAACTTCGCGGATGAGGGCTTCGGTCAGTGTTTCATCTTTTTCTATGCCACCTCCTGGAATCTTGTATTCACCATACTTACTATGCTGCATAGCTAATTTTCCGTTCTTTAATATGATAGCCCTGACACCAAATCTTTCGGTTAATGGCATATCATCGGTGTAATTCTTTTTATCTATAGTTAATAAAAGATTCATAAGACATCCTCCTTGGTAGCTTAACGATTTCAAAAGATACTCGTAATATTATGCAAACATAAATGATGTTTGGAAATTTCGACATAGTATCATCTTAACATAGAGTTTACCACAGTTTTTTTTTGAAAAAAATAGGCAATTATGTAATTTATAATAAATGAGTTGACATATTAAAAAAAAAATGCTAATCTAACTGTGCTATTACAACTAGTACAGTTGTGGGAAGATATATTTAAAGGAGATTTTGTATGAAAAAGGTAAAAATGATTTTGGTGATAGCCGCAACAATAGCGCTTTTTGGAATAACCATTACAGGTGCTGTATTTTCAATAAACAGCTATAATCTTACAAAAGAAAGTATCGAAGAGGCAGAAAAGAGAGAAAAAGAAGAAAGGGAGAAGACAGAAGATACAGAAAATATTCTTATTGCTGGAGAATATCAGATTGTTTCTACAAAGAACATTTCAGATGCTTATAAATCAGGAGATACAAGTAGTTTGTCAGATGAGGATAAGACTACTTTAGAAGTAGCATCGAAGATTTTAGATGAAATCATTACAGAAGACATGAGCAGTTATGATAAAGAAAAGGCTATATATGATTGGATTTGTGATAATGTAAGCCATGATACATATGGAACGGTAGCTGTTATGGAAGCTAGGGATGTTGTTGACAGACCTTATGGTGTATTACAGAATAAACAGGCTGTATGTGTTGGTTATGCAACATCATTCAGATTGTTAGCAAATATGGCTGGACTAGAATGTATGGTAATGCACGATACAGGTGAAGGACATTCTTGGAATCTTGTAAAGCTTGATGATAATTCATGGTACATTGTTGACTGTTATTTTGATGCATATGATGGGGGAGCAAAATATATGCATTTTAATATGAATGACAAAATTGCATATGAAGATCATGATTGGGACAGAAGTTTGTTCCCAAGCGCAAATGGAACAGAGTACTGTTATGTATATATGAATAAAGAAAATGTCGGTGATCCTATGAAGGCTTTGGATAAACTTGTTGAGGCATATGAAACAGAAGTAGAAACAGCAATTTATGAAGTAAATACACCATCAGAAAAAGAAATATATGAATTAAGCTATATTGTTGAAGGCTTAGAGGAAAGATCATATAATGATGATGCATACTTCTCTGTTAGTATAATGGAATCAGATGTTGACGACAAAATGATTGTTCGTTACTATAGATATTTAGAGACAGAAGATATGCCAATATTTGATGAATATGATATTGACTACGAAAAAATTGATCAAGTCTTAGACAACATATTTGGAGAACCAATTAATTGGGACGAAAAATGGGATGAAGACTGGGATGAAGATTTTGAAGAATATTGTGTAGAAAATAAAGACTTCATATATTAATAAGGTGTGGTTATGAATAAGATGCACTTATTTATAAAGTGTGGTTATGAATAAGGAGGTATTTATGTACCAAAGTACAAAGAAATATGTGATAGCATTCTTCGTTATGTTTACATTTGCAGTTATGAGTTTTTGTGGATGTGGAAGTGAGGAGGTAGAAGAGGGCAAGTATACCTCTTTGGAACTTATGGAAAAGGTGAGAGCAGGAATAAATGACTTGCCTGAGGTGGTCGAATTTACAGAAACTACTGAAAATGCTGATAAGATTCTTGGATATCTGACAGATACAGATATGGATAAGATTAAATCATTTGCATATATTTATTCAGAAGAGGGAAAAGCAGAAGAAATAGCTATAATAGAACTTAAACAAAATAAAGATGTAGATGAAGTAATGAACGATCTTAAAGAAAGAATCGAAACAAGAAAAAACTGCTTTATTACATATGACGAGGAAGAAGTAAAAAAATTTGACGCAGCAACAGTTGTGGTAAAAGATAATTATGTCATGATGATTATTGGAAATCAGGCTAATAACGGAAAATATGAATTTAATAAAGTATTTGAATAATAGGGGGAAATATGGTATTTAGTAGTATTCCATTTTTATTTTACTTCTTACCATTGTTTTTGATAATCTATTATTTAGTGCCATTTAAAGCAAAAAACACGGTTCTTCTCATCTTTAGCTTAATTTTTTATGGATGGGGAGAACCTGTTTATATTTTATTGCTGGTAATTTCATCGGTGATAGATTATATAAATGGACTAATGATAGAAAAATACAATGATAGAAGAGCGATATGCAGAATATTTCTTATTATATCTATAGTAATGAATCTGGGATTTTTAGGAATATTTAAATATTCTGATTTGGTGGTTTCGTCAATAAATAATATTCTTAATATGAATATAACTTTGCCAGGACTTGCACTGCCTGTTGGAATTAGTTTCTTTACATTCCAGACAATGAGTTACAGTATTGATGTTTATCAAAATAAAGTAAAAACAGAACATAATTTTATAAACTATATGACATATGTATCTATGTTTCCTCAGCTTGTAGCAGGACCTATTGTAAGATATGAAACTGTCAGTGAAGAACTGAAAAAGAGAAAGATAACATTTGAAGGATTTTCGGATGGACTTATCAGATTCTGTACAGGTTTATTTAAAAAAGTGCTTATTGCTAATCAAATTGGTACTTTATGGGATATATCTTTTGAACATTTCGGTGAAATATCAGCTATGGCAGCATGGCTTGGTGTTTTGGCATATGCGTTCCAGATATATTTTGATTTCTCGGGATATAGTGATATGGCAATAGGTATGGGGAAGATGCTTGGATTTACATATCCGGAAAATTTCAATTACCCATATATATCAAAATCAATAACAGAGTTTTGGAGAAGATGGCATATATCATTATCAACATGGTTTAAACTATATGTATATATACCACTTGGTGGCAATAAAAAAGGTGTATTCAGAAACATAATTAATTTGCTTATTGTATGGTCTCTTACGGGATTCTGGCATGGAGCAAGCTATACATTCCTTTTGTGGGGATTTTATTATGCTGTGCTATTGATTCTGGAAAAGTTTGTATTTGCAAATATTGTGAAAAAGATGCCAGCAGTTCTTGGACATACATGTACACTATTTTTGATACTTTTATCATGGGTTATGTTTGCCATAGATGATTTTGATGAAATGATTATGTATTTTAAAACTATGTTCACAGGAAATGGCTATGGTTTAGTAGATGACTTTTTTGTTTATAACCTGAAAAACTACGGTTTTGTGTTAGTGTTAGCTGCAGTATTTTCAACACCTGTCTACAGAATGGCCTGTGAAAAAGTACACAATCTACAGAAAAATAAGTATAAAAATATTATTTGCATATTTGCATCAATTGCGTTTGTCGCATTATTTATTGTTACTATGAGTTTCTTGGTTAGAAATACATACAATCCATTTCTTTATTTCAGATTCTAGGAGGAATATATGAAGGATTACAAAAAGATTAAATATTTATTGGCATTTGTTGTCTCATCTATAGTAATATTTTTTTCAGTAGCCACATTATGTCTTCCTAAAAAAGATTATTCTGAAAATGAAAATAGACATTTGGAGGAATTTCCGGAATTTTCTTTTGAAGAATTAAAGAGTGGACAGTATGTACAAAAACTTGAAAGATATTTTACAGACCATTTCCTGTTAAGAGATTCATTGATGAATCTGTATGCGACTGTTCAAAAGACAGAGGGTGTATCGGAAATAAATGGAGTATATCTTGCAGATGATGGATATTTAATTGAAAAGAATAGTGAATATAAGAATCTTGATAAAATATCGGATAACTTCAACCAGTTATATAAGAAGGCAAAAGATAAAAATGTTAATATGAGTGTGATGCTTGTACCAACAAGTATTACATTTAATGAATCGTTACTACCGAAGAATGCTTTTTACTATAGCCAACAAGAGGCGATAGATACCATAAAATCTAAACTTTCAGAAGAAATAAATTTTATAGAACCATTTGAAAAAGATGATAATGGTAGATTTGATGAAAAATACGATATATACCAGATGTTTTATAAAACAGATCATCACTGGACTACGTATGGAGCATATTTTGCATATGAAAACTACTGTAAAGCGCTGAATCTTGTACCATATAAGATGGATGAATATAATATAAAGGTAGTCAGTGATAGTTTCTATGGTACTGTTTTCTCAAAAGTAAACGATATGTCAGTAAAGCCTGATGAAATAGTTTGTTTTGAGAAAGATAGAAATCTTAACATTATGTATCAGGGTGGGATGTCTGATAGCTTGTATAATGAAAGCTATCTTGAACAAAAAGATAAGTATTCATTCTTTTTAAATAATATAAATGATAAGATAATTATTGAAAATAAGGATATTAATAATGGCAAGGTATTACTTGTGGCAAAAGATAGTTATGCAAACTGTTTTATACCATTCTTAACTGATTATTATGAGAAAATTATAGTGCTGGATACAAGATATTATATGTATGGTGTATCAGGGCTTATAGAAAAAGAGAATGTAACGGACATTTTGCTACTTTTTAATATGAATACCATAGATACAGATGCAGCAATAAATGGGATATATTAATTAATATATCCCATTTTGTTATAGAAAAGTGTGTATGTTTTTGTGACATAATTTCTAAAAAAAAGAGGCTGTTGCCTTAACGATTTGAACCGCTTGAGGCAACAGCAACCTTAATCAATCTAAAAACTAATATAAAATTAATATAATTCAAATTTTTGTTGTTATCTGCGAACTCTATTTATAAATAAGCTCAGGTGTTTTCAAACTAACCTTTGTGCCGGCTGGTACGGATGATGTGATGAACACATTGCCACCAATAACTGAACCTTCACCAATAACAGTATCGCCGCCGAGTATTGATGCACCTGAATAGATTGTAACATCATTTTCTATTGTAGGATGTCTTCTTGTGTTTTTAAGATTCTGACCGCCCTTTGTTGAAAGCGCTCCCAAAGTTACACCCTGATATATCTTCACATTGTCGCCAATGATAGTTGTTTCACCAACTACAATGCCTGTGCCATGGTCAATAAAGAAATATTTGCCAATAGTTGCACCAGGATGAATATCAATACCTGTTACACTGTGTGCATGTTCTGTCATTATACGAGGAATGAGTGGAACTGATAATGTGTAAAGCTCATGTGCGATTCTATTAACTGTAATTGCGTATAAACCAGGATATGAGAAAATGATTTCGTCTTTATTGAATGCTGCAGGGTCGCCATCATAGGCTGCTTCTACATCAGTAGCAATATATTCTCTAATCTTTGGAATTCTTTCGAAGAATTCTGTACAGATCTCATTTGAGTGATTAACTAATTCAGCATATTCAGCGTTCTCATATTTGGAATCATATTTTAATACCTTTGAAATCTGTTTACTAAGGTTGAATAATACATCTTCTAAAAGCATTGTTAAACTGTTTCTTGATGTATATGTGCGATATGTTTTGTTTCTGAAAAAGCCTGGAAAAATAATCTGCTGAAGCTTTCCTACAATATCTATGATTATTTCTTTATCTGGCTGTTCAAAAGTTCTACCCTTATCAATTGCTCTGTCTTTATTGTAATCTTCAAGTATACTGTCAACGATTTCATTTATTTTGTTTTCATTTATATTTTTCATAATATATGCCTTTCCTACGTACTAGATAGTATATATAAAATATAGTACCAAGAAAATGTTATAATTTCAATATATTATATGTTTAGTAAAATTACATTTGACCATGTAAGACCTACAATTTGCAAAAATGCGTAAAAAACTATTCTTAAACTTTTGTATAGTATTTTACAAAAATTTTTAGTATAATGATTCAAAGGTTATGTGTGAGAATATGTAAGAAATGAAATAATAATAAACAACATATGGAGGAAGAGTAATGAATAAAAGAAATGTTATTTTGGGAATTGTGGCGCTTGTTACTACAATTTTGATGGTGGTTATTATTCTTCTTGTAAGTTGTGGCGGAGATGATGATAATGAAACGAAAATAAAGGAAACAACAAAAACTAATAAAACTACGGCTGTAAAAGATATAACCACTAAAGAAGCAAAAACCACAGAAAAAGAGTCAGGGAAATCTGAGGATACAACACAGAATCAGACTGGAAATGAGGAGGAAACACAGAATCAGACAACACAGAGCCAGTCAGAGCAGAATCAGACGACAAAGAATGAAAATTCACAGCCAAATGAGGAACAGACAACAAAAGGACAGAGTAGTTCAAATAATACAGCAGGTCTTAGCAGATTGCATGTGGAAGGTACGAAAATATATGATGAATCAGGAAATGTCGTTGTACTAAATGGTATAAGTACACATGGAATTGCATGGTTCCCTCAGTATGTTAATAAGGATGCTTTTTCTACTATCAAGAACAGTTTTGGAGCAAATGTTATCAGAATTGCTATGTACACAGATCCGGGAGCTGGATATTCAACAGCAATGCATACAAAGGTAGATGAGGCAGTACAGTATGCATCAGAGGTAGGATTGTACGTGATTATTGATTGGCACATATTAAGTGATAATAATCCCAATATGCATAAGACAGAAGCAATAGCATTCTTTGATGAAATGTCTAGAAAATACAAAGATTATTCAAATGTATTATATGAGATATGTAATGAGCCAAATGGTGGCACAACGTGGAATGGTGATATAAAGCCATATGCAGAGGAAGTGATTGCTACAATCAGAAGAAATGATCCAAAAGGAATAATACTGGTAGGAACACCAACGTGGAGTCAGGATGTAGATCAGGCAGCAGATAATCCTATTACAGGATATGATAATATTATGTATACACTTCATTTCTATGCAGCAACGCATAAGGAATGGATACAGCAGAAGCTAACGTATGCAATTGGTAAGGGAATTCCAATATTCATATCAGAATTCAGCATATGTGATGCATCAGGTAATGGAGCAAATGATATAGCATCTGCTAATACATGGATGAATATATTGGATCAGTATAATATTAGTTTTGTTGGTTGGAACTTGTCTAACAAGTCAGAAAGTTCAGCCATTATACGATCTGATTGTAATAAGACTAGCGGATGGACGGATGGAGAACTAACAGAGAGTGGATTATGGCTTGTAAACCAGCTTAGAAGTCACTAGTAGGAAATTGAGACAGGACGACTGCTCTTTTGTTGGATTTTGATAATGAGTATTTTGGGGTAAGGAGGAAAATTAAGATAATATGCCAAAATCTACAAATCAAAAAGGAAAGATGTTGTATATTCTTAGGATATTAGGTGAATATACAGATGAGAATCATATATTAACAGCTGATCAGATAATTGACAAACTGGCAGAATATGATATATCGGCAGAAAGGAAGAGTATATATACTGATATTGAGTGCTTAAGGTATTTGGGATATGAAATAATTCTTAAGAAGAATCCAACAGGCTATTATCTTAAAAGCAGAGAATTCAGTCTGCCGGAGCTTAAGGTGTTAGTAGACGTTGTACAGTCTTCAAAGTTTATCAGTAAGAATAAATCAAATGAATTAATAAAGAAGCTTCAAAAATTTACCAATAAATATAAGGCCAGTGAACTTCTTAGGCAAGTATATGTTGTTGACAGAGTGAAGTCATCAAATGATGATATATATGTAAATGTTGATTATATACAGAAGGCAATAACTAATAATAGGCAGATAATATTCAAGTATTTGGAATGGACAAAAAATAAAAAACTTGAACCAAGGAAGAATGGTAAGAATTATGTGGTATCACCTATTAGCCTTGTATGGAATGACGAGAATTACTATCTTGTAGCAGTATCTCATGAAGATTCAAAGGTGAAACATTATCGCGTAGACAAAATGGGCAAAATAAAAATCTCTGAAGAGAAGAGAGTGATTGGAGAAGAAGATAAGAAGTTTGACCAAGCAATATTTTCAAAGAAAACATTTGGTATGTATGGTGGAAGCGAAGTTAATCTCAGTATGATTATAGATGAATCTATGATTGGCGTTATGATTGACAGATTTGGAACAGAAATACCACTTATGCCGATGAAGGACGGAAAATTCAAATCACATATCAAAGTAAATGTGAGTGGACAGTTTTTTGGATGGATAACGGGACTAGGTGGAAAAGTAAAAATTGTTGAACCGGAAAATGTGGTAGAACAGTATAAAGGATACTTAGAAAGCATTTTATGTGAACTTTAAAAATAGTAAATGTAATGTGGGGAAGGAAGGATTTTTGTTGAAATATGAAAAAAAGTGTGTGATTACAATCACACATTTTTTGGTGAAGTAAACATTGTTGATGAAGAATATCAGAAGATGAATGAAGAAGCAAATGAGATATTAAAATATGCAGCGTTTCATCCTTTGAAAATTAAGGGGGATATAAAGACAGATATGATAGCAGGGAGATAAACTTAGATGGTACATTTTATGATGTGACAGATGTTATGTACGATATGGAGATTTGGATTATGGAGAAGTAGTATCTAAGGATAGATCATACTAAAAATGGTCCTATCCTTTTATGTAAACTAGAACCAAAGTAAAAATTAGAATATGAATGTAGAAGAAAAGTTAATAGCAGCATAATTATAGATGAGTCAATAATAGGTGTTTTGATTAATAGGCTTAATGAATATATTCTTGACTTACATATTTGTGTATTGTATAATCTGGTCATAAGATTGTGAAGAGACTTGGAGGATAGTCCCTTACATTAGATCGTAAAACGAGAGGAGGAGCTTAAATGAATAAGCGAAAGAGAACAAAGATTTTTACTTTTGTAGCAGTGGTTATTTGTGTTTTTGCAATGTCGATGGTGGTGTATGGAGATTTTCAAACTGACCTATTTTCATATACATATCAATATCCTGGACAGAGACAAAGCGATTTATATGGTAGGTTGAAGACTGATAGCACACCCGGATTTTTATCATACTATTCTGGAAGTGCTGATTCTGTGCAGGTTGAGATGTGGGGATCTGATGGAAGGTCGGCTGATGCTGCTAATTATACTCAGAGACATTATGAAGATGGAACATATAGAACTTTTTATGTTGTAAGAAAAGGATATAATGTACTGGTTCGGAATGGAGTATATGAAAAGTATGGTAGCAGAGGATATGCTAAACTGTATGTTATATCATACTCAACAGGCACACATTCAGGAAGGTATGCAATTAATACAAACTAGATTATATGAGGTGTATGTTGATTTTTATCGTGCCCGGAATATTTATATTCCGGGCACGATAAATTAAGAAGGGAGAAAAATATGTATAATAAGAAAAAAAATTTAATATTTGCAGGTATAATTTTTGTAATTATTATAGGAATGATGATAGTATATAAAATTTCAAAAGATTCTGATGATATTGATAAAGATGTAAACAATGAAACAGGTGTTGTTGATGAAGAATATCAGAAAATATATGATGAAGCTTTCAAGACTTTAGAAGAAGCAGAGAAAAATATCTTGAAAATAAGGGGAGGATACAAGGACAGATATGATAGCAGAGAAATAAATCCTGAATTTATATGTAATGAGCTTGATTTTATTGAACCAAGTAATTTGGTCAGAGTGAT
Organism: Lachnospiraceae bacterium; assembly: GCA_045126215.1. Lineage (GTDB taxonomy): Bacteria > Bacillota > Clostridia > Lachnospirales > Lachnospiraceae > SVEL01. Next base: position 8,550 of record JBGVOD010000025.1, on the reverse strand, counting down.
TTTTACAGGATATGAAGAACTTGAGAATGTATCAGAATATATGGATACAGATGGAACAAGTAAATATTTACCATACGGAATGAATGAGGATGGTACATTTTTTGAGGTAACAGACGTTACACAAGTACGATATGGAGATTTGGATTATGGAGAAGTAGTATCTACTGAAGAAACGAGTCTTGTGGGGATAAAGTTAAAACTTACTCTTGAGAATTTGAAGAATGAAAAAAATAAAGTACTACCCAACAGAATTTTTGTAAATTTAGAGTTTGCATATCTGGATGATGGAAAATTCTATTGGGCAGACAATGTTTTTCATTATGATTGTTTAGCAAATCCAGAGCCTTTTTATGAATCATGGTATGACAGATATGATCATACTGATATAGGCCCTACCAGATGTTGCAATCTGGAACCAAAAGAAAAATTAGAATGTGAGTGCATTTTTTTAGTGTATAAAAATCATTTTGATAATACATATTTGACAGTTACACCTTTTTCATCAAGTATAGAGAATTTTAATAATACATTAATTAAGCTCATACCATTTTCGACACTTAAGACACTTGAGGAAAAATAGAGATGAAGAATATATTAAAAATAGAATTAAAACGTAGTATTTTTAATAAATGGACATGTGTGTCTGTTTTGGTTGGGATGATTATATGTCTACTTCAGTTTTATCAAATGGCTAAGGTAAGAGGTATGTATTTTGAGGCGATTGCCGAGGATGGTCTTGAAAAAATGACTAATATATGTACAACTACACCTTTTGATAATTGGATATTGTTTGATCAGAGCAGCTATAATTATCTGCTGTTATTTATTATGCCAATTCTTGTGGCACTTCCATTTGGTGCATCATTTTACCAGGATGTGAAGAGCGGATATATAAAACAAATAGTTTTGCGTATATCAAAAAAAGATTATCTAAAGGCAAAATATTTCAGTACATTTATTTCTGGGGGATTTGTAATTGTTTGCCCTGTATTAGTTAATTTCCTGCTTATGGGATTGGTGTATCCTTTTCACAAGCCATACATATATGCAAGTCAGATGTATATGGAAAGTACATTGGGTATAGATTTGTTTTTTGAACATCCCTTTGTATATGTTGCAGTATATATGATGTTTTTGTTTATTACGGCAGGTGCAATGGCAACAATATGTCTGCTTATTTCTATGCAGATATCAAATTATTTTAGTGTTATTATCACACCGTTTATTGTATCGTTTATTTTAATATTTACATCAAGTATTATAGGGTATACAGATATTGCACCGATGCATTGGCTTCAGGCATGTACTACAGGTAGGAATTTTACTGCGGCTATAATTGAACTAATCATATTTACAATACCGATATATTGTATATTTACAAAATCAAAGGCTGACATATTATAGGAGGAGATATGAATAAGATAAAAAACAAAAAGATATGTGTGGCAGCCTGCTGTTGTGGCATTATTCTTGTAATAGTATATATTATTTCTGCATATCATATATATTCGAAATATAGTATTCCTGATGAAAAATATATATCTGTAGGCGAAGAGTTCATATACAAAGATATACAGTACAGACTTAGCGATATGGAAATGCTCACATATGACCAGTTGAGTGAAAAATATGATGTATCAATAGATAAAAAAGATGATATATACAGAGATGACAGAAAGTATTTTATAGCTGTTTTTGATGTATCTGCAATAAGTGAGGATGGCAGTTTCTACATTGATATATTTGGATTACATAATAAATATGCATCAGGTAATATGATGAGTGTAGTAGAGATGAGTCAGATAAATAATGGTTATACGATAAATGTAAAAAAGGGAGAAACTACAAAATTTGTTGCAGTAGCTTCTTTGATTGATTTTGAATTCAAAGAAGACACATGGAGTAATATTACAGAGGAAGATGTTTACTTCAGACTATTTGATATGGAAAATGCTTTGGCATATTATATAGGGAAGGATGTATAAAGGTATAGGGTATGTATATTGAATTGAAAGACATTGAAAAAACAATAGGTGCAAATACAGTATTGTCTGATATTAATGTCAGACTTGAGTCAGGAAATATTTATGGATTAAAGGGTAAAAATGGTTCGGGAAAAACCATGCTTATGAGGATAATATGTGGATTGATAAGACCAAGCAGAGGTGAAGTGTCAATAGATGGAAAAATATTGCATAAGGATATTTCTTTTCCGGAAAGTATAGGCGTACTAATAGAAAACCCGGCATTTTTGTCACAGTATTCCGGTTTTGATAACTTGAAATTATTGTCGTCAATTAAAAAGATAATAAAAGATGAAGATATTATCAGGACGATAGAAAAAGTGGGACTTGACCCTCATGATAAGAAAAAATATAAAAAGTATTCGCTTGGTATGAAGCAAAAGCTTGGAATAGCATGTGCAATCATGGAAAAACCTGACATCATTATCTTGGATGAACCTGTGAATGCAGTAGATGAGGATGGTGTAAAAAGAATAAGAGAGATACTTTGTGAACTGAAAAATGAAAATAAAATTATCATTCTTGCGTGCCATGACAAGGAAGAACTTTATTTTTTGTCTGATAATATTATAGAAATAGAAAATGGAAGAATAAAGGATGTCTATAAACTAACAGATGAAAAGGGTGAGAAAATTGATAGGGAAATTGATTAAATATGATATAAGCTGTGGAACGAAATACAATTATAGAAAGTACATATATATAGCAGTATTTATAATATTAAATCTGCTTGTGTTTGGTAACGCTATTAACTTTGCAAAAATAGAAAATATAGATGTAAGCATTGGTGATTTGTATGTATATTTTTTTAGAGGAAGTGGCATTGTAAATATAAAAACAGGAGAGTTTGATATACCTATTATATTTTTAGGAATACAGATAATTATTGCCGCAGCAGTGGGGTATTATGCGGTCGATGATATTTATGGATATGGTAAACAGGTTTTTATAAGAACAAGTAAGAAAATATATTGGTGGATAAGTAAGAGTATATGGTGTATATTTACAGTGGTTTCCATATATGCACTAATCTATTTGCTGTTATTTATTTATGTTGCAGTTATGGGTATAGATATGTCCTTTACATTTCATAATGATTTTTTGTATAGTAGTGTAAAAACAAGTATATATGATATTAGCACAAGAAGGCTAATCTTTCAGATATTTGTTATGCCTGTGGTATTTTCTATAATGATTTCACTTATACAAATATCAATATCTTTTATTACTGGACCAATAATCAGCTTTTTGTTTGTGATGATATATCTTTTCACAAATGTATTAATAGTAAGTCCATATATGTTGGCTAATAATATTATGCTTGCAAGATATGACTATTTAAATACAATACTTCCAAATAGATACTTGGGTATTATTATGAATTTTGCTATAATGGTCGTAGGTTTTATACTTGGAGCTGTAGTTATAGAACGGCGAGACATAATGAAGAAATGAAAGGCAGACAATATGACAAAGGTTACATTAAAAAAAGGTGAAGGAAGATTATTACGTTCAGGAGGAATGTGGATATTTGACAATGAGGTTGATAAGATTGAAGGCGAATATACTAATGGCGATTTAGTTCATATCCATGATTATAATGATTACCCTCTTGGGATAGGATTCATAAATGACAATTCAAAGATTATTATCAGAGTGTTGTCTAGAGATATAAATACAGTTATTGATGAAGATTTTTTCAGAATGCGTGTTGAAAATGCATGGGAATACAGAAAAAATGTAACAGATATTTCGAGCTGCAGACTCATCTTTGGTGAGGCAGATTTTATGCCGGGGCTAGTAATTGACAAGTTTGAAGATGTTCTTGTAGTGGAATCCCTTGCTCTTGGAATTGATAAATATAAGGAAATGATTGTCAATATTGCAAAAGAAGTGCTTTTGAAGGACGGAATTAAGATACGTGGTGTATATGAAAGAAGTGATGCAAAGGTACGACTGAATGAAGGTATGGAGCGAATCAAGGGATTCATTGGAGAAGAGTTTGATACAAAGGTTCAGATTATAGAGAATGGTGTAAAGTATTTTGTTGATGTTAAAGATGGTCAGAAAACAGGATTTTTCCTAGATCAGAAGTATAACAGACTTGCTATACAGAAGCTTTGCAAAGGGAAAAAAGTATTAGACTGCTTTACACATACTGGATCATTTGCACTCAATGCGGGTATTGCCGGAGCAGAGAGTGTACTTGGTGTAGATGCATCAGACCTTGGTGTGCGTCAAGCTGAAGAAAATGCAGCATTAAACGGACTCTCTGATAGAGTAAAATTCTTACAGGCAGATGTTTTTGAATTGCTTCCTGAACTCGAGGCAAAGGGAGAAAAGTATGATGTGATTATTCTTGATCCCCCAGCGTTTACAAAGTCGAGAAGTTCCGTAAAGAATGCCATAAAGGGATATAAGGAAATTAATCTTCGAGCAATGAAGCTTTTGAAGGATGGGGGATTCCTTGCAACATGTTCATGCTCACATTTTATGACATATGAATTATTCACAGAAACAATAAATAAAGCGGCAAGAAATGTTCATAAGCGTCTACGTCAGGTGGAATATAGAACACAGGCACCTGATCATCCTATTTTATGGGCAGCAGATGAGTCGTATTATTTGAAGTTCTATGTGTTCCAAGTGGTGGATGAGAGGTAACGATTGGAAAGTGGTAGAAAATGATGATAGAAAATATGAGTACAGAGTATTCGAGAAATCTCGGATGCTCTTTTTCTATGCTAGAGGAAAAAAAACAGGTTACGCGATTAACCTTTGACTATTGCTGGGATTTGCCTTAAGATAAATTTAAGAATAAAAGAACAAATTTTGAAATTTGAGAGGTAATGAATATGGAGGATAGAAAGGTTACAATAGCAGACATAGCGGATGCATTGGGTGTAAGCACTGCCACAGTCTCAAATGTTTTGCACGGCAAGACAAAGAAAATCTCTGACAAAACAGTAAAGAGAGTACAGGAAAAAATTGAAGAAATGAAATATATTCCCAATATGGCGGCAATACTTCTTGCACAAAATAATTCCAGAATTATAGGTATAGTAATTAATGATCATCCGAAATATGAAGGAAGAGTGTTGGAGGATGGATATATATCGTCAGCTTTAAATGGGTTAATGAAAGTTATAAATGATAGTGGATACTTTCTAATGGTTAAGACAACAACCGATTGGAATGATATACCGGCGATATCATCAATGTGGAATATGGAAGGGATAATATTGTCTGGATTTTGTGAGGCTGATTATTCAAAATTAAGAGCAAATATGCATATTCCTTTTGTTGTATATGATGGATATTTTCCTGAAAATGATAGAATAGTAAATTTAACAATTGATAATTATGATGGTGGATATAAAGTGGGAGAGTATCTAAAAACAATGGGACATAAGAAGGCATTATGTATTTCAGACAATTTCATTTGTATGGATAAGGATAGAATAGAAGGTTTTAGAAAAGCCTTTGGAGATGATAAAACAGAGGTTTTGCAGGTACCTATGGAAAAGAAGGAAAGATATACTTTTTATGAGAAGAATTGGTCAAAGGTTCTTGCGTGTACAGCGGTTTTTGCAGTTTCAGATTATTATGCAATTGATTTTATTCAATATGTGAAGCGAAAAGGCTTAGATATTCCGAGGGATATTTCAGTGGTTGGATTTGATGACAGTATGATGAGTGAAGGCAGCAATCCGCCACTTACAACTGTCAGACAGGATTCTACATATAGAGCAAAAAAAGCTGTTGAGTGTCTGAAGAAAATGAGGGCAGGAGAAAGTGTTGAACATACAATAGCACTACCGGTCACATTAAGTGTTCGTGAAAGTGTATGTAAAAGGGATTAATGGTATTTGAATCTTAGATTAAGGAGTGATATTGTGGATAAAAAGTTTATAAAAACAGTTAGTATATTAGCATTACCTGTTGCAATGCAGTGTATGCTTCAATCTTCGTTTTGTATGATTGACCAGATGATGATAGGACAGCTTGGAAGTTCTAGTATTACGGCAGTAGGGGTTGCCGGAAAATTTTCATCAATTTATACAGTTATAGTTAATTCAGTAGCTGCGGTGGCTGGAATAATGATAGCTCAGTATATCGGCGCCAAAAAGGAGAAAGAATCATTTAGAAGTTTTTTTCTAAACAGTATGGTTGCATCAATTGTATCACTGTTATTTATGATGGTTAGTATTATTTTTTCGGAAAATATTATTGGGATATATACAGATGATATTTTGGCAGTAGATGAAGGAGCGATTTATTTGACAATAATTTCTTTATCATTTATACCAACGGCTATTAGTACAGTAACTGCTACGTGGTTGAGAAGCAATGAAAGGGCATATATTCCGCTGATTACAAGTATAATAGCAGTTGTTTGTAATACGGGCCTTAATTATATTCTCATATTTGGAAAATTCGGAGTCGGTGCTATGGGAGCAAAAGGGGCAGCATATGCTACACTGGCATCACAAATTATAAATATGATTCTGATGGTTGCCAGTTTCATATTCTTTGCGAAAAAAGATTCAAAGAGGATTGATTTCGGAATTAAACTTGAAAAAATGACAGCATTTCAGTACCTTATGATTTTATTTCCAATCTTGATAAACGAATTTTTATGGAGTCTTGGAGAAAATGTGTATGCGTATATATATGGACATTTGGATGATTTGAGCTTTGCAGCAATGACACTAACAAATCCTATTCAGGGATTGATTATGGGGGCATTAAGCGGATTATCAGCTGCCGCTGGTATAATAGTAGGAAAATTACTTGGTAAAAAAGAATATGATAATGCTTACAAAGATTCAAAAAGACTTATGGTTATGGGGCTTGTAGGCTCAGTTGCATTGTCGCTTATTCTCGTTATGCTTTCTGAACTGTATGTTTCAATTTATAATGTTGAAGATTATGTTAAAGAAACAGCAACTATGCTTTTGTTTGTATTTGCACTGTACGCTCCGGTAAAGGTGTCGAATATGATAGTGGGTGCCGGAATACTTCGAAGTGGTGGCAATACAAAAATAGTTATGATTATTGACATTATTGGAACATGGATTTTTGGAGTGCCACTTGGATTCTTTGCAGCATATTATCTGAATCAGTCCATAGTAGGAGTGTATTTAATTCTTTCGTTTGAGGAAGTAATTCGTTTAATAATTTCTATTATTATTTTTAGACAAAAGAAATGGATGTATGGTAAAATTCAGGTATGAGACAAAAATAAATTTTTGTATACGTACTTGGAGGATATATGGAGAATAATTGCAAGTTAATAAATAAATGTGGTGGCTGCAAATATAACAGTGATCAATACAAGGAGAGTCTTGTCAAGAAAATCAAAGAAGTTCAGTCATTGATAGGACATTATGTTAAAGTTGATAAAATATATGGGATGGAAAATCCGTATCATTATAGAAATAAGGTACATGCAACTTTTAAGAGATTGAAAAATGGTGAGATAATATCAGGAACATATGAAGAAGGTACCCATAACCTTGTGAAAATTGACAGTTGTAATATAGAAGATGAACTTGCAGATAAGATTATAGGTACAATAGCAAAACTTGCAAAGTCATTTAAAATGCCTATATATGATGAGGATAGAAGAACAGGAGTACTTCGACACGTTATGATTAGAAGAGGATATGTCTCTAAAGAAATAATGGTTGTCATTGTTACAGGTAGTAAGGTATTCCCTTCAAAAGCAAATTTTGTAAAAGAGCTTAGAAAAATACATCCAGAGATTACAACAGTCATTCATAATATTAATGATAAAAAGACCAGTATGGTGCTTGGAGATAAGGAATCTACAATATATGGAAAGGGATATATTGTAGATGAACTGATGGGTTACAAGTTTAAAATTTCGTCTAAGTCCTTCTATCAGATTAATTCAGCACAGACAGAGGTGTTGTATAAAAAGGTACTGGAATTTGCAGATTTTAAAGGAAACGAAGAAATAATTGATGCATATTGCGGAATAGGAACAATTGGAATATCCGCATCAAAGAGTGTTAAGAGTGTTATTGGTGTGGAGCTAAACAAAGCCGCTGTAAAGGATGCAATTATAAATGCAAAACTAAATGAAATCAAAAATATATCTTTTGTTTTGGCAGATGCATCTGATTATATGGTTAAACTTGCAGCTTCTGGTAAAAAGATTGATGCAGTGATTATGGACCCGCCACGCTCAGGTAGTGATGAAAGATTCTTAAAATCTATTGAAATCCTGAAACCGGAAAAAGTGATATATGTATCATGCGACCCTAAAACTTTGGCACGTGATTTGAAATATATTACTAATCATGGATATAAAGCAAAGAAGGCAGTAGCAGTAGATATGTTTCCACTTACTGATCATGTGGAGACGGTTGTCTTGCTTTCCAAGGGTGAGATCGACTCGAAAAAGGTTCGGGTTGAGTTCTCTTTGGAAGATATGGATATGTCTGATTTTCAAGATAAGGCAACCTACACACAGATTAAAGACTATGTGTTGGAGCAT
>JBGVOD010000024.1:0-19337 GCA_045126215.1 Lachnospiraceae bacterium | reverse complement strand
GTGGATGCATTTATGAACACATTACCAGCATTTTTGAAAACACAACTTCAAGCCGCTTAAAGTCTGAACATTGACAATTGAATAGTTGCCAGGTATTGAATTTTCAAGGTACATAGCTAAAATTTATGTGCGAAGTTTGAGATATTTATATATATTTGTTTCATAATTCTTAATTGAATATATTCCCAATAGCAACACTATAAAGCAACTCATCGTAAAATAAAATATACGATCAAAGATAACTATTCGTAATTTAAGATTTTTCATTTTTCAAAATCTACTCCTGTGCATAATTATAAATTTTTAATTTTAAATTATTACATATATCTGTTATGTTATTTATTTTATAATCTATAGCTTTTTTTACATCATTTTCGCTATATCCAATTATAGAATCAATTATTTTTACTAATCCAGATTTAGCGCTATAAAGTTCTACAAATGACTTTTCTCCCATTATTCGAAGTTGAGACAATAGCTGTATTTTCTTAGCATCATAATTGCCTATTTTATAGAAAAATTCCCCATCTTTGGAATAGTCTTTATTTACCAATTCTGAAATATTTACCGCCAAATCACCATATACTATATCATTTATTGACTTTTCACACATCTCGCTAGTATTAAATAAAAGATTTCCAATCCCCATTCCTACATCAATTGCAAAACCATATGCTCCTAGCTTTGCCTTTGCACTTGTTATCCAAAATTCCAATGTATCTTCTGATGCCCTTTCATATACATCATAAATAATACTTAAATTATCATCCGACTTTTGGTTAATATCTTTTTCAATCTCACTCAATGCATATCTCATTTCATCATTTCGTGTAAATCCAGCAAAAATGAAAAATTCCAATCCACTATTTCCATAACTCATAAATTTTCTAATTCCATTTGGAATCTTCATAACGATATTATTAAATCTTGCTAATGGGTATTTTTGTAATATTTTTGCAAATTTATCACTATAATATTTATTATACAAATAATCAGATACAAATTTATCCCTATACAAATCTGTAAACTCTACAAATCCTTCAATTTCAGCAATTTTTTCCACGTTTTTAACATTCTGGTATGCTGTTTCCATCGCTTCAACATACTCTAACATATTTGTATATAGATAATTATATTCTTCATATTCATCACTTATTTCCTCTACTGTAGAAAAAATTTCAGAACTCAAGTCAATCAATATGCCATATTTTTCATAAATATCCTCCAACATATTTTCTTTTCCAATATTTAAAATTTCCTCCTCTGTAAGATCATATAAATATATTGTCAAAAAATTTGTTATTGCCAATTTATAATCACTTACATATACAAAGTTATTATTTAACAATGCGTTACCAGCAACAATTTGAAAATGCAACCAATTATCATTCAAATAATCTTCGCTTAAAATAGATGAATTGTACAAATCGTTATTAAGTAAATAGTTCATATCACCTATTTTTATATCCTTTATTAGAGGATCTGTATCATTCATCATTTCATCGTAATCATCAATACCATCATCATCAGAATCATTAAGTGTCATATCTGAATATTCTTTTACATATATCCTTCCATTAGAACCCTCTATAACCTCTATCTCTTCTCCATTTATGATTCCATCTCCATCATAATCATTATTTTTATTAATACTTTCATAACTAGTACATTTTACTACTCTAGCTCCAGTCCAATAAAGAATTTTACCATCACATATTAGTCTTGTATGATAATCTGATAATTTATCATTATTGCTATCACTCTTTAATTCTTCGTTTTTTTTCTTTATGTTAGATATATTTTTTGAAATTTCATTTATATATTGTGCAAAATAATATGTTCCACCAGTTCTTTCAGATATAGATTTCAACTTATTCTCATCAATTGTTGAAATACCTATAGTATCAACCTTTATATTTTTTTCGCTAATTTGTGAAAGAATTGGGTCATACACTTTATCAAATGTCTTCTTCCATAATTTATACTAAGAACATTTAGAAACACTTATATCTGGAAATCGGAGCAAACTAATATAACCCTGTATATTATAATTTTAGATAAAATGTTCCTCTTGCTCTTCCAAGATAATCTTTTGATATATCGCAATTTCATTTAATTTTTCCAATCGTTCTTTCTACCCATTGTTTAACAGACATAGCTGTAAATGTGGTCTAATTCACGAATTGCTCTGGGGTTGACTTTTACCTTGTATTTATCAAAAATGTTTTTTCTCCAATTCTGCAAAAACTATTTCTGCATCAACTGTTTCTGCGCCGTTTGCAATTTCTTGCTCGGATTCGAAGATTGCTTGGTATTTTATACTGCTCATCCGTCACAGCCTCAAGCCATTCGTTTGAACCATCTTTTCCGGGAACTTCAATGGCAAGATGACTGAACCATGAATCTGGTGCAGCACCATGCCAATGCTTTACTCCTGATGGAATATTAACGCAGCATCCCGGCTTCATTTCTATTGCATCCTTACCCCATTCCTGATAGTAGCCTCTTCCTGCAACACAGACAAGTATCTGTCCACCACCTTCCGACGCATGATGAACATGCCAGTTGTTACGACATCCCGGTTCAAAGGTCACATTAAAAATGCAAACCTGTGATTCAGTAATCGGGGCTAAGTAGCTTTTTCCTATAAAGTATTGTGCAAATGCATCATTGGGCTGTCCAATAGGAAATACCATTTCTTTTGCATGCGCTCTCATAGTTTCATCTTCATATGGTAAATCGCCTTCGTTAATCTGCCATACTTCCTTTGCAAGATTAAAAACTGCCCATCCCTTTGGCCATCCCACATAAAAAGCTGCATGTGTAATAATTGCAGCTATTTCTCTCTGTGTAACGCCATGATTCTTTGCATTCTGCAAATGATATTTGAGTGAAGAATCCGTAATGCCTGAAGACATAAGTGCGACCACCGTGATGATACTTCTCGTCTTCACATCAATGTCATGATTATTCCAGTTTTCCCCGAATAGAACATCATCATTAAAATGAGCAAACTCCGGTGCAAACTCACCAAGAGCATCTCTACCTGCCGTCTGCTCTATTTTTTCCATAATACCAACCTTCCTTCCTGATACTATCTTGATATTTTGATTTTAACGTTTCCATTTGACAACAAATCTATCACTTCCTGTTCTGATAGATTCATCTTACCGAGCTTGGTATATGCCCAAGTATTGGACCCATAAAACAAAACAATATTGCTGCTGTTATAAAGGACAATATCTCCATTATATACTGTCATCTGTTTATCATCACTATGATATTTCTTGCCTAAGGAACCTACCTGCTCAAAGTCACTATACATTGACATTGAGATAATAATATCTCCCTTTGAAGCATCTTCCATAAGCTCGGCTACCGAATCATTTTCTTCCCAGATTACAGATACTTCTACATTATTGATAAATAATTTCATTTCACTTTCCTCACCTGAAGCCGTATTCGTTTCGCCATCAACAATTTCCTTGTCCAGTATGTCTGCATTGCTCATATCTTCATTTTTCGTCTGGTTCACAGAATCTACTGGTTCTGGAAATGTCGTGCCAGACTGATTATTTATTGTACTGCCACATGCCGACAAACATAATATGAAAACTATACACATGACATTTGTAAGGAATCTCTTCATAACTTACAGCCTCTTTCCAAGCTCGTAAGCTTTTTGCATAGCATTTTTATGATTGCCGGCTTCATTCGGCGCAGATATTCCACCACCGGTTACAAGGCCTTTTAGTTTCGCCTTTCCAAAACAGTCTACCCATCCTTTAAGACCACTGTATGCTTTTTCAAATGCGCTTTCCTCATTTTCTGCGGCAGTTGCAATCATATAGATATCCCGAAATGCATACTCAGAAGGAAAAAGCGGATTCAATCGGTCGAGCAGCGTCTTCATCTGTCCAGCCATCTCATAATAATAAATCGGAGTGGCATAAACGATTACTTCTGCATCCTTAACCTTTACCATGATTTCTGCCACATCATCCTTAAGAACACAGTTTCCCTTCGTCTGACAGGCTAAACATCCAATGCAATATTTTATCTCTTTTCCTTTTAAGGAAATATATTCTACTTCGTGTCCAGCTTCTTTAGCACCCCTCTCACATTCTCTTGCAAGGATATCCGAATTGCTACCACCTCTAAGACTGGTTGAAATAATCAATACTTTCTTTGCCATGATTAACACACTCCATTCTCTTCAAAAAATTTCTGCATCTTATCGAAAGGAATTACGTCCAGGTTGTCATAGAGATCTGTATGAACTGCATCAGGAATCGTAAGAAGTTCCTTATTTGCAGCATACTCACTGCTCTTGATCATAGCCTCATATGCATCTTTTCCGAAATAATAGCTGTGCGCTTTCTCCCCATGTATGATAAGAACAGCGCTTCTGATTTCATTACTGTATTTCAGAATCGGCTGATTCATAAACGACTGACAGCCAATGCTGTTCCATCCTTCATTAGAATTAAGGCTTCTTTCGTGATAGCATCTTCCTTTATAATACTCGCTGTAATCCTTTACAAAGAATGGTGCGTCATCAAGAACCGGGAGTGGCATACATCCACCTGCTCTTGAATATCCGCCCTTTTTATATTCCTCAGTTCTAAGCGCATTCATAGCCTGCTTCTTTGTAAATCTGGCTTCTTCACTGTCCTCTGAATCAAAATATCCGTTGGCATTTACTCTTGTCATATCATACATGGTGGATGCAACCGTTGCCTTTATTCTTGTATCAAGAGCCGCTGCGTTAATCGCCATGCCTCCCCAGCCGCAGATACCAATAATGCCAATCTTATCGGAATCTACATTATTCTGTACGGAAAGGAAGTCAACGGCCGCCATAAAATCCTCTGTGTTAATATCAGGCGATGCCATATATCTTGGCAGACCGCCACTCTCTCCTGTGTAAGAAGGATCAAATGCAATTGTGAGAAATCCTCTTTCTGCCATTGTCTGTGCATACAATCCGGAACACTGCTCCTTTACCGCACCGAAGGGACCGCTCACTGCAATTGCCGGAAGTTTACCCTCTACATTCTTTGGCGTATACATGTCCGCTGCAAGCGTGATACCGTATCGATTCACAAATGTAATCTTCTTATGCTCCACCTTTTCACTCTTTGGAAAGGTCTTATCCCACTCTGAAACCATCTTTAGTTCTTCTGTCTTCATAGTAATACCTCCGTAAAAAATTATTGAAAAATAATTCTTTTTGCTTTATGATATTATTATAAGACCTAAACTTAACTTTAGGTCAAGCATTATTTTTAAATTTTGAAAGAAGGTATTTTTATGTACACAATTGGTCAGGTATCTGAGATGTTTCATCTCCCTATTTCTACCTTGAGATATTACGATAAAGAAGGCTTTTTCCCTAATCTTGTACGCAAAGGCAATATCCGGTATTTTAGTGATAACGAACTTGAAGCGCTCCGTATCATCGAGTGCTTAAAACAATCCGGTCTTGAAATTAAAGATATAAAACAGTTTTTTGAATGGGTTACTGAAGGCTCATCCAGCTATACAAAACGAAAAGAATTATTTGAGCATCGAAAGGCTGCCGTCAAAGAGGAAATCAAACAGCTTGAAAAAACTCTTGCCATGCTGGAATTCAAATGCTGGTATTATGACACTGCCATAGCTGATGGCAACGAAGATAGAATTAATGCAATGCTCCCTGATAATCTCCCAAAGGACATTCAAAAGCTTTACAACAAAGCCCATTAATTGAATTTGCCAGGCAAAACTGCCTGGCTTTTACATTTTATCTAAGCACATAAAACTGGATTTTTCTGTTAGTTCCAATATTTAAACTTACGAATATTTACCTAAAATTCTTTTATAGTTTCGATATACGAGATAAATACCTAGTGTACAGTCGAAGCATATCATGGCAACACCTAAATAAGGAGAAACCATAAATCCAATTCCCGAAATTAAAAATGCAATGGCACACCTTTTGTACAATAGCGCCATTTTTTTGTTATATTCAACTACATTCTTTACCTTCGATTTTAATGTTGTATCTCCACTCCAAAAATTAATGGGTTCTCTACTATCTTTATTGTAGACAGAAATAATTAGAAATGGAAAAGCACACATTAAACAAGATACAAGTCCAATAATTTTTCCTACCATAATGATTTCCTCCGTAGAATTCCGATTTGAGCAAAAAACCAAGGGACATTAATGCCCCTTATGCTTTTCTCTCTTCTTTTGCTGTTTCAGTTCAAACATTCGCAGTTTTTCCGCTTCTTTTTTCTCTTGGCTTCTTACCTTGCGCTCTTGCTTGTTCTGTTCCTGTTGTAATTTCAAGGCCCGTTGCGATTTTGTGCCAATGCCTATTTCCTGCATCTGCTTTTTCGCTTCACGCTTCATCCTTTTCGGATTTCTTTTTATATCCTTTGCAACAGTATCAACAGCCGGACTGAATTTCAAACTGAAATAGTATTTTTGAACATATTCCTGCACTTCGTAATCTTTTGGCTCTGCACCAAAAGTCACTTTTGCCACAGATAATTTACCATCTTCGATACGTTCAAATATTCCTACCCAAAATGGTTCTTCAAAATACACTGTCAGCTTTCCACTTACTTTGTCCATAAGAATCCCTCCTAAATAATAGTTGAACAAAGAATGGACAACCCGGAGGGGCAGGTTACTTACCCTATTAGAAATAGGACGGCTGGGCTACCTACCAGCTCTAGTACATTTTTAGGTGTACATTGCGTTTTTATCTTTGTATTTATAATCAAGCCATATGGCACGATTAACTTAATTAGACAAATTCAAATCTTTCTCATATTAGAATTCTCATCAAATGTATTCAAAAATTCCCTGAATAGCATCAGATACGTTAATTATTTCTGAAATTGGCAATCTATCTACTTTCTTGTAACCGCGAAGAGACATATCTAACAATGCCAGTTTTTCACATTGTATATAACCTTCATTTTCTTCTGTAGCCATCCATATATGAAGCGGACCCGGAGTAGAATTTCTAATAATTGGACATCCAATTATTTCACCACTCGTATTAAAAAAATCCTTACTAACCACCAATACGGGATGTTTTATTTTTTCAATTTTAAGAATATCTCCTTGATGTAAAATTTCCATTACCATACCTCTCTTCCGACAGGTTCACCCCACTCATATTCACCATCAAGCATTAACTTTCCATCAAACTCAGCGGCTCTCTCTTCCAACGTTTTATGACGAAATGATTTCACTAAAGTGATTACACCATCTGATACCGTGACATCCAAAAACTCATTCAATGTGATTCCTGCACTTTTCAATACTTCTTTTGGCAATCTGATTCCTTGACTATTTCCCCATTCTTTTACTTGTGCTTGCATATGAAAACCTCCTTGCATTCGGTATATACATAGTATATACCGAATAGCAGAAAATATCAATTAAATTCTCCTGAGTACATCGGAAACTTCAAATAAAAGCGAGCTTTTATATCTCGCCTCTCAAACGTGCTTCTATATCAGATGCCGTGTATAACACAGCCGTTACAATTACCATTTCGTCACGGATTGTGTAAAACACTGAATAATTATCGACGAGCATTCTACGCAACTCCATTCTCTTTTCCGGCTCAGAATCCATAATCCTAAATCGTTCCAGAAAAGTGTCTAATGAAAGTATTTCATCAGCAATACGATTATATTGCCCTATTGCATTATCAGGAGCAAGCAAATCTATAGCAATATAATTGTATATATCTTCCATATCCTTCAAAGCTTCTTTTGTAATCTCTACCTTATATTGCCTCATTAATGCCTCTCTCTAAATGCCGCAAACGCACTAGCTGCATCCTCAACATTTCCTTTCTCTATATCCGTATATCCTTTTTCTAACTTTTGATGAATCTGCGTAACAGACATAATATCTGCATTCACTGAATTAGCTGCTTTTGGTAATACAACAGAAAAGGGAATTCCTCCTACTAATGATATTTGTTTTAAATACATATCTATCGCAGTAGCCATTGGTATCCCTAATTGTGCCAATACACTTTCTGCATTTTTTTTTACATCTGGATTTACTCTTATATTTAATGTTGCTGTTTTTCCCATATAAAACACCTCCATTTTTCTTTTTATTGTAACGCATTTTACGTTACAAGTCAATCTATGAAATATATTTTCTATTTTCGATGCCCTAATACTTTTCTTAACTCGTTTTCGTAAACTTCTCTAACCATTATAATATATCCATAAATTCTTTATGAAATACTGCTCTTTAGCACCTCAAGTAGCTTTCTCATTCCTTTTTCTTCGAGCGCGATAAATTAATATATACACTATGGAATATGTCTCTTACAAAATATTTACCCAAAAAAAGACTATGGCATAACACCATAGTCCTCATAAATGTTCTTATTCCTCATTTACCTTTGCAAGCTTTGCAGCCTGGTCAGCAGCTATACATCCATCAATAATTTCCTGAATGTCTCCATTCATAATTTTATCAAGTTTATATAATGTTAAGCCAATACGGTGATCAGTTACACGTCCTTGTGGGAAGTTATATGTTCTAATCTTTTCAGAGCGATCACCTGTACCAATCTGACTACGTCTTGCATCTGCTTCTGCATCGTGGGCTTTCTGCATTTCAATATCGTATAATTTAGCACGAAGCAATGCAAAAGCTTTTTCTCTATTCTGAATCTGTGATTTTTCTGTCTGAGAATAAATAACAATACCTGTTGGGAAATGAGTTAAACGAACAGCTGAGTCTGTTGTATTTACACACTGTCCACCATTTCCTGAAGCTCTCATAACATCTATTCGAATATCTTTTTCATCAATCTGAACATCTACTTCTTCTGCTTCCGGAATAACAGCAACTGTAGCTGTAGATGTATGAATACGTCCACCTGATTCTGTTTCTGGTACACGCTGTACTCTGTGAACACCACTCTCGTACTTCATAACTGAGTAAGCTCCCTTACCCTTTACCATGAATTCGACTTCCTTCATACCACCAATACCTGTGTCATCTACATTGACAAGCTCAATTTTCCATTTCTTCTCTTCAACATAATGACTGTACATACGGAATAATTCAGCTGCAAAAAGTGCTGCTTCGTCACCACCTGCACCAGCTCTGATTTCAACTACAATATTCTTGTCATCATTTGGATCCTTTGGTAAAAGCAATACCTTTAATTCTCTTTCGATGTTCTCAATACGAGTCTTTGCATCATTTAATTCTTCCTTTGCAAGTTCTCTCATATCTTCATCACTTTCAGCATCAAGGATTGCAAGCGAATCTTCAACATCCTGTTTTGCCTGTTTATATGCTTTATATGCCTCAACGATAGGAGCAAGATCATTCTGTTCCTTCATGAGCTTCTTGAATCTGGCCTGATCATTTACTACTGATGGATCATTTAATTCCTTCATTATTTCATCAAATCTTACCAGAATATCCTCTAATTTATCAAACATTTCTATTCCTCCAAATCTTATTGGTTTCCTGCAAGTCTGCCAATTACTACTCTATCCAGTCCTGCAAGATCTTTTATTATTTCCACATCGATAAAACCATTATCAATGAGAATCTGCTTTACATCATTTCCCTGGTCAAACCCTATCTCATATGCAAGGTAACCACCTGTATTCATATGACTGACTGACTCTTTTGTAATCTTTCTATAAAAAAACAATCCATCTTCAGTACCATCCAAAGCCATCATTGGTTCAAAGCTTCTCACTTCTTCCATAAGGCTTGAAACTACCTCAGTCCTTATATAAGGTGGATTAGAAACTATTATATCAAATACCTTACCATCTAGACAATCAAATAAATCACTTTTTACAAAATTTATGTCCACATTATTCTTTTTTGAGTTCTTTTTTGCAACCTCTATAGCACCATCACTTATATCGACTGCAGTAATATTTTTAATATCTGCAAGTTTAGCAATAGATATTGCAATACATCCCGAACCGGTACACATATCAAGAACAGATATCTCTCTACCAAAATGATTTTTTTCGGATTGATATTTATCAGAATAGGATTTATCAGAATGAGATTTATCAAAATACCTTTTTCCAATAATATCCAGTACATTCTCAACCAGTATCTCTGTATCAAATCTTGGAATAAGCACATTCTCATCTACATAAAATTCCAATCCCATAAACATCTGTCTATTGGTAATATACTGCACAGGTTTATGCAAACATCTCAAATTTATTAGTTCAAAATATCTGTCTAACTTTGAACTATCCTCTTCTTCATCCAACGATTTTATAAAATACTGTGTTCTATCAATACCAAATACATATTCAAAAAGAACAAATGCATCTGACTTATATTCATCAATACCTGCAAAGCGTAATGATTCCTCACCCTTTTGAAGAATATCCCTAATCTTCATTGTTTTCACCTAAAAACTTCTTCCAGTCAAATACCGCCTCAACAGCAGCAATAGCCACCTCAATCATAGAATCATCTGGTTCTTTTGTTGTAAGTTTCTGCATCCACATGCCAGGTCTGCTTATTATAGAAAGAAACTTATTATCTGATCTGCCTGCTGCTCTTAATATTTCATATGATATTCCTGCAATTACAGGCACTAATGCAAGTCTAGTAAGTGACTTTAATATAATACTTGCATCTTCTGGTAAAACACATGACACTAGGATAAAACATACAATACTTATAAACATTACAAAGAATAAAAAGCTGGTGCCACATCTCTTATGTATTCTTGAAGACATCTGAACATTCTCAACATTAAGTTCGAATCCGCTCTCGATACAATTGATACACTTATGTTCTGCACCATGATACATAAAGGTTCTCTGAATATCTTCCATTCTTGAAATAAGGAAAAGATATAATATAAAAATAAGAATCCTTAATATACCTTCAACTATTGCTAGTACTGTGTTGGATCTGATATTTAATGAATTTTTAAGCAGTTCTGATATTCCATATGGAAGCATTATAAATATCAATATTGATAATGCAATAGAAAAAAGGACTGTGATTCCCATAAGAATACTTTCTGTTTTCTCTTTAAATATCTTCTTTGAAACCTTATCCACAGGCTTTTCCTTTGGATCTGGCTCATCCTCATAGAACTCTGCCGAATATGTCAAAGTCTTCATACCAATAACTAATGAATCAACAAAGCTATATATACCTCTGATAAATGGTACTTTTAATATCTTATACTTCTCTGCAATATTATTGCATTTCTTTACATCAACAACTATTTCTTTATCCGGCTTCCTGACAGCTACTGAATATTTGTCTTTGTTTCTCATCATAATGCCTTCTAATACTGCCTGTCCGCCAATACCTGATGCTTTCATATTTACCCCTTTCTCCAAAGTGGTTTTATTTTGCCAGCAAAGCTGACAAGTATCTAACATTAAGACTCAAGCACGTGTCTTAACATATTAAACTAATAAAGGTTGAGAAACAACTTTCTCAACCTTTTATTAAAATAAATCCAATTAGTTTTCTGTCTTAACACCATACTTACGGTTGAACTTATCGATACGTCCGCGAGCCTGTGAAGCCTTCTGCTGACCTGTATAGAATGAATGGCACTTTGAACAAATTTCAACGTGGATATTTTCCTTTGTTGATCCTGTTACAAATGTGTTACCACAGTTGCATTCAACTGTTGCCTGGTAATATGTTGGATGGATTCCTTCTCTCATTTTTTTCACCTCTTATATATTCTTGCTAAGTTGGACTTTACCAACCCAGTCTTTTATTACAACTTTGGTAGTATATCATACCTATACCAAATATGCAAGTATAAAAATCGTTACATTCTATAAAACAATATTAATCCTTACACTTATAATATTGCCTTTTTAATCATCTGGCAGAATTCCGCATTATCCTTTGTCTGTGCGAATAAATCCAGAATCTTTTCAACTGTTGCCTCAGGCTTCTGACTATTTGTAGCTTTCTTTATAATATTGACAGCCTCCAGTTCTTCTTCACTGAGCAACAAGTCATCTCTTCTTGTTCCCGATTTCAAAATATCAATTGCTGGGAACACTCTTTTCTCTGACAACTTTCTGTCAAGAACAAGTTCCATATTACCTGTTCCTTTGAATTCTTCAAATATTACATCGTCCATCTTGCTACCAGTCTCAACAAGCGCTGTTGCAAGAATAGTAAGACTTCCGCCTTCTCTCATATTTCTTGCTGCACCAAAGAATTTCTTTGGCATATGTAATGCAGCAGGGTCAAGACCACCTGAAAGAGTACGTCCACTTGTTGGAATTACAATATTATATGCTCTTGCAAGACGTGTTATACTATCAAGAAGGATTGTTACATCTTTTCCATGTTCAACCAATCTCTTTGCTCTCTCAACAACCATCTCTGAGACTCTCTTGTGATGTTCTGGAAGTTCATCAAATGTTGAATAAATAACTTCGACATTTTCACCCTCAATAGCCTCCTTTATATCTGTTACTTCTTCCGGTCTTTCATCTATAAGTAAAATTATAAGATGCATCTCAGGATTATTCTTTTTAATTGCCTTTGCAACTTCTTTTAATAATGTTGTTTTACCTGCCTTAGGAGGCGAAACAATCATTCCTCTCTGTCCCTTACCAATTGGTGAAACAATATCAACTATACGCATAGCCATATTATGTCTATCTGTCTCAAGCTTTAATCGTTCATTTGGGAAGATTGGTGTCAAATCTTCAAAATTCTTACGCTTCATTGCATCTGCTAATGGAATATTATTAACAGAATTGATATACAATAAGGCTCCAAACTTTTCATTTTGAGTCTTTATACGTACCTTTCCGTGAATGATGTCACCCGTCTTAAGTCCAAACTTCTTAATCTGAACTGGAGATACATATACATCATTATCTCCCGGAAGATAATTCTCACATCTGATAAATCCAAAATTGTCTGGCATTATCTCTAATATACCGTGAGCAACTACACCACTATCAAGACTCATATCTACCTGTTCTTCAAGAGCCTGTTTTCTCATCATCTCCTGTCTCTGCTGTGGTGTAACTACAGGCTGAGCTGCTTGTTCCACTGTAAGTCCGGATGATTTAGATGCTTCAGCAACTGTTGCAAGATATGCTCTCTTCTGAATCAAGTCTCTATCAGGAATATATGCTCTGGTAGCTGGATTTGTAACAATTCCAGTCCCCTCACTTTCCACTCTGTTACTTCTAACCATCTTTGGAACACGTGAAGAATGTCTAACATCTGAAATATGATGTCCTTCTTCCGAAACTTTCTCTTCAACTATTCTTCCTGCCATAGCTCTTCTCTCAACAGGACTTTCTTCTGTTCTTTCTGTTCCTTCTGTTTCTTCTGCCTCACTCTTCTCTTCCGAATCTGATGGCATACCTACTGCTTCCAGAATTTTATCAATAAGCACTGCCTTTCGCATAGATGTAACACTTTTTACACCATTAACTTTTGCTACCTCTCTTAATTCACTAATAGGTAAAGACTCTAACTTTGCTCTCATAAAACCCTTTCCTCTCTTTGGGCATACTTGCCCGTTTTTTTATATATGGAAAACTTTGAAATAAATAATTAAATAGTAAATAATTTAATAATTTAATAATTTGATAAATGATTTTAGAATATAAAAACTTAATCACTTTTTATATATGAGTGTAGTATACAACATAAATCTTAAAAATGGTAGTATTTTTTTTTCTACTTTTATGATATTATAAAATTTGTTGATTTTCGCTTGTCGAAAACATATCTAAGATAAAAGTAATATAAGAAAGGACTAACCACTATGACAAACAACGAAAAAGCATTAAAGCTCCATGAAGAATGGGAAGGAAAAATTAACACAACTGCAAAATGTGCAATTAGCTCAAGAGAAGATTTAGCTCTTGCCTACACACCAGGTGTTGCTGAACCTTGTATGGAAATCCATAAAAATCCCGAGAATGCATATAAGTACACAATCAAGGCTAATACAATCGCAGTAGTTTCCGATGGTTCTGCTGTTCTTGGTCTTGGAAATATTGGACCTTTAGCTGCTATGCCTGTTATGGAAGGAAAGTCAGTTCTTTTCAAAGAATTTGGTGGTGTTAATGCTTTTCCAATATGTCTTGATACACAGGATACAGAAGAAATCATTAAAACTGTTGCAGCTATTGCTCCATCCTTTGGTGGTGTAAATCTTGAAGATATATCAGCTCCAAGGTGTTTTGAAATCGAAAGAAGACTTGATGAAATGCTTGATATTCCTATCTTCCACGATGATCAGCATGGTACAGCTATTGTAGTTTTAGCAGGTATTATAAATGCTCTCAAGATTACAGGAAAGAAAAAAGAGGAATGTAAAATTGTAGTAAATGGTGCTGGTGCCGCTGGTGTTGCTATTACAAAGCTTTTACTTGACTTTGGTTTCAAAGATATCATTATGTGCAACAGCAAGGGTATTGTATATGAAGGAAAAGAAGGTCTTAACTGGATGCTTCAGGAAATGAGTAAAGTCACAAACCTTTCAAATAAGCAGGGACTTTTAGCAGACGCCGTTGTAGGTGCTGATATCTTTATCGGTGTGTCTGCTCCAAATGTACTTACACCTGAAATGGTTAAGACAATGAATAGTGATTCAATTATCTTTGCAATGGCTAATCCTGTTCCTGAAATTATGCCAGAAGTTGCTAAAGCTGCTGGTGCAAGAATTGTTGGTACAGGTCGTTCAGATTTTCCTAATCAGGTTAATAATGTTGTTGCTTTCCCTGGTATTTTCAAAGGTACTCTTGAAGGAAGAGCATCAAAGATTACTGAAGAAATGAAACTTGCAGCTGCTTATGCTATTGCTTCTCTTGTTCCAGATGATAAATTAAATGAAGATTTCATTCTTCCAGAAGCATTTGATCCAAGAGTAGCTGACGAAGTAAGCAAAGCTGTTATGGCAAAAATTACACCAGATAATACAAACAGAAAGTAATGTATATAAATTTATTAAATGATTATTTAAAAGAAACATTCTACGAAAAGGTATATAAAGTTTCACTTAATGCAGGTTTTACCTGTCCTAATCGTGACGGAAAAATAGATACACGTGGATGTATTTTCTGTAGCAAGGGAGGCTCGGGTGATTTTGCCCAGTCTCCCCTGTTATCCATAACAGAACAGATTGAAAAAGGCAAAGAACTTGTGAAAAACAAGATAAATTCAGGAAAGTATATTGCATATTTTCAAGCATATACTAATACTTACGGACCAATTGACAAACTAAGGTCCGTGTTTTTTGAAGCTATCAATCATCCGGATATTGTAGCCCTTTCTATTGCAACAAGACCTGACTGTATTGATAAAAATATCGCTTCACTAATACAAGAATTAAATAAAATTAAGCCGGTCTTCATAGAACTTGGCTTACAGACAAGTAATGAAAAGACTGCCGAGTTTATTCGAAGAGGATATAAAAACCAGATTTTTGAACAGGCTGTTTCATTATTAGAAGGAATAAATATTGTAGTTCACGTAATTATCGGACTTCCTTATGAGACTAGAGATGATCTGATTAATACTATTTTATATATAAACAGATTTAAAATCCACGGAGTCAAACTTCAGCTATTGCATATACTGAAGGATACTGATCTTTATTCCTACTATCTGGAAAATCATTTTGAAATACTCAATTTAGAACAATACATCGACCTTTTATTACTTGCAATCAGACACCTTAGACGTGATATTGTTATCCACCGTCTCACAGGTGATGGTCCAAAGAAACTCCTTGTAGAGCCTAAATTTTCAGCAAATAAAAGAATGGTCCTTAATTATATAAATAAAAAACTAAGAGAAGAAAAAGTTATTCAAGGGGAACTCCTTCCTTGATTTTGGAGGTTTTATGGCACTAGAGCAACTTACACTTTATAAGCTTATGACATTATATATGCTAAATAAAGTAAATTTTCCACTTACAAATAATCAGATATCAGGATTTTTCTTAAACAAAGAATATACAACTTATTTTGTATTCCAGCAGGTAATTTCAGAGCTACTTGACTCAAAGCTTATTTCAAGCGAAACAGTTAGGAATACATCATATTATAGAATTACTGATGACGGCAGAGAAACAGCTGAATTATTTACAAACAAAATTCCAGTTGCAATCATTGATGATATGGATATATTTCTCATCGACAATAAATACGAACTGCGTAATGAAGTAGGTGTTTTATCAGACTATTACAAATCAACAAATCAAGACTACATAGTGAAATGTACAATACATGAAGGCAATACATCACTAATCGATATGGAACTATCTGTACCTTCAGAAGATGTTGCTGAAATTATTTGTAACAACTGGCGTGAAACTAGTCAGGAAGTATACGCATCTATTATGAAAGGCCTTATGAAAGGCGTAAACGAAACATCAAAAGACAAAGACAAAAGGCAGTAACTACAGTTACTGCCCATTTTTATTCTGTTATTTCTATTCGGTCATTTCCTATTCAGATATATTTCCTTCTTCAGATTGTCCAAGTACCAAACCATCCATAATTTCCCATATTTCATCTCTTCCCTGCTTTGTTTCAGCAGAAAATGGAATAATGGTTGTGCCAGGTTTCACATTCAGCCCTGTTCTTATGAGCTTAAGCTGTTTCTGAATCTGGCTTCTTTTTATTTTATCAAGCTTTGTAGCAATAATAATTGGATTATACCCATTGTAAACAATC
Organism: Lachnospiraceae bacterium; assembly: GCA_045126215.1. Taxonomy (GTDB): domain Bacteria; phylum Bacillota; class Clostridia; order Lachnospirales; family Lachnospiraceae; genus SVEL01. The sequence continues at coordinate 2,607 of JBGVOD010000024.1, read as the reverse complement.
CACTCATACATATTCTTATCATTCAAAGACGGCTCGTGACGGATATCTATCAATAAAAATACCGCTTTAAGCTGTTTTGATGTTTGAAGATAGTTTTCTATCATCTTTCCCCATTTTTGCTGGGTTTCCTTAGAAACTTTTGCGAATCCATAACCTGGTAAATCTACCATATACATTACATCATTTATGTTGTAGAAATTAATAGTCTGAGTCTTTCCCGGTTCCGATGAAACTCTTGCATATGACTTTCTATTCATAAGCGCATTAATCAGTGAAGACTTTCCAACATTAGATTTGCCTGAGAAAGCTATCTCAGGCAAAGTGTTTTCTGGTAATTTACTTGTTATTCCGCATACAGTTTCAAGATTTAAACTTTTAATAACCATATGCTTTATTCTCCTGAAACTTTTTTAAGTTTCTCATCTTTGTAAATAATTTCAGGTTCACTCTTTTTCTCAACTGCATCCTTTGTAATGATACATTTCCTGATATTTTCATCAGATGGGACTTCGTACATAACATCCATCATGCAATCTTCCATAATAGATCGTAAACCTCTTGCTCCTGTTTTTCTCTTATATGCCAGTTCAGCAATTGCATCAATGGCCTCATCTGTAAACTCAAGTTCAACATCATCAAGTTCAAATAACTTTTGATATTGTTTGATTATAGCATTCTTTGGCTCTTTAAGGATACGTACAAGGTCTTCAATCTCAAGCTTATCAAGTGTAACTGTAACAGGTACACGACCGATAAATTCTGGAATAAGTCCATATTTTATTAAATCCTGAGGCATTACCTGACTAAATAATTCATCTAATTCCTCTTCTTTTCCTGATGCTATGTCGGCATTGAAACCAATTGATTTCTTATCAATTCTTGTTTCAATGATTTTTTCTAATCCGTCAAATGCACCGCCACAGATATACAATATGTTTGTAGTATCTATTTGGATCAGCTCCTGATGAGGATGCTTTCTTCCACCCTGTGGTGGAACAGAAGCTACTGTACCCTCTAGTATCTTTAAAAGTGCCTGCTGAACGCCTTCACCTGATACATCTCTTGTAATAGAAACATTTTCAGATTTCTTTGTAATCTTATCAATTTCGTCTACATAGATAATACCGTATTTTGCCTTTTCGACATCATAATCAGCTGCCTGAATAAGCTTAAGTAAGATATTCTCAACATCTTCACCTACATATCCAGCCTCTGTAAGTGCTGTAGCATCGGCAATAGCAAATGGTACGTTAAGCAGTTTTGCTAAAGTCTGTGCAAGATATGTCTTTCCCGAACCTGTTGGTCCCAACATAAGTACATTACTCTTCTGCAATTCTACATCAAGTTTCTTTCCAGATGTAACTCTTTTGTAATGATTATAAACAGCAACCGAAAGAACCTTCTTTGCATTTTCCTGACCAATAACATACTGATCAAGGAATTCCTTAATTTCTTTTGGTTTCATGAGGTTGATTTCCAAATCAATTGGTTCAAGATTTTCACCCATTTCCTCATCTAAAATATCTGCACAAACATCTACACATTCATCACAAATATATGTTTCGTTTGGTCCTGCAATAAGCTTGCGAACCATTTCTTCTGACTTTCCGCAAAAAGAACAACAACATTTTTTATTTCCATTGTTATCTTTTCCTGCCACGACTCCATTCACCTCGATTCCTTTTTGAAAACTACTTATTTATTCTCAATATCATTTCTACTTTCGATAACTTTATCAATAAGTCCATACTCTAAAGCTTCATAAGCTGTAAGGTAATTATCTCTATCTGTATCCTTTTCAATGATATCGATTGATTTTCCGGTATTCTTTGCAAGAATTTCATTTAATCTCTTTTTAGTCTTTAAAATGTGTTCAGCTGCAATCTGAATCTCTGTTGCCTGACCTTTTGCACCACCAAGTGGCTGATGAATCATAATTTCTGCATTTGGAAGAGCAAGTCTCTTGCCTTTTGTACCACCCGATAAAAGAAATGCTCCCATAGATGCTGCCATACCCATACAAATTGTTGATACATCACATTTAATGTAATTCATTTTATCGTAAATAGCCATACCTGCAGTAACTGAGCCACCAGGACTATTTATATATAAATGAATATCCTTTGTTGGATCTTCTGACTCAAGGAATAATAACTGTGCAACCACAAGACTTGCAGTTGTTTCATTAACTTCTTCACCCAAAAAGATAATTCTTTCCTTCAAGAGTCTTGAATATATATCGTAATTTCTTTCGCCTCTGCTAGTCTGTTCAATGACATAAGGTACTAAACTCATTATAAAACCCTCTTTCTACAATTCGACAATTATTTTGCCTGTTCAACGATGAAATCTACAGATTTCTGAACAGCAATATCTAATTTCATAGATTCTTTTTCTTTATCGCTGATTAATTCATTTAATTTTTCTACTTCCATCTGATACATAGAAGCCATCTTTTCTAATTCTTTATTTAAATCTTCATCTGTAGCAACGATGTTTTCAGCCTTTGCAATCGCTTCAAGTACAAGTCTTGACTGAATTGTCTTAAGAGCCTGTGGACGCATCTGTTCAACAAGCTTGTCTTCTGTCATACCTGTGAACTGCATA
>JBGVOD010000023.1:0-104820 GCA_045126215.1 Lachnospiraceae bacterium | reverse complement strand
TATTCGTGAACAGATAAAAATATTGTAATAATGTTTTGACAAGAAAATGAAAGATATGTAAGATATAAAGAAAAAAGTTAAAATCTAGATATCTAAGGGATTCCCTGATTACTCCTAACTGACAGTAAATTTACTCTATCACAACATAATTGTAAGTTGAATTAAAAAGGCTAATCTTTTAAAATAAAAAATGTAAGGAATAATGAATATGGAGTTTGGGAAGACGATAAGATAATTTGTTGTTCCTGTAAAAAAGGTTTATCTGATATATAATAAAGTAAGTAAAGGAAAATAATAATGAAAGAGACGATTTTTTTGTACGATACTAAGAATGATAAGTTTTATGAATTAGATAAAATAGGTCTTTGTGTTGAAGATGGTATGAAGTATTCTGATAATGATATGGACTTCTATAAACTTATTTTATCTATGTATGGAAGCCAATATGAAAAGAAGAGAATGGATATTGAGAGAAGATATAAAGATGCAAGAGAGAACAATAAGTTTGATGCATTTATTGTATTGACACATAGTCTCAAAGGCGAATCAAGAGGAATCGGTGCTGGAGAACTCGGAGAACTCTTCTATGAATTGGAAAAGGCCGGAAAGGCAAAAGATATTGAAAAGATAGACTTATATTACGATAAGACAATAAATATGTGGAAGGAATTGTGTGAGAGTATTAATTCTTTTTCCATTCAGTAATTGCATTGATAACATCATTTTTTACACGAACCGGTATTTGTATGCTATAACCATCTGACATTATAAGATCTGTACCAAGCTGTTTGTCAACATAGTTCATGTTTATAAAATAGCTTTTACCACATGATATAAAGCTTGGTATATTTTGAAATTCTTCAATAATAGAATTCATTGATCTTTGGAAGGTTATAGCTTGTTTTTTTGTATGAAGAATTACATTGTGATTACCTGTCTCAAAATATAATATTTCTGCATAAGGAATAGAGTATTCCTTTCCTCTGGAACACCCAACGAAATGTAACATAGAATCTTTTATAATATTGTCACAACGTTTCATAGCTTTAATGAAGTCTTCATGAGTATAAGGCTTTTGAAGATAATATGAAGCATCTACTTCATAGCTTTGCATAGCATGCTCAAGTGAAGAAGTCGTAAAAATTATTGCACCGGAATATCCCTTGTTTCTTAAACTTTTGGCTAAATCTATACCATTCATTCCTTCCATATATATATCAATAAAAATAATAGAAGGTGTGCTGCCATTTGGATTCCAAATATTCAGTAAATCACAAGATGATGAAAAAGCCTCAATTTCAAAAGAAGCTTCGATTTCTTTACTGTATGTCGAAAGATGATGTTTTAATCTTAAACAATCACTTGCTGTATCTTCACAGATGTATATTAACATAGTAACCTCCGAGGTTTTGATTTATCTTATTGAATCTTGGCATCATCAATTATAGCAGACAAATTTAAATTTAGAAATAGAAATATGCAATTTGGAAGATTTATTTGCAATTTGGAATGTGATATTGCTTTTTTTGTAAATAAATTATAGTATATGCGTGTTGGAAGAAATGATTCCAATAGGAGTTTGGTTTATGTGAAAAAATATCAGTTGATTTTAGTAGGAGGAAATCAACTGATTTTTTTTTGTTGCACAAGACCGGCAAGCACTATCATGCTTGCATGAAATAGTATTTGCCGGTCGTAAGAACATAGAGCACGATAGTGCGTAATATTTGCGTGCAAAATCGAGTAGGTGTCAGCCTACTCGATTTTTACTTGACAATTACGTAGTTGTTCAATATACTTTGAATATCAAAATTTCTCATTGAAAGGTAGAATAATATGAAAATAATTGGAACAGGAAGTTACACTCCATCAAACAAAGTATCAAATGATGATATGGCAAATATTGTTGAAACAAGTGATGAGTGGATAAGAGAACGTACTGGTATTGTTAATAGAAGAATTTCAACGGGAGAAAATACGTCTGACATGGCTATCATCGCATCAAAGATGGCTATTGAAGAAGCTGGAATTAACCCTATTGATATTGATATGATTATTCTTGCTACAATGTCACCGGATAGCAATCTTCCGAATACGGCATGTAGAGTACAGGCTGGTATAGGTGCAGATAATGCCCATTGTTTTGATATAAATGCAGCATGTAGTGGATTTTTATTTGCACTTAATACTGCAAACGCATATCTTGCATCTGGAATGGCAAAGATAATTTTAGTTATAGGAGCAGAAACATTATCAAAAACAGTTGATTTTAGTGACCGTTCTACATGCGTTCTTTTTGGAGATGGTGCAGGAGCTATGCTTGTTTCGACTGATGAAAGCAAGAAGTATATGGCATTTTCTGCAAGTGATGGCGAAAAAGGCCTTGTTTTGACGGGAACAGATTATCCTGTAATGAATCCATATTGCAAATCAGATGATGAATATAGAAAATATATTCAGATGGATGGAAAGGAAGTCTTTAAGTTTGCTGTTACTAAAGTCCCATATGCAATTGAAAAAGTGTTGGAAATAGCTGATAAGTCTGTTAATGATGTAGATTTGTTTATACTTCATCAGGCAAATACCAGAATACTATCATCTGTTGCAAAGAGACTTAAGGTTAGTGATGATAAGATTCCATCAAATATAAGTGAGTATGGAAACACCTCAGCTGCAAGTATTCCTTTGCTTTTTGATGAGTTAAGAAAAAACAAAACAATAAAAGATAATATGAAACTTGTATTGTCTGGTTTTGGCGGCGGATTAACATATGGTGCCGCATATTTAGAAACTTAATGATTTTTTAATAAATATATGTTATATTACTAAAAGATGTACGCTCCACAATGTAATGACTTAACGCCGAAGCGTTATTCATGATGTGGAGCGAATCTTTTTATGGAGGAAAGAAGTATGTCATTAGAAGTGAAAAAACTTGTAAAAAAATATGGTGACAAGGTAGTTGTAAACAATTTAAGTTTTTCAATGAAGGAGCCAGGTGTATACGCTCTTCTTGGTACAAATGGTGCAGGAAAAACAACAACAATAAGAATTGTACTTGGTATGCTTTCATATGATGAAGGTGAAGTATTATGGGATGGAGAAAAAATTGACCCATTAAGTATGAATCTTGGATATCTTGCTGAAGAGAGGGGATTATATCCTAAATATTCTCTTATGGATCAGCTTATTTATTTTGCTGAACTTAAGAAAGTACCAAAAAATGTTGCGAAAGAGAGAATTGCATATTGGGCTAAGCGTTTAGAGGTAGAAGAATATCTCTATCCGGACAAATTTGCAAAACAGGATAAGAAGGGCAGAAAAAAACCATCAAAAGCTAAAAATGCTGACCAGTTATCAAAAGGAAATCAGCAGAAGATTCAGATGATGAGTGCATTGATTTCGGATCCTGAGTTCATTGTATTAGATGAGCCATTAAGTGGACTTGATCCTGTAAATACAGATTTATTTAAATCTATTATTAGAGAATTAATTGAAAAGAAAAAATATATCATTATGTCGAGCCATCAGATGTCAGTTATTGAAGAGTTCTGTAAGGATATTACTATACTTAATAAAGGTAATGTTGTATTACAGGGTGATTTAAATGAAATCAAAAAAGGCTATGGACGTGTCAATATGATGCTTAAATGCGAAGAAGATGTGGAAAGCTATATAAAAGATGCAAATCTTCAGATTATTAATAAGACACCTGATGGATATCAGATTAAAGTTAGTAATGAAAGTGAAGCAAAAAAGTTGCTTGAAACACTTATTAAGAATAATATTACAATTATTCGTTATGAACTCCGTGAGCCATCATTACATGAAATATTTGTAGAAAAGGTAGGGGAAACACATGAAGAACAGTAATTTTTACGGTTTTTTCGATGTATTTAAGTTTACTTACAAGCAGTCAATAAAGTCAAAGGCGATTATTATACTTACAGCGCTATTGTTTATTTTGGCACTTTTGTCATTTCCTGTGATTTCGTTGATTTCAGGCGAGGATACAATCGAGAAAAGTAATATTGAATGCATTTATTTCTATGATGATGGTGTAGATGTTTATGCACCTTCAAAGGAATTACTTAACGAAGATTCTAATTTTTCAGATGTTAAAGTTGAATTGGTAGATAAGGAAAAAGCGGATAATATAAAAGAAAATGGCTTTGAAAACGAAGCTGCACATACTGTGCTTGTATATGTTTGGAGCGATTTAGACCAGGCTAGTGAAGATTTTGGTATAAATTTTGATATTTATTTTAATTCAGATGTTGAAGAAGATAAGGATGAGGCTGATAATTTATCTGAATTTTTCTACGCAAATGGTACAAGCATAAATTATATCAGCAATGGAGTTGAAAAAAATATTGCAAAATTATTGTCTCAGAGTCTTGCATATAATACATATGGTTTAGATGAAAATGGAGAGATAATATCAGATGGAATCACAGAGGCACAATATAGTGTTAATTATATACTCATTATGGTAACACTTATTTCCATTACATTTGCAGGAAGTAAGGTTGCAGAACAGATAATTACTGAAAAATCATCAAAAGTCGTTGAATATATTTTGACAAGTGTTAAGCCTATGGCCATTATTACAGGTAAGGTAATGGCAGCAGTTGCAATTGTTCTTACAATATTAAGTGCAGTTTGTGTTGCCTTTGTGGCATCAGGTTTTATAAATGGTTTTATGACTTCAACAGATGGTTCTTTTGTGTTGCCAACACAAATCACCAATTTCTTCGATAAAGATGTAATGGTTGGGGCAAATATTGTTTCAGTATTGATTTCACTTGTTGTTATAATAGAAGGATTTGTGTTCTATGGATTCTTAGGTGGAATTACAGGTGCATCAGTTTCTAAAATTGAAGAGATGGCAGAAGGTTCGAAACTATACACATTTGCTTTATTAATAGGAGCATATCTTGCACTTGGATTAATAATGTCTTCAAGTATGTCAGGTGATGGATGGGGAAATTTAAATTATGTTGTATACTTACTCCCGTTATCTGCTCCGTTTATTGTTCCTGCTTACATGTTATTTGGAATGATTTCACCATTGTTTGGACTTGTTATAGTGGTTGTATTCTTAATATGTATAATCCTATTGATAGGATTTGTTTCTAATATTTATGAGCAAATGATTTATCATAATGGAACTCCATTAAAAATGAAAGACTTGTTCCGATTAGCAAAGATGAAAAGGAGGAATAAGTAATGAATAAAAAAGTAAATGCTTTTTCAGGCACAAAAACAGTTTTTTCTTTTACAGCATCTCAGGTAATGAAAGGAAAAGGCTTTAAAGTATCGACAATAGGTATAGCTGTGATTGTAGCTTTGATTGCTTGTGCACTTTGTCTTGTTGGAAATATTTCTTCTGATGAACAAGAGGATATGATAACAACAATTGAACAGATTGTGGACGAAGAGGGAAAATATGAGTTCGAAACAATCAAAAGAGTATATCTTTTAAACGATACAGAGTATTCAAATGAAGATGCACATAAACTCTTTTATATCACAGAGAAAAATTTTAAATCAATAGACAAAATAACAGATATAGATAAGATTTCTGATGATGTATTAAATGATAAAAATGCTGTTATCATGAAACTCACAAAAAATGAGTATGGTATGGAAGAATCTTATTCTGATATATTAAAGTTACTTATTCTTACTGCTAAAGATACAGAAGTTTCAGATGAAGAATCAGACGCATTCGGAGCTCTTGTTGTTAATGATGCAAAATTTTCGGTATACTATACAGGTGAAGTAGATGAAGCAAATATTATGAAACTTTCATTACCTGTATATTCAACAGCCATTAATTCTAATAATGAAGAATCTCTTGGAATGATACTTGCAAAAATATTTTTACCTATGATATTCTGTCTGTTTTTGTATATGATTATTTTGTTACATGGTCAGAGTATTACAACTGCTATTGTAGCAGATAAATCATCAAAATTAATGGAAATGTTACTTACATCAGTTAAACCATATGCTATTATAGCTGGTAAGATTCTTGGAACAGCATCAGTTGCAATTGGTCAGCTTATTATATGGATAGTAGCAGGAGTTGGAGGGTTCATTGCTGGAAATATCATAAATAAAGAAGTGTTTAACGGTGGAGAAAATATAGTAATAACATTGTTTAATACAATATCAGATGAAACAAATGGTGTAGCATTTAGTTTTGCGGCTGCGATTATTGCAATAGGTATTTTGTTAATCGGATTCTTCTTTTATTGTGTATTTGCGGGACTTGCTGGTTCTGCAATATCAAAAGTTGATGATGTGTCATCTGCAAATGCATTTTTTCAATTACCAGTAGTTGCATGCTTTTTGATTTCATATCTTGTTCCAATGGCAAACATTGAAACTCCGGATGTATTAATTTGTAAAATTTTAAGATTTGTACCATTTACCTCGGTATTTGTTGTACCTTCTGATATTTTGCTTGGTAGGATGAGTATATTAGATGGAGCTATTAGTTTAGGCATCTTGATTATTTCGTGTTTTATGTTAATATTTATTACCGGAAAGATTTACAAGAACAAATTATTTAATAAAAAGTAAAAGGTAATAATAATGGAAAAGTTTAAAAAGATTTTAAATAAGATATTTATTGAAAAGATTATTTTGGCAAACAGAGTGTTTTATAGCATTCTGTTTGCTATACCTATTTTTGGGGTAATTATTAAAAATGTATTGTTGCAGGCATATATTGAAGGGGCAAATCTATATGAGCCTGATTTTGCAAAAGCTATATCAAGTACATATAAATATTGGATACTTTATGCTGCAATGGTAATGGTTTTGTTAAGCGTATCTTTTTTGTTTAAAAGAGATAAATACAGAGTAATATATATTTTTTCATGGAATACATTTTTTACAGTACTTACATGCCTAGATCTTATATATTGCCGTTCGTTCTTTACAATGCCATCTGCTGCAGATGTGTATATTTTTAAAAACTTTAGTGGTTTTGAAGGTGGCGAAGTAACCTCTTTGTTATGTGGTTATGACATAATAATGTTTTTGGATACCATTATGCTACTTATCTTTATTGGAAAATTCAGAAGAAGAAGCACAGATGATACAGTCAGAAAGACTATTCTGAAACGAAGTGGTATTATATTTGCTATTGCAGGACTGTGTATACTTTTTGCAATCCCTTTAGAGGCAAAGATATTTGGTATATATAAAGATTTATATAATCAGATATATAATTCAAACAATGCAGAAGAACAGGCGAAATATTTATCGTCTCTAGGTTTTCATATAAAAGATATTGCAGATTTGTTTGAAGAAAATACAACAGATGAACTTACAGAAACAGATGAAGATATGATAAATGCATATTTTACATGGAAGAACGAAAATCTTCCTGATAATGAATATGCAGGTATATTTGAAGGAAAAAATGTATTATTTCTTCAGATAGAGTCTTTGGAGTCTTTCGTAATTAATCAAAAAGTTGATGGTCAGGAAATATGTCCAAATATTAATAAGCTTTTAAATAACGGTTTCTATTTTGAAAATATATTTGAACAGGTTGAGGGTGGAAATAGTTCTGATGCAGACTTAATGTATGCAACATCAAGACTTCCTGTTTTAAAGGGTGGTACATTCTTTAGATATGCTGATACTAATGAGTTAAATTCTCTTCCACGAATGTTAATCGAAAGAGGGTATGATTTTACATATCATCAGGCAATAAGAGGAAGCTTCTGGAATTATGAACAGGGCTGGAAGAATATGATTGGAGGCAATAGATTTGTTGGTTCGGAAAACTATGATATGAGTGGAGAAAAGATAGGATTTACTATAAATGATAAAGATTATCTTGAACAGGTATATCCATATCTTCTGGAACTTAACCAGCCATATTATGCTCATATTGTTTTGAATTCAAGTCATATGCCATTTAAAATAGATGATGAATTAAAAGAACTAAAGCTTGATAAAGAACTTGATGATACATATTTAGGTGGATATTTCCAGCTTATAAAATATGTTGATACAAGAATCGGTGAGTTGTTATCTGATCTTGAAAAGGATGGGTTACTGGATAACACAGTTATTGTTGTTACAGGTGACCATACAGGAATTCATAAATATTATGAATATTCTCTTGAGGAATGGTACGATGAATATCCATTTGTAAATGTAAATGAATATTATACAGTACCATTAATAATTAGCTGTAGCGATTTTGACAAGAGTGTTTCATCAGATGTTATTGCAGGTCAGATAGATGTAATGCCTACATTGTCCTATCTTATGGGCATAGCAGATGATGAGTACATGAATGATGCTATGGGAAGAAATCTTCTTAAAACAAACAGAAGCTATGCAATATACAGAGATGGAACCATATATGGCGAATTGTCAGATGAAGAGAGGCTTATTGTATCAATGTCCTATAAAATTTCTGAAAAACTTTTCCAAACTGGCAAATAGGATATTGCAATATTGTAATCAATGCTATATAGTAAAAGTAGATACAAGGATGTATATGTAGATGTTTGCAAAGGAGTGATTTTTATGGCAGGTTATTTTGGACTTGGAAATACGTCTGTTAGTACGTTGTTTTCATCATTAAATACCAGTAGTTCTATGTCTGGCACAACAAGTATGATTTCGGATTATTACAGTATAAGAAATGGCAGTTATAAAAAATTATTAAATGCATACTATTCAATAGATGAAAATAAAGAAAAGACAAAAACAAGCATAAATACTGCAAAAGATTCATCTAAACTTCTTGCCACGATTAAGGAAAGTACTGATGATTTAAAAAGCTCGGCTGATAAATTGGTAGCAAGTGGAAAAACTTCTTTATTTAACCAAAAAGAAGATGGAACATATGATGTAGACAAGATTGCTGAAGCAGTAAAGTCATTTGTTGAAGACTACAATAGTGTAATTGATGACACAAAAGATTCTAATTCAAAGAATATTGCATCAAGTTCAACCAGTATGATTACTACAACGAAGGCAAATACAGCCCTACTTAATAAGATTGGAATAACAGTAGACAGTAAGGGAAAGCTTTCATTAGATGAAGATAAATTCAAAACATCAAATATGAATAATGTTAAAACATTATTTAATGGTCAAGGCTCTTATGGTTATCAGATATCGGCAAGAGCATCAATGGTTAATTACTATGCAGGAGTTGAATCAAGTAAATCCAATACATACACAAATGTTGGTTCATACTCATACAACTATTCTGCTGGTGATATATTTAATCAAATGTATTAGAAAATTTCTGTTGACAAAACAGATGCAAGTCTATATACTTTGATTATCAAAACATTATAGTATTTTGAAGGAGAATTAGAAGAAATGACTGAAAAAATCAAGGAAATTATAGCTGAACAGTTAAGTTGTAAGGTAGAAGATATTGAAATGGGAACAAGTTTCAAAGATGATCTTGGTGCTGATTCATTAGATTTATTTGAACTTGTTATGGCTCTTGAAGAAGAGTATGAAGTAGAAATCCCATCTGAAGATTTAGCAGGTATCAATACTGTTGAAGATGTTGTAAATTACTTGAAGAATAAGGGTATTGAATTATAATTTCTACTCAGTTATGTCTATAAAATAAGCGGATTATTTAGAAATCCGCTTTTTTTACAGATATATAATTTGAATATCAAAATATTTGAATATCAAACGATTAAAAGCGAGGTATGTATAATGAAAACAGCATTTATTTTTCCTGGACAGGGAGCACAAGTTGTCGGAATGGGAAAAGAATTTTATGATACAAATGAAATATCAAAGAAATATATAGATAAAGCAAATGAAGTATTAGACTTTGATTTGATTGAAACATTGTTTACAGAAAATGACAGGATAAATCAGACAGAATATACACAGAGTGCATTACTTGCAACATCATTGTCAATTTACTATGCAATGGAAGAAAGAGGACTTAAATGTGATGTATGTGCTGGTTTAAGTCTTGGTGAATATGGTGCATTGGTTGTATCAAAAGCAATGGTATTTGAAGATGCAATTAAGCTTGTTAGAAAAAGAGGAATATATATGGCATCAGAAGTACCAGCTGGTAAGGGTGCTATGGCAGCAGTTATTGGTCTTGATAGTGACAAAATTGAAGAAGTAATAAAAGATATAGATGATGTTTCTATTGCAAATTATAACTGTCCGGGTCAGATTGTTATATCAGGAAAGATAGACGCAGTAGAAAAAGCAAATGAAGCACTTACAAATGCTGGTGCAAGAAGAACTGTTATGTTAAACGTAAGTGGTCCGTTCCACTCAAAGATGCTTACAGGTGCAGGAGAAAAGCTTGCACAGGAATTAAAGAATGTAGAGATAAAGAAACCAGAGATTCCTTATGTAACTAATGTGGATGCTTCTTATGTTACAGAAGAAACATCAATTAAAGAGCTTTTAAAGGAACAGGTTTCATCATCAGTAATGTGGATTCAGTCAGTTGAAAATATGATGGATGACGGTGTTGATACATTTGTAGAAATCGGACCAAACAAAACACTTACATCATTTGTAAAGAAGATTGCAAAAGCAAAGGGTGTGGAAGTGAATGTTTATAATATAGAAAAACCTGAGGACATGGAAAAGTACATTAAGGAGGTACAGAATGCTTAATGGAAAGGTAGCACTTGTAACTGGTGCATCAAGAGGAATTGGTAGAGATATTGCATTAAATTTCGCAAAAAATGGAGCAACTGTAATTGTAAATTATCAGGGAAATGAGGCAGCTGCAAATGAAACTGTTGAAGAGATTAAGTCTCTTGGAGGAAATGCTGTTGCAATGAAATGTACTGTCAGCAGTTTTTCAGCCGTTGGCGAAATGGTAGATTCAATCATTAATACATTTGGAAAGATTGATATTCTCGTAAATAATGCAGGTATTACAAGAGATAATCTTATTGTCAGAATGAAAGAAGAAGATTTCGATGAAGTAATAGACGTAAATCTTAAGGGCTGTTTTAATACAATCAAATGCGTATCAAAGATTATGATGAAACAGAGAAGTGGTAAGATTATTAATATCAGTAGCGTTTCAGGTGTTGCAGGAAATGCCGGACAGTTAAACTACTGTGCTGCAAAGGCAGGAATTATTGGTATGACAAAATCAGCTGCAAAAGAATTAGCTGCAAGAAATATTACTGTAAATGCTATTGCACCAGGTTTTATTGATACAGATATGACAAGAGTTTTAAGCGATGATGTTAAAGAAGCATTATTACAGCAGATTCCACTTAAGAAGCTTGGAAATGTGTCAGATATAAGTAATACAGCGGTATTTTTAGCAAGTGATATGTCCAATTACATAACTGGTCAGGTTATTAATGTAAATGGCGGAATGGTAATGTAATTATTTAAAACAAGGAGAAAGAAAATGAGCAGAAGAGTAGTTGTAACAGGTCTTGGAGTTATCTCTCCAATTGGAAATGATGTAGATACATTTTTTGATAATATTAAAAAAGGAACAGTTGGTATCAAGAAAATATCAACATTTGATACAACAGATTTCAAGGCAAAGGTTGCTGGTGAAGTAACAGACTTTGATCCGACAAACTATATGGATGCAAAGACTGCAAAAAGAATGGAAAGATTTTGTCAGTTTGCAGTTGCAGCAGCTAAAATGGCACTTGAAGATGCAAAGATTGATATGGAAAAAGAAGATGTATTTAAGGTTGGAGTTTCAGTTGGTTCAGGAATAGGAAGCTTACATGCAATAGAAAGAGAATATGGAAAGATGCTTGAGAAAGGACCTTCTCGTGTTAATCCTTTATTTGTTCCAATGATGATTGCTAATATGGCAGCTGGAAATGTTTCAATTCAGACAGGTGCAAGAGGTAAGTCTATAAATGTTGTTACAGCATGTGCTACAGGTACACATTCAATAGGTGAGGCATATAGATCAGTTCAGTACGGCGAATGTGATGTAATGATAGCAGGTGGTACAGAAGCAGCTATTTCACCGCTTGGTATTGCAGGTTTCGGCGCATTAAATGCATTATCAACAGATGAGGACCCTATGCTTGCTTGTAAGCCATTTGATAAGAACAGAAATGGATTTATTATGGGTGAAGGCGCAGGTGTTGTTATTCTTGAAGAATATGAACATGCAAAAGCAAGAGGAGCAAAGATATATGCTGAAGTAGCAGGATATGGTGCAACAAGTGATGCTTACCATATTACATCTCCTGCAGAAGATGGCATGGGTGCTGCTATGGCAATGAAGTATGCTATTGATGATGCTGGTATTAAAGAAACAGCTATTGATTATGTCAATGCACACGGAACAAGTACTCATCACAACGATTTATTTGAAACAAGAGCTATTAAAAAGGTATTTGGTGAACATGCATATAATTTAAAAGTAAATTCAACTAAGTCAATGATTGGGCATTTACTTGGAGCAGCAGGTGCTGTTGAATTCCTTACATGTGTTAAATCTATTACAGAGGGATACGTTCATCAGACAGTTGGATTAAAAGAACCAGAAGAAGAACTTGATCTTAACTATTGTAAAGATGCAGGAATCAATATGGATGTTAATTATGCAATGAGTAATTCCCTTGGTTTCGGCGGTCACAATGCAACAGTAATTGTAAAGAAATTTGTTGATTAGGCGGTGATTATATGGAAATCGAACAGATTATTGAATTAATAAATACTGTATCAAATTCAAATTTAACTGCATTTTCATATGAAAATGGAGATACAAAAATATCTATGGAAGCAGAAAAGAAATGCCAGGCAATAGCTACAACTGTTATTGCACCAGAGAATATTTCAGGTATTTCAGAATATAAGAACATTGTTGTTGAAAATAATAATTCTGAAACAGAGAAAAATAGTGAGAAAAAACTAGAAGGTAATATAGTAAAATCTCCATTAGTTGGTACATTTTATTCTGCTCCTTCTCCTGACGAAAAAGACTTTGTACAGGTTGGTGACAAGGTTAAAAAGGGACAGGTTCTTGGTATTGTAGAAGCTATGAAGCTTATGAATGAAATTGAATCAGAATTTGATGGTGAAGTAGTAGAGATTCTTATAAATAATAATGGAACTGTTGAATTTGGTCAGCCATTATTTGTAATCAAGTAGTATTTTAGTTTTAATGTATAGATGTTCTTTTGAACAGAGGGAAAGGTTTGGTTTTAAGTATGTTAGGAATAAAGGAAATTCAAGAGATAATACCACACAGACATCCATTTTTATTAATTGACAGAATTGAAGAATTAGAACCGGGAGTAAGAGCTGTTGGATATAAAGCTGTAACATTTGGTGAATATTTCTTCAGAGGACATTTTCCAGAAGAACCTGTTATGCCGGGAGTTCTTATTATTGAAGCATTGGCTCAGGTTGGTGCAGTTGCAATTTTAAGCCTTGAGGCAAATAAAGGAAAAACAGCATATTTTGGAGCAATTAATAATTGCAAGTTTAAGAAAAAGGTTGTTCCTGGGGATACATTGAAATTGGAATGTGAAATTATTAAATCAAAAGGACCAGTAGGTGTTGGTAAGGCAACAGCATATGTTGATGGAAAGGTTGCTGCATCAGCTGAACTTACATTTGCTATTTCATAGATTAAGAGGAAACTGTTATGTTTAAAAAGATATTAATTGCAAATAGAGGAGAAATCGCTGTTCGAATTATTCGTGCATGTAGAGAACTTGGTATCAGAACAGTTGCAGTATATTCAAAGGCAGATGAGGATGCTTTACATACTCAGCTGGCAGATGAAGCAATATGTATTGGAGATGTTTCACCAAAAGACAGCTATCTGAATATGGAAAGAATTATATCTGCAACGATAATAACAAAGGCTGACGCAATTCATCCAGGATTTGGCTTTTTGTCAGAAAACAGTAAGTTTGCCAGAATGTGTGAGAAATGTAATATTACATTTATTGGACCTAGTGCAGATGTTATTGAAAGAATGGGAAATAAATCTGAGGCAAGAAACACAATGATAAAAGCTGGCGTGCCTGTTACTCCGGGAACAACAAGACCTATTTACGATGCAAAGGATGGAATCGTTATTGCTGATAAAATGGGATATCCTGTTATCATTAAGGCAGCACTTGGTGGTGGCGGAAAAGGTATGCGAGTAGCTAATTCCCATGAAGAGTTTGAGATGCAGTTCAATACAGCAAAGAAAGAAACTGAAAATGCATTTAATGATAATACAATGTATATTGAAAAATTCATTGTAAATCCTAGACATATCGAATTTCAGATACTTGCTGATAAACATGGTAATGTTGTTCATCTTGGAGAGAGAGACTGTTCGATTCAAAGAAAACATCAGAAGCTTATTGAGGAGTCACCTTCTGTAGCTATTGATGCAAAGCTTAGAAAGAAAATGGGTGAGGTGGCTGTAAAGGCTGCTAAAGCAGCGGAGTATGAAAATGCTGGAACAATAGAATTTCTGTTGGATAAGGACAATAATTTCTACTTTATGGAAATGAATACACGTATTCAGGTTGAACATCCAGTAACTGAAATGGTAACAGGAACAGACCTTATAAAGGAACAGATTAGAATTGCAGAAGGCTTGGAATTATCTATAAAACAGAAGGATATTGAGGTAAGAGGACATGCAATTGAGTGTCGTATTAATGCTGAAAATCCTGAAAAAAACTTTGTTCCATGTCCTGGTACAATCAATAATATCCATTTACCAGGTGGAAATGGTGTAAGAGTTGAGACAGCAATATATAATGGATATACAATTCCGCCATATTATGATTCTATGATTCTTAAACTTATTGTTCATGCCGAAGACAGAGAGAGTGCAATCAATAAAATGCAGAGCTGTCTTGGAGAGTTAGTTATAGATGGGGTAGATACAAACATTGATTTTCAGTTTGATATATTAAGTGATAAGAAGTTTAGATCTGGAAAAGTTGATACGGGATTTATCGAAGGCTTTATGAAATAACTGATTATATGATTATATAAAGAGGGCAGAAAGTATGTTAAAGGAAATGTTCAAAAAAACTACATATATTTCAATGGAACGTGTAAAGGCTGAAAGCAAATTACAGAATTCATCTGAAGAATCAGAACCAAATGTTCCTGTTGGTATGTGGATGAAGTGTCCAAATTGTACTGAAATGGTATATGCAGAAGATGTTGAAGAAAATAATCATATATGTCCAAAATGTAACTACAATTTAAGAATTGATAGCAAACAGCGTTTGGATATGATTGTTGACGAGGGGACATTTGAAGAATGGGATGCTGATATGAAATCAGAAAATCCTTTGAATTTCGAAGGATATGAAGAAAAACTTAAAGCAGCAGAAAAAAAGCTCGGTGTTAAAGAGGCTATAACTTGTGGTAAAGCAATGATTGGTGGCTATGAGGTAGCTATAGGTGTATGTGATTCTGCATTTATGATGGCAAGTATGGGTCATGTAGTTGGTGAAAAGATAACAAATATGGTAGAAAAGGCTACTGAACTAAAATTACCTGTTATTATTTTTGCATGTTCAGGTGGGGCAAGAATGCAGGAAGGAATCATATCTCTTATGCAGATGGCAAAAACATCAGCTGCATTAAAGAAACACAGTGATGCCGGTTTGTTATATATTCCTGTTCTTACAGACCCAACTACTGGTGGCGTTACAGCGTCATATGCAATGCTTGGAGATATTATTCTTGCTGAGCCAAATGCACTTATTGGATTTGCAGGACCAAGAGTAATAAAGCAGACAATAGGTCAGAATCTTCCAAAGGGTTTCCAGAGATCTGAATATTTGCTTGAAAAAGGTTTTGTTGATGCTATTGTAACTAGAGCTCAAATGAAGGAAAAACTTACTGATATTTTGAGATTACATACAAAAGCACCTGACAGAATCAATACATATGAACACTATATAAAGAAAAATAAATT
Source organism: Lachnospiraceae bacterium (assembly GCA_045126215.1). Taxonomy (GTDB): domain Bacteria; phylum Bacillota; class Clostridia; order Lachnospirales; family Lachnospiraceae; genus SVEL01. The sequence continues at coordinate 88,889 of JBGVOD010000023.1, read as the reverse complement.
AATTGAAGATATTCCACTTAAGAGCGCTGATGTTACAAGTGCATGGGAAAAGGTACAGATTGCAAGAGATAACAGCAGACCTACCGCACTTGATTATATCAAGATTATTTTCAAAGATTTTATTGAATTACACGGTGACAGATTATTTAGAGATGATGGTGCTATTGTTGGTGGTATTGCATCTATAGCAGGAATGCCTGTAACAGTTATAGGTCAGCAAAAAGGAAAAAATACAAAAGAAAATCTCGAGAGAAATTTTGGTATGCCTTATCCTGAAGGATACAGAAAGGCACTACGCCTTATGAAAGAAGCAGAGAAATTTTCAAGACCAATAATATGTTTCGTTGATACACCAGGAGCATTTTGTGGTATTGAAGCAGAAGAAAGAGGTCAGGGACAGGCAATTGCAAATAATCTTTTTGAAATGAGTAATCTTAAGGTGCCTATTGTATCTATAGTTATAGGTGAAGGTGGAAGTGGTGGAGCATTAGCACTAGCTGTTTCTGATGAAGTATGGATGCTTGAAAATTCAACATATTCAATTCTGTCGCCAGAAGGATTTGCATCTATTTTATATAAAGATGCAAAACTTGCTCCGGATGCATCAAAGAATATGAAATTAACAGCAAATGATTTGAAAGCATTAAATGCAATTGAAAAAATCATTCCTGAACCAAAACCAGCATCTGAAGAAAATCTATATGATATTTCAGCATTTATTAAGGATTATATAAAAGAATTTATTTCAAAAAATAAAGATAAATCACCTGATGAAATAGTAAATGAAAGATACGAAAGATTTAGAAAGTTCTAAATCTTTCTTTTAGTATTAGGTAAAGTTTGTGTAAAATATTATTTTTTTATTTACAATTTTTGTTAAAATGGTATCATTTGAAATAGAAAAATAAGCTTTGGTGGTGGCTTTATTAAAATATTTTGTTAGGAGGATGTTTTTTTTGATTTATATTGTCGAAGACGACTCGAATATTGCAGAAATAGAAAGTTACTCGCTAAGAAATTCGGGTTTTGATGTAGAAGTATTTAGTAAAGGAAATGAGCTTATTGAGGCTATGCATAATTCTAATCCACAATTAATCATTTTAGATTATCTTTTGGAGGATGAAAATGGTGCTCAGATTCTTGAGAGAATACGTGCTCATAAAAAATATGAGGACATTCCTGTTATATTCGTGACCTGTAAAGGTGGAGAAATGGATAAGGTTAAAGTATTGGATGCAGGTGCTGATGATTATATCACAAAGCCTATTCAAATAATGGAATTTACATCAAGAGTAAAAGCAGTAATTCGTAGATATGAAAAAGGAAAAAAAAATGATGGCAAAATATTGGTTTGCGGTGACATTGTTATAAATGAAAGCACTAGGGAAGTTTGTGTTAAAGGAAAAGAGTGTAAACTCACATACAAAGAGTTTGAGTTATTGAAGTATCTTATATTAAACAAGGGAATTGTTTTATCAAGAGACAGAATAATGGAAAATGTGTGGGATTTTGATTTTTCAGGTGAATCAAGAACAGTCGATATGCATATAAAAACACTTCGTCAAAAACTAGGAGATGAAAAGGATAGGATAAAAACAGTTAGAAATGTGGGGTATAAAATTGGATAGAAAAGAATTTGGTGATCTTTTAGTACATGAGATTAAGACACCCATTGCGTCAATAAACGGATATGCAGATCTGATAAGACATGGTATGTGTGATGATTTTTCAATATTAAAGTATGCAGACAAAATCTATAAAGAAACAGTCAGACTTTCGAATCTTGTAGACGATATAAATATGTTTTGTTTATTAAAAGATAATTGTTATGAAATAAATTTTGAGAATCGGGATATATACCAGATAACAAAAGATGTGGTTACATCACTTTTAGAAAAATATTCAGAATATGAAATTGACATTTGTATAGATGGAAACGCAAATGCGGTAGTTGATTATATTCTTATAAAAAAGGCAATTTACGAATTAGTTGAAAATGCAATAAATTATGGATATAATAAAAACAGTTCGTCTGCATATGCTAATATTGTAGTTAAGATAGTTGACAGCGATGACAGGGTTACAATTAGTGTATCAGATAAAGGAACAGGTATAAAGAAAAGATATATAGAACCTGTAAATGAACTGTTTTTCAGAGTTGACAAAAAGTATTCCAGACAGATAGGTGGAAATGGAATTGGAATACCACTAGTTTCGATAATTGCTAAAAACCATAATGGCAAATTTGAATTTTATAATAATGAATCAGGAGGTTTGACGGCAGTATTATCAGTTAATAAGAAAGGCGAATAACTGTTTTATGTATGATATTAAAGAGGAAATTGAAAGGGTAATTTTAGTTTCTGTAAATACAAATGATGAAAAAGAGACGATAGAATCGTTGGATGAATTGGAAGAACTTATTGAAACAGCGGGTGCAGAAGTTGTAGGAAAAGTAATACAAAACAGAGAGAAAGTTCATAGTGCAACATATATTGGAAAGGGAAAAATTGAAGAAGTAAAACAGTATATTGAAGCATTAGATGCTACCGGAATAGTATGTGATGATGAATTGTCTCCAGCGCAAATCAAGAATTTAGAAGAAGAATTAGGTACAAAAATAATGGACAGAACTCTTGTTATTCTTGATATTTTCGCTAAAAGAGCTCTTACAAAAGAAGGAAAAATACAGGTTGAGCTTGCACAGCTAAAGTACAGAGCCAAAAGACTAACGGGACTTGGAAATTCGCTTTCAAGGCTTGGAGGTGGTATAGGTACAAGAGGACCCGGTGAAAAAAAGCTTGAAATAGACAGAAGACTTATCTCTGACAGGGTTGCGGAGTTAAAAAAAGAAGTAGAAGATATGGAACGCCACAGAGATTTGTCCAGAAGCCGTAGAACAGAGAATCCAATACCGGTTGTTGCAATTGTAGGTTATACTAATGCGGGTAAATCCACACTTTTAAATACACTTACTGAAGCAAATGTATTGGAAGAGGATAAGCTCTTTGCTACACTTGATCCAACAACCAGAAATTATAAGTTGCCTTCAGGAAAGGAAATCTTATTAACAGATACGGTTGGATTCATTAGAAAATTACCTCATCATTTAATTGATGCCTTTAAATCAACACTTGAAGAGGCAAAATATGCAGATATTATTATACATGTTGTGGATGCTTCAAATGCCCAATCTGATACACATATGAAGGTTGTATATGAAACTTTGGATGGTTTAAAGGTGGGAGAGAAGGATGTTATAACTGTTTTAAATAAGCAGGATAAGATTGAAGAAGGCGTATATAGTATTCAAAAAGATGACAGGGCTGTTGCAATTGTCAAAACTGCAATTAAGAAGAAAATTGGCATTGAGGATATTGTCAATGCAATTGAAGAAGTCCTAAAGAAAAAGAGTGTTTATATAGAAAAGATTTATCCATACAGCGATGCCGGTAAGATACAGCTCATAAGAAAATATGGACAGCTTATTTCAGAAGAGTATGTTGCAGAAGGCATTGCAATAAAGGCCAATGTCCCAAATGAAATAGTAGGAAGAATACAATAATGTTGAAAGATTTACAATTAAATGCTACGATATGTGGGTAATATATAAACAAGAGATGTAAAGGTAAGGTATGTAAATGAGTTTAGCTGATAATATATTTATTGATATGTGTAAGGATATAATTGCAAATGGCTTTAGCACAGAGGGTGAAAAAGTAAGACCAAAGTGGGAAGATGGATCATATGCATATACAATCAAAAAGTTTGGAGTTGTAAACAGATATGATTTATCAAAAGAGTTTCCTGCAATTACTCTTCGTAAGACTGCTATAAAATCCTGTGTAGATGAAATGCTCTGGATTTGGCAGAAGAAGTCAAATAATGTAAATGATTTAAATAGTCATATATGGGATGCATGGGCTGACGAAAATGGTTCTATTGGAAAGGCTTATGGTTATCAGATGCAGGTTAAACATAAATATAAAGAAGGAATGATGGACCAGGTTGATAGAGTTATCTATGATTTGAAAAATAACCCATATAGCCGTAGAATTATGACAAATATCTATGTTCACAGTGATTTAAATGAAATGAATCTCTATCCTTGTGCATATTCAATGACATTTAATGTAACAGGTGATAGATTAAATGCTATATTAAATCAGCGTTCTCAGGATATTCTTGCAGCCAATAACTGGAATGTGTGTCAGTACGCGGTACTTGTTCATATGCTTGCACAGGTATGTGGATTTAAGCCTGGTGAATTAGTACATGTTATTGCAGATGCACATATATATGATAGGCATATCCCAATAATAAAGGAACTTATAGAAAGACCAACATATCCTGCACCAACATTCTGGTTGAATCCGGATATTAAGGATTTCTATGATTTTACTGTTGATGATGTAAGACTTGATAATTATGTAACAGGCCCACAGGTTAAGAATATTCCTGTTGCAGTATAGTGAGGTATACGAAATGAATTTAATAGTTGCAGTTGATAAAAATTGGGGAATTGGATACCAAAACAAATTACTTATAAGCATTCCGGATGATATGAAGTTTTTCAGAGAAACAACATCTGGTAATGTTGTGATTATGGGAAAGAAAACACTATTAAGTTTTCCAAATGGAAGACCGTTGAAGAATAGAGAGAATATAGTTATTACTCATGATAAGAATTTTGAATGTGATGGTGCTACTATTGTACATAGTATTGAAGAAGCTCTTGAAGCTGCTAAGAAGTTTGATACTAAAAATATATATGTTATTGGTGGTGGAAGTATATATGAACAGATGCTTCCATATGTTGATACAGCATATGTAACATATATTGATTTTGCATATCAGGCAGATACAAGATTTCCAAATCTTGACGAAAATGATGAGTGGAAATTGGTAGAAGAAAGCGAAGAGCAGACATATTTTGATGTAGAGTACTATTTCAGAAAGTATGAGAGAGTAAAGAATATATAGATAAATGAGTTTTTATCCTCTTATAAAGTAATTGAGTTATATATATTATTTTAGAAAACTATACTAAAATAAAAATACCTTGTGGCATCTGAACCACAAGGTATCTTTATTTTAGTAAAAACTAACCAATAAAACTCAATTACTATTTATTATTTTTCTTCTCAAGTTCCTGCATCTTCATTGCTCTTACCTTAAGTGGAAGACCAAATAATGTGATGAAACCGTCAGCATCATGATGATCATATAAATCACCAGTTGTGAAGCTTGCAAGTGATTCACTGTATAGTGAATATGGAGAAGTTGTACCAGCTTTAATGATATTACCTTTGTAAAGCTTGAATTTTACTTCACCTGTAACGTATTCCTGAGTTACTTCGATAAATGCCTGAATAGCTTCACGAAGAGGAGTAAACCATTTTCCTTCGTATACGATCTGAGCAAATTTATTACCCATTTCTTTCTTAACTTCATATGTTGCTCTGTCAAGAACTAATTCTTCAAGCTGCTGATGAGCTTCCATAAGGATTGTTCCACCTGGTGTTTCGTATACACCACGAGACTTCATACCAACTACACGGTTTTCTACGATATCAATGATACCAATACCATGCTTACCACCAAGAACATTTAATTCCTTTATTATATCAGAAACTTTCATTTTCTTGCCATTTAAAGAAGTTGGAACACCCTTTTCAAATGTCATTGTAACATATTCTCCCTCATCTGGAGCTTTCTCAGGTCTTACACTAAGAACTAATAAGTGATCGTAGTTTGGTTCGTTTGAAGGATCTTCAAGTTCGAGACCTTCATGACTTATGTGCCATAAGTTACGGTCACGGCTATAGCTTGAATCAGCTGAGAATGGTAAATCAATACCGTGCTTTTTACAATATTCGATTTCATCTTCTCTTGATTGCATTGTCCAGATGTCTGTCATTCTCCAAGGAGCAATAACCTTGATGTCTGGAGCTAAGGCTTTAATACCAAGTTCGAATCTGATCTGGTCATTTCCTTTACCAGTAGCACCGTGGCAGATTGCAACAGCGCCTTCTTTACGAGCGATTTCTACTAATCTTTTAGCAATACCCGGACGAGCCATTGATGTACCAAGTAAGTATTTGTTCTCGTATACAGCATTTGCCTGAACACATGGAACAATATAGTCATCACAGAATTCATCAACGATATCTTCTATATATAATTTTGAAGCACCTGATAATTTTGCTCTTTCTTCCAAACCATCTAATTCGTTGCCCTGACCACAGTCAATACAGCAGCAAATAACTTCGTAATCAAAATTTTCCTTTAACCATGGAATAATGGCTGTAGTGTCAAGACCACCAGAGTAAGCTAAAACAACTTTTTCTTTCATTAGAGAAATCCTCCTGTAATTTATATTTTATTTAAACAGATGTAGTGCATAAGTCTAAATAATATGCGTATTCTGTTTTCTTCATTGATAAATATACAGTAATAATAATGAATGTGCAAGCATTTTTTTAAAATATTTATTCATAAATATGCATAAATAATGCATAAAAAATGAATATGGTGCATAAATGAAAAATATGATAAAAAAAGGAAAAAATCAAAAAAAGGGGTTGCATAAATTTGAAACGAGTTGTATATTTATGTAATGGTTTACATATAGGAGGTTTTTTATGTTAGAAAACGAAATGGAAAATTATCAGGAAAAAGCAAATGTATTAATAGAAGCATTACCATATATTCAGAAATTTAATAGAAGAATCATTGTTGTAAAGTATGGTGGAAGTGCTATGACAAAGGATGAGCTTAAGAGAAATGTTATTAAGGATGTAACTCTTCTTAAATTAGTAGGATTCAAGCCAATCATTGTTCATGGTGGTGGAAAAGAAATTAGTAAATGGGTTGAAATGTCAGGAAAGGAACCAAAGTTTGTAAATGGTCTTCGTGTTACTGATGAAGATACAATGGAAATTGCAGAAATGGTTCTTGGAAAAGTAGGTAAACAGCTTGTTTCAATGGTAGAAGAACTTGGTGTAAAGGCTATAAGCATCAGTGGTAAGGATGGAAAGCTTCTTACATGTGAGAAGAAATATTCAAATGGTGAAGATATTGGATATGTAGGTGAAATTACAAATGTAGATACAAAGATTCTTTTTGATTTACTGGAGAAGGATTATCTTCCGATTGTCAGTCCAATTGGTATGGATGAAAACTTCCATTCATATAACATTAATGCAGATGATGCTGCATGTGCAATTGCAAGAGAGGTAAAGGCTGAAAAGCTTGCATTTCTTACAGATATTGAAGGTGTATATAAGGATCCAAAGGACCCTGATACTCTTATTTCAGAATTAAGTGTGCAGGAGGCTAGAGAGCTTGTAAGCAATGGTAATATCGGCGGTGGAATGCTTCCAAAGATTAATAACTGTATTGATGCTATCGAAAATGGTGTGTCAAGAGTGCATATTTTGGATGGACGTATTCTTCATTGCTTATTGCTTGAAATATTCACAAATAAAGGTGTAGGTACTGCAATCATAAATAATACTGATGAAAGATTTTATAATCAGTCAGCAGATTTATAAAAAGGAGGAATATCTTATGACAACAAATGAATATATGGAAGAGGCTGAAAAAGTTCTTCTTCATACATATAATAGGTTCAAGATAGTACTTGATAAAGGTGATGGCGTTTATCTTTATGATACAGATGGAAAAGAATATCTTGACTTTGCGGCAGGAATAGCTGTTTTTGCCTTTGGATACAATAATAAAGAATATAATGATGCATTAAAAAATCAGATTGATAAGTTGATTCATACATCAAATCTATATTACAATGTTCCTGCAGTAGAAGCTGCAAAAAAAATAGTTAATACAACAAAATTAGATAGAGTATTTTTTACAAACAGTGGTACAGAAGCAATAGAGGGCGCTATTAAATTGGCTAGAAAATATGCATATCTTAAAGATGGAAGTACAGATCATGAGATTATTGCTATGGAACATTCCTTCCATGGAAGGAGTCTTGGAGCTTTATCGGTAACAGGAAATAGTCATTATCAGGAACCATTTAAGCCACTTATTGGTGGGGTAAAATTTGCAAAGTTTAATGATCTTGAAAGTGTAAAAGCATTAGTAAATGAAAAAACATGTGCAATTATATTTGAACCAGTTCAGGGTGAAGGTGGCATATATCCTGCAACGGATGAATTTATGCAAGGCATAAGGGAGCTTTGCAATGAAAAAGATATTGTTATGATTTGCGATGAAATACAGTGTGGTATGGGACGTACAGGTAAGATGTTTGCGTATGAACATTATGGAGTATTACCTGATGTAGTTACATCGGCGAAAGCACTTGGATGTGGTATTCCTGTTGGAGCATTTATTGCAAAGGAAAATGTTGCGAAGGCAATGGTACCAGGAGACCATGGAACAACATATGGTGGAAATCCACTTGCAACAGCAGCTGTCAGCAAAGTGTTTGATATGTTTGAAGAAAATAAAATTCTTGATAACGTAAATGAGGTTTCAAAATATCTTGAAGAAAAGCTTGATGAGATTGTAAATGAGTTTCCTAATGTATCGGCTAGAAGAGGAAAAGGGCTCATGCAGGGATTAGTTCTTACAACGCCTGTATCAGAAACTGTAAAAAAATGTATTGAAAATGGTCTTATTGTTATATCAGCAGGAAGCGACGTACTTCGAATGGTACCACCTCTTGTGATTAAAAAGGAAGATGTAGATAAGATGATTGACATTTTGAAAAAATCATTATAGCGTAAATAGTTAAAAGAGGTTTTTATGAATAAGTTTAAAGGACAAATAATTTTTGCCGTTTTAATGTGTATTATAAGTATATTTCTTATTAAAGTAGCATCAGATAACAAAAATGAAAAAGCAACAGAAAGCCAAAGCACAGAATCAGACATAGATAATGTGGTGGATATATGGTATTCGTATGCAGGCTATGAACAATACTTAGAAGCAGCGATTACGGAATTTAAGCAAAAGACAAATTCAGAGTATGAATTTAATTTAAGATTTATAAGTGAACCTGCATATTTTGATTATATAAGTGAACAGTCAAAAAATGGTGAAGGACCAGATCTTTATATAATGGCAAGTGAATATCTTGAAAAGGCATATTTATTAGGCATTTTAGAAGAAAATGATGACGAAGATTTTAATGAGGATGCCTATGAAAAAACTGCTTTGGATGCAATAACATATGACTCTAAATTATTTGGTATGCCTTTAGGATTTGATGTTGCAGCATTACTTTATAATACTGATTTGGTAACAACAGAGATAAAGTCTTTTGAGGATATAAAGCAGTTTGCTGATACATTTAATGATACTATGTCTGATGATGAAAATGGGCAGACTGATGTTAATACAACAGATACTGAAGAGAGCAGAAATGATATTTTAAACATAAAAAGTATTTTTATGTGGGATGTGAATAATCTTCTGTATAACTATGGATTTATTGGAAACAGTATTGTAATAGATGGCAAAGAAAAGAATGTAAGTATATCAAATGATGGTGTTTTAAAGGCTGTAGAACAGTATCTTCTACTTAAAGATTATTTCTCTTTGTCAGGTCAGGATAAATATGATGATATAATTGACTCATTTTCAAAAGGTGAGGTTGTATTTACAATAGCAGGTACTGATGCGATTTCTAAAATTGGTGATTCAGTAAATTACAAAGCTGTTAAAATGCCGGATTTAGCTGATGATATATTATGTAATGGATTGTCATATACTGATATTATTGCAGTAAATCCAAGAGGTACAAATAAAGAAACTGCTAAGAAGTTTGCGAAGTTTGTTTCTTATGAATATGCAAATAATTTGTATGATTTATGTGGAATAGTATCATGTAGGAATGAAATTGAATATACTAATGAACATATAAATGAGATGCATGATGTATATGGAAGTGCAATTATTATGTCTAATCTGCTTGCAACAGAAGATTATTGTATTGTGATGGAGGAGGCTATAAAATCCATTTGGGATGGAGATGTACCAAAGGAAATACTTGATGGACTGCAAAAAAAATATAATGAACGTGTAAAATAAAGAAATCTATTGTTTTTTTATTTGAATATGTGTAGAATTACAATTGTGGTATTTGTGAGGAGCCCCATATAAGGGGGTAGTACATTGAAATTATATTTCAATATTATATTTACTACAGTTGTAATTCTTTTTTTGAGCTGTATTTCCGGGTGTGACAGTAGTTTAAAGCTTAGAGAAAAGAATGTGTCTGACGATACTTATGTAGAATCGTATTGTGAAATTTCTACTTCAAAAATCACTGATGAAAGTACGACAAGTATTTCAAAGATATATGTTTATATTACAGGGTGTGTAAAATTGCCAGGAGTATATGTTTTACCATATGGAAGCAGAATAATTGACGTGCTTAATATGGCAGGTGGATTTTCGGAATGTGCAAATAGTACATGTGTTAATCTTGCAAGTCAGGTTGTAGATGGAATGCACATTCATATATATTCAGTAGATGAAGAAACTGATGAACAATTTGCGTATCAGAATCAGATGTATACAGACGAAGAGAATACTGACAGAATTTTAGTAAATATTAATACGGCCACAAAAGAAGAACTTATGAGTTTATCAGGTATAGGTGACTCAAAGGCACAAAAGATTATTACATATAGAGAAGAACATGGGAAGTTTAAAAATATTGAAGAAATAATGAATGTGCCTGGTATAAAAAACGCAGCATATGAGAGTATAAAGGATTTCATATGTGTTAATTGACTTTAGTTTTGATGCAGAATACTCATTACTTTAGTAATGAGATAGTACGAATAGACATTATAGAATTATTATTTAGAAAAGATGGGTTTGGATTATGGGACAGAAAATATTGGTAGTAGATGACGAAAAATTAATTGTTAAAGGAATAAAGTTTTCTCTTGAACAGGATCAGATGGAAGTTGAATGTGCATATGATGGTGAGGAGGCAGTTGAAAAGGCAAAAAATACAAATTTTGACCTTATTCTTTTGGATTTAATGCTTCCAAAACTCAATGGATATGAAGTTTGCCAGCAGATAAGAGAGTTTTCAGATGTGCCTATTATTATGCTTACAGCAAAAGGCGATGATATGGATAAAATTCTTGGACTTGATTATGGTGCAGATGATTATATCACAAAGCCATTTAATATTTTGGAAGTGAAGGCAAGAATACGTGCAATAGTGCGAAGAAATCTTAAGAAAGAAAAGAAAGAAGAGAATCCAAAGGTTATTAAAAAAGGCGATTTAGTACTTGATACAGAAAGTAGAAGAGTATATATAAGCGATATAGAAATAAATCTTACAGCAAAAGAGTTTGATTTATTGGAGCTTCTTGTAATGAATCCTAACAAAGTATACAGTAGAGAGGTACTTTTAAATATTGTATGGGGATATGATTATCCTGGTGATGCAAGAACTGTAGATGTACATGTTAGAAGATTAAGAGAAAAAATTGAAAGTAATCCAAGTGAACCAAAATATGTTCATACAAAATGGGGCGTTGGATACTTCTTCCGTGGTTAATTGATATGAATCAGAATACGAATAGTTTTTTTAAAGTAATAAAGTCTTTTAGATTTAACATATTAGTAGTTCTTTTGTTGTTTAGTATAATTCCTATTTTTCTTTTTAAAAGTTATGCTATTCATTTGTATGAGGAAAATGAGATAAGTACAAGACAAGATAAGATTTATAATATGGCGTATATGATTAAAAATCTGCTTATTTCTACAGATTATCTGAATAATAATACATCAGAAGCTGTTGGTATAGAGCTTGAGCAGCTTACTAGTGTTTATAGTGGGCGAATAATTATTGTTGATTCAAATTACATTATTATCAAAGATACATATGTAGTTGATGAAAAGAAAACCTGTATTTCAAAAAGTGTAATTGAATGTTTCGAAGGAAATGAAATAAATAATTATGATGATGAGAACAGTAATATTGAAATAGCCTTCAGATTTTCGGGAAGTGATGATAAAGAAGGCGTTGCATACTTCAATTTTACCACTAGTGACATTGAGAAAAATATTAAAAACCTTAATACTATCTTAAATGAAATAATGGTTGTTTTATGGATTGTCATGATATGTATTTCAATTATATATATGTATTCCGTATCAAAACCATTAATAAAAATGAATGAAGACATTCATAAAATCAAGACAGGTGATCTGGATTACAAGCTTTCTACAAGTGGTTATACAGAAATTGCAAAAATTGACGAGTCATTTAATGATATTCTGCTTAAATTAAAAAATCTTGATAATTCTCGTCAGGAATTTGTTTCTAATGTGTCTCATGAGCTTAAGACACCTATTACATCTATAAAAGTATTGGCAGATAGTCTGCTTGAACAGGAGGGGCTACCAGCAGAAGTATATAGAGAGTTCATGGGAGATATTGTGGAAGAAATAGACAGGGAGAATCAGATTATTACAGACCTGCTTAATCTTGTGAAAATGGACAAGCATTCTGATAGTTTAAATATTACATCTGTAAATATAAATGAGTTAATAGATAAAGTATTAAAGAGATTAAAGCCTATAGCAGCAAAGAAAAATATTGAAATTGTATTTGAGAGTTTTAGACAGGTAGTTGCAAGTGTTGATGAGGTTAAAATGAACATGGTAATTACAAATCTTGTTGAAAATGCTGTAAAATACAATGTTATGGATGGATGGGTCAGAGTTTCTCTAAATCTGGATTTGAAATACTTTTATATTAAAATTGAAGATTCAGGTATTGGAATACCAGAGGAAGATCAAAGTAAAGTTTTTGATAGATTTTTCAGAGTAGACAAAGCCAGATCAAGAGAAACTGGTGGAACGGGTCTTGGACTTGCAATTACACAGCAAGCTGTAAATTTACATAATGGTGATATAAAAGTTTATAGTGTAGAAGGCGAAGGTACAACATTCACAATTAGAATTCCAATCGCTTATAGTGAAAAATAGGAGGTAGTAAGATGAAAAACAAGTATAGAATTATAAGTGTTTTATGTATTCTTACTCTTATATCAACATTTATGACTGGATGCGAAAAAAACAAGCCTGAAGAGAATACAAATGGTCTATATGTCTATTATATTGATTCAGAGGAAGGATGTCTTGTAAAGGATATTGTTAGTCTGGATAAAGATGTAGATACTTCTACCAGAAATATTGCAAAGTATTATATTGAAGCAATGATGAATCCTAAAGATAAAACAAGGATATCGGTAATTAATAATAATGTAAAAATATTAGATTTTTCTGTTTCTGAAAATATTCTAACAGTAAATTTTCACAATGCATATTATAATCAGTCTGAAAAAGAGGAGCTGTTTTTTAGGGCAGCATTTGTGCTGACACTCACGCAGATTGAAGGTATTGATTATATCGGTATTAATATTAATGGACAGCCATTATTGTCAAACAATAATGCTTCAACATTGCTTAAGGCAAGTGATTTCGCTGATATATCGGGTGGGACAAATCTTGAAAATACTACAACAGATGTAAATCTCTTTTATGCAAATGAAAAGGGAGATAAGTTAAAGTGCATAAAGAAATCCATAAAATATGACGGTTCAACTACATTAGAGAAGTTTATTGTTGAGGAATTGATAGCAGGACCTAGACAGAAAGGATATTATCAGTCACTTCCGAATGATATTAATGTCTTAGATGCTTTTACAAGAAATGGTACATGTTACGTTTATCTTGATAATAAAATTGACAGCAGTATATTAGCTGTTTCAGAAGAAGTAATGGTCTATTCTATAGTGAATTCTCTTTCTGAACTTTCTTACATAAGAAAGGTTCAGATAATCATTGATGGAAATTCTGAAAAGATGCTTAGGGGTAAGTATGACTTGGATATGGAATTTTCAAGAAATCTTGATATTGTTGAAGAGGAGAAAGAAAGTCAAAGCGAGTAATATACAGAAGTGTTTTTAAATCAGGCCTTGAAAAGAGGTAGGATAATTGAATATTATAACTAGAAGACCTGTTTTATTATTGCTTATATTTTATTTATTAGGAATCTTTTTGGGTATTGTTACAAAGGATAAGAGGATAGTGCTTGTATTGGCAGCATTATTTATAGTAACAATACCTTTTTCTAAAAATATAATGAATATATTTATTATAATATGCGCAGTATTGTTTTTTCTTGGAGCAGGAAGATACATATTGTTTTATGATACTTATAGTAGAGTTGATATGATTGCGACAGGCTCAGAAATTGAACATAGTGGAACGGTAGTTGATATAACAGAAAATGAATATGGTTATAAATATAAAATCTTTGATGGAACATTTTATAGCTATATATTTTCCAACGAAAAAAACTTTGATATCGGAGATAAGGTATCTGTTTGTGGAATAAAAAAAGAAATGAAAACAGCCAGAAACTATGGGAATTTTGATGAAAAAAAATATTTACATAGTGAAGGTGTGGCTATAAATATATATCTTAAAAGCTTTAAAATACTTAAGAAGAATGATGATAGTATAAGAAAGTATTTATATTCCCTAAAGGAGGAATTATGTAAAAAAATTGATTTAATTGCTGGTGAAGGGGAGTCGGATAGAGAGTCAGTTGGAGACAGAGAGTTAGATGGAGAAGGGGAGTCAGGTGTATTAAAGGCTATTCTGTTTGGAGAAAAAGAAAATCTAGATAGTGAAACAAATGAATTATTTAAAGACGCAGGAATAAGCCATATTCTGGTTGTTTCCGGATTGCACATCTCTGCAATAGGAATGATTATTTTTAAAATACTTAGAAAAAGACTTAGTATTTATTCGTCATCTGTTATTAGTGGAACGATTATGGTAATGTTTGGGTACTTGGCAGGGCAAGGAATATCCACTAATAGAGCTGTTATTATGTATGTCATATCATTGATAGCAAAAATATATGGAAGAAAATATGATATGGTTTCATCTTTAAGTGTTGCAGCGATAATATTGCTATATAATAATCCTTATTATATTTTTAATGTTTCATTTATTTTAAGTTTCTTATGTATCTTATCAATAGGTGTTATATATAAAATATGGATAGATTATATATATATGTTCTTTAGACCAAAATCTAAAATAATCTGTAAAATAATTTCAGGCTTTGTAGCATCTATATCTGTATCTGCTATGTCGGCACCTGTAATTGCATATGCATATTTCGAAGTACCACTTATTTCAATCATTTTAAATATTATCGTAATACCACTAATGAGTGTTATCTTATTCTTAGGGTTAAGTGCTGTTATTACAAGCTTTATAAGCTTATATTTTGGAATGCTTTTTATAAAAATTGATGTATATATTCTTTGGTTCTTGAGGTTATTATCAAATGTTTCAATTAAATTTCCTTTTAGCAGAATACTGGTTGGAAGACCAGAATGGTATCAGATAGTTATTTATTATCTTGTATTGTTTTGTTTTACACTCCTTGCGATGATTATATGTAGATTCAAAAAGGTGATTATAGGAAAAATATCATTTAAAAGAAAAATACGGATTTGTTTATTGGTTCTGGTATTTCTGGTTTCTTTATTTGGTGTGATTGGAATTAAAAGAAATGTTAATGGTGTTATTTCTATTGATGTTGGACAAGGAGAGTGCATACTTGTAAGCTATGAGGACAAAAATATCCTGATAGATTGTGGTAGTAGCGATATAAAAAATGTTGCTAAATATAGAGTTATATCTTTGCTTAATGCTTTGGGAATAGACAGACTGGATGCTATTTATGTTACACATACAGATAGTGATCATATAAATGGAATCATAGACATTATCGATTCAGACAAGATTGAGGTATCAAAAGTATATATGGGAGTGGTTGTAGGTAATTATGAAAGCAGAAATGAATTTATCGCAGAAATAAAAGAAAGAAACATTCCGTTAGAATATTTGGAATATGGAGCCGTAAGATATGATGGAGATATAAAGTGTGAAGTATTAGATACTGGAATATATGAAGACGTAGATATAGGAATATATCAAGAATTTGATATGGGAATATATGAAGTGCCAGATACAGGAAGATATAAAGAAGTGGATACAGGAATATATGAAGTGTCAGGTACAAGTGTACATAAAGCGTCAGATATAGATAGATATGATAATGCAATGAATATCAACAATGAGTCTATGACAATTATATGTAGCATTGCAGATTTTGATTTATTTGTTGGTGGTGATATATCAATTGGAGAGGAGCAAGTGTTAGTAGAAAAATATAAAGAACGACTTGGAGAAATAGAGGTATACATATGTAGTCATCATGGATCAAATACATCTAATTCTGAAGAAATAATATCAGCAATAAAGCCACAAAAAACAATCATTTCATGTGGAGTGAATAATAGTTATGGACATCCGCATGAAGAGACAATAAAAAGACTTAAAGCTTCATGTAGCAAGATTCTAAGAACCGATGAACTTGGAGCTATAATACTTGCCATTTCGCCTTCTGATTATTCATATGAAGTGGAGAAGTAAGAATATTTATATTGGCGCATGAGTGGGCCAGTGAAGAAAAAAACTCAGCACAGGCCCACGAGAGGAGTCAAAATGGAAGGTTGTCGAAGTGTGCGTGGGCTAGGGGAGAAGAAAACTCAGCACAGGCCCACGAGAGGAGTTAAAAGGGAAGGTTGTCCGAGTATGCGTGGGCTAGTGAAGTAAATAACTTGCTACAGGCCCACGTGAGGTGGCAAAAGAGAAGGTTGTCGAAGTATGCGTGGGCCAGTGAAGAAAAAAACTCAGCACAGGCCCACGAGAGGAGTCAAAATGGAAGGTTGTCCAAGTATGAGTGGGCCAGTGAAGTAAATAACTTGCTACAGGTCCACAGAAGGTGGCAAAAGAGAAGTATGTTAAAGCATGCGTGGGCCAGTGAATAAAAAAACTTGCTATAAGCCCACAAAAGAATTTACATCGTATAGGGAGGAAAAATGAGATTAACATGTAGTGAAGCGAATGAGATTATTCAGTGTAACAAACAGGAAATGAGGCAGATTGAAACAATTTTAAAAAAGATGCCCAAAGAGAATTTGAGATGTGCAAGGAATGGGAAGAATTATAAGTGGTTTTGTATGAAGGATGGATGCGATTCAATCTATCTTCCTAAGAGCAACAGAAGGTTTGCGGAGAAACTTGCAATGAAAAAGTATTATGAGAGTAGATACGAGGAGTTGACTCATCAGGTGAAGGCGTTGGAATATTATGAGCATCAGATGAAGAAGGTTGAAGGAAAAGCAGAGGATTTGTTGAAGCATGAGGAATGGGGAAAATTGCTAGAATCAATGCATTCTGTTCAGAAAGAGGATTTGAAAATGTGGATGGAGGAAAAGTATGAAGGTGGAGCCGGACATCCTGAAAACCTGATTTATAAGGGGAGTCAGGGAAAATATCTTCGCTCAAAATCAGAGGTTATTATTGATATGATGCTCTATAAATATGGAATTCCATTTCGGTATGAAGATAAACTTGTTCTTGATAATGGAATTTGTATCCATCCTGATTTTACAGTAAGACACCCGATTACCGGAAAAAGAATATATTGGGAACATTTTGGAATGATGGATGATCAGGAATATCGTAATGGTGCATGTAAAAAGATAAAGCTTTATTGTGATAATGGCATAATACCTGCTATCAACTTAATTGCAACATTTGAGACGGCTGCCCATCCTTTGGATGTGGAGAGAGTTGAGAAAATAATAAAAGAATTTTTTTTGTAGTTTGGATAAAAGGTGTATATTCAAAAATGGATTTGAAGTGAGAGTATAGTGATAGTATTAGTATTAGTATTAGTATTAGTATTAGGCGGCACTCGGGCAGACATAGAAATGCTTGGGTGCTTTTCTGATTGTCAAAAATGTGTAGGGGGTTATAATCAGAGATAAAACGAAAGCGTGAGAAAAGATTACAAATTTCAATTTTTACATCGAAGGAGGAACTATGATGGGAAATTATAATTCCATATATGACTCTGAAAGATATAAATATAAAATTAAGACAATAATTCAGAATAAAGGATTGTGTTCCATTATGAATAATACTAAGTGGAGAGAACTGAAAAAAGGAATAGCTGAATTACCATTCCTACCACCTTTTGTAATTAAATCTGTTGATGAGGAAGAGTCATCATATCATCAATTTAATGAAGATTGCTATTACACTGGTGAGTGGGAGCTTTACTTGGATAATTATTTGGGTGGGGATATTTATGCTACTCCATTTTATGCCGTGGAGTGGATTGAAATCAGACCTCGTTTATTAGAACATCAAGGGCTAATAATTGAAAGTAAGATAATTGATGAGACTGCTTGTTAATTGTTATCTTTTGAGATATGATTGTAAAATTTTGTTCAAAGTTATTGACAAGATAAATGTAATATGTTACATATATAGATGAAATATAGGTAATATATTACATAAGGAGTGCGCTATGGATTATAATTCAATGGTTCAGAATAATAAAGTGAATTTTGGAGATATGCCGTCGAAATCTTTTCTAATAGGACTTCTTAGTGCTTTTGAAAATAGATTTCAAACAGTTGCGGATTCTTTTTTTGAAGAAATTACGTGGAAACAGTTTTTTGCAATTATATGTATCAATCTTTGCAAAGAGAGCCCTACAATAAATGAATTATCGGAGGTAATGGCAAGTTCTCATCAAAATGTTAAGCAGATTTTAATTAAGCTGGAGAAAAAAGGCTTTGTAGAAATGATTGCTGATGAAAAGGATCGAAGGAAACAAAGGATTATTGTAACAAAGAAGTGTGACGATTTTTGTAAAAGAAATGACAAGGAAAGTATGATTCGAATAAATAAAACATTTGAAGGTGTATCAGAAGAACAGATAATTACGACAATACAAACTATTTTACAAATGGAAAGGAACTTGAAGAAATAATGAAAACAATTATTATATATTCATCACAAACAGGTTTTACAGAAAAATATGCACATTGGATGGCAGAAGAACTAGAAGCAGATATAGTTACTTTACCAGAAGCGAAAAAGAAGAGTGATGATTTTTTTGATTCGGCTGATGTTATAATTTACGGTGGCTGGGCTATGGGTGGAAAAATAGTAAATAGTGAATGGTTTACACAAAGAATTTTAAAATGGAAGGAAAAGAAACTAATCCTCTTCTGTGTGGGAGCAAGTCCTAATGAAAACCCAGAAGTTAAGGATTCACTTCGTAATGCATTGACTGATGAAGAACATAAATATGCCAGAGTATTTTATTGTCAGGGTGGAATTGCATATGAAAAGATGAAGTTACCTTCAAAACTAGCAATGAAGGCATTTGCTGCAATGGTAAGAAAGAAAAAGAATGCAACAGAGCAGGAGAAGAAAATGGGAGAGATGATATCACATTCTTATGACATTTCTGATAAGAAGTTTATTATGCCAATTGTTGAATACGTACGAAGTTAAAAATCATTATTGACAGAAACTGAAATATTTATTAAAATATGAGAGATGTTTGCATGGCGTCCGCAAACCTATAATGCAAACTGTAGTAACATATTGGTTTTTTACTCTCTCAAAAAAGCCAAAGTAACAGAATTTGTGGAGGTAACAAAATGGCTAATATTAAGTCAGCAAAGAAAAGAATCGAAGTAACAGCAGTAAGAACAGAAAGAAACAAGGCTATCAGATCTAAAGTTAAGACTTCTATAAAGAAGGTAGATGCTGCAATCGCTGCAAATGATAAGGCAGCAGCAGAAGCTGCATTAAAGGCAGCTACAGTTGAAATTGATAAGGCAGCTACAAAAGGCGTTTATCATAAGAACAATGCTTCTAGAAAGGTGTCTCGTTTAGCTACGGCAGTTAATAAGATGGCTTAAATATAAGAGTTTTTGTTATTGTACACCAGGCTTATTCATAAGTCTGGTGTTTTTGTAATAAAGAGTTTTGTAGAATTAAAGGGTATTTATTATGAGAAATATTCAAAATGATATTGACAATAATTCATATAAAAGAGTTTATCTTCTCTATGGAGAAGAGTCATATTTAAAGACGCAATTTAAAAATAAATTCATTAAAGCTATATGCAGTAATGATACAATGAATTATTCATATTTTGAAGGAAAAGGATTTGATGTTAAGGAATTTATAGGTATTGCTGAAACACTTCCTTTTTTTGCAGAGCTTAGGCTTATTGTAATTGAGAATTCTACTATGTTTAAAAGCGCATCGGATGAACTAGTGGAATATATTGATAAAATACCGGAAACTACAACAGTAGTATTTGTTGAGAATGAAGTAGACAAAAGAAATAAACTTTTTAAAAAAGTAAAAGATATAGGATATGTATCTGAAATGGGCAGACAGACAAATGATTCATTAAAAAGATGGATTATTGGTTTGCTGAAAAAAAACAATAAGAACATAACTGAACCCACATTAAATCTCTTTATTGAGAGAGTGGGCGTGGATATGGAAAGCTTATACAATGAAATAGAAAAACTTATTTGTTATATAGGAGATAGAGAGATTATTGAAGCAAATGATGTTCTTGAAATATCAACTGAACAGATAACATCAAAGGTTTTCGATTTGGTTGATGCAATTGGATATAAGAATCAGACAAAAGCACTTGAAATTTATTTTGATTTGATAGCAAACAAAGAGTCTCCACTTCTTATTTTGTATATGTTATCAAGACAGTTTAATATACTTTTAAAAGTATATGAACTAAAAAAGGAGGGGCTGGATTCGAAATCAATAGCTGAAAAAACAGCACTTGCTCCTTTTGTTGTGACAAAGACATTGAAGCAGATTGGTAATTTTAATTATGATACAATAAAAAAAGCTCTTGAAGAGAGCGTAGATTTTGAAGAAAAGATTAAAGTTGGAAGTATAAATGAAAAGGCGGCTGTGGAGATGATTATAATAAAGTATTCTTCTAAGTCATAGTTAGTGACCTTGAAGTTATACCTTTTAACCTAATGTCATAATATATAACAATTAAATATAACTTAATAAAGTGTAACAAATATGCAACTATTAAATACAACTAAATAGAGTGTAACAAATAAATATAACTAAATAAAGTATAACAAATATACAACAAATAAATATAACTAAATAAAGTGTAATAAATATACAACTATTAAATATAATTCATAGTAGGCAAAAGAAAGACAATATAAAGACTATATTAAGAAGAGGCGTTATATGATAAAGAAAAAGAAGCAGATAATTGTCCTATGTGTTTTGTATATAATGGTTGTTTTTTTATGGAAAAATATAGAAGGAATATGTGATGGTTTACTTGAAAATATAAAGGGGTTTGAGACTAAACGATATGAGTATATCTTAGATAATATGTTGTACGCGCAAGGGTATGTAAAGAATAAAGCAGATAGTTATGATACATATAATAGGATTGTTATAAGTAAAATTGAGGATAATATGAATGCAGTTGCATATATGAAATTGAAGGAGGGGGTTGATCTTGTGACGTATACTCCTAGCATAAAAGATGCAGATAAAATAAATATAGATACAAATAATGGACTAGCTGAAAATGAAACAACGGAGCAAAGAGTTGTGAATTATGAAGCTTCCGATATTGATACAAAAGCAGTAGAAACTTTTGGTGGAGTTGGTTTAAATTATAGTAAAGTAGTATTATCAAATGAGCAATTAGCAGATTTTGATTATATTGTGAATAATTTTTATGTAATAACTGACAGAGCAAAAGTAGTGCCTGATGATATTAATGGAATATCACTTCTTCAAAAAGATATGAGTATGCACGGAAGTAATGAAAATCCACAAATATTAATTTACCATACACATAGTAAAGAAAAATTCTCTGACTCAACTGAACAAGGGATGAGTATCGTTGAAGTTGGAACTTATTTAGCTGAAATATTATCAAAAGATTACGGATACAATGTTATTCATGTAACAAGAAGTTTTGATGAAGTAAATGGAGTTTTTGACAGGTCAAAAGCTTATACATATGCAACACCGGTTATTGAGCAGATATTGGAAGAAAATCCATCTATAGAGGTGGTATTAGACGTTCATAGAGATGGTTTACCGGAAGGCAGTGATAAATTGTTATATGACTACAACGGAAGAGCAGTCGCCCAGATAATGTTTTTTAATGGAATAAGTAGAAATAATAACGGAGATATAAGTTATTTATACAACCCTTACAGAGAGGATAATTTAGCGTTCAGTTTTCAACTTAAGTTAAAAGCACTTGAGAATTTTCCGGGATTTACAAGAAGAAATTATATTGATGCATATCAGTACAATCTGCATTTGCGTGCAAAATCAGTTCTGATAGAAGTAGGAGCTCAAAATAATACATTTGAAGAGGCAAAGTATGCTATGAATCCACTTGCCGAACTTCTTGATTCAGTATTATCTCCAAAATAAAAAGTTTCATAGGAAATGTAAAAGCATTTCCTATGAAACTTTTTATTTTGATATAGAACACTCGTGACTTTTAGCCATGAAATGAATGTAAAAAAGAAATTAATTTGAGCCAGTAGAACCAAAACCACCTTCACCACGAACTGTTTCGTTAAGTTCATCTACTTCTATAAAGTTTGCTGTTATATAAGGTGTAACGATTAATTGGGCAATTCTTTCACCATTTGTGATAAATAGGTCATTATCTGTGTGATTATGTAATGCAATCATAATCTCACCTCTGTAGTCAGAATCGATTACCCCAACTTTATTGGCTGGTGCAAGTCCTTTTTTACATGCAAGTCCACTTCTTGCATAGATTAATCCAGCAAAACCTGCAGGAATTTCAAGTGCAATTCCTGTATGGATAAAAGAAGTTGAGTGTGCAGGAATTACAATGTTATCCTCAATACACGCATATAGATCTGCACCTGCTGCAAATTCTGTTCCATATGTTGGAATAATTGCGTTTGGATTAAGTTTTTTGATGTTTACGTTTTGTTTCATAGTTATTTCTCCTTATTTATTTTTTTGTAACTATTTTGTATTGTTTTTAATAGCTACATTTTATTTAATTTTATCATCCCATAGTTTAATAGTACCTGTTTCCAGAGTTTCACGTAATAGTATAGTTCTCTGATTTGAGGAACCCTTAAATCTTAATGATAAATCTTTTAAGTCTTCTTTAAATTCACCATCAACAAGCACATCTATATACGAAAGCAGCTCTTTGGTTTCTGGAAAATCTTTTATCATATACCCTAAAACATCTTTTTCAAAA
Organism: Lachnospiraceae bacterium; assembly: GCA_045126215.1. GTDB lineage: Bacteria > Bacillota > Clostridia > Lachnospirales > Lachnospiraceae > SVEL01. The sequence goes on along the minus strand of JBGVOD010000023.1, from coordinate 65,635 downwards.
TCGAATCCTGTGAAACACCAGATGGATTTGTTTGGTAATTTTTTTCTAAATTCACGAAGTAGTGGAAGAAGTCCTTGTTGATTTACCTGTTCAAGCGGTTCTCCACCAAGAAGGGTAAGCCCTGCAATATGGGGACTACTACAATAATCAATAATATATTCAATTTCATTTTGAGTAAAAGGTTTGCCGTAATTAAAATCCCATGCCTCCTGGTTGAAGCAACCCTTACAATAATGGCGACATCCACTTACGAAAAGAGACATTCTTATGCCTGGTCCGTTTGCGACGTCCATTATTTTTATTGATGCATAATTCATTTCGTTCTCCTGGATAAAATCTGTATTTGAGTAAATTCTGCTACTTAAAATTATTTAGATATTATTTGTTATATATACAAAGCTATTACATAGACAAAACTATTATTTAAATAAATCTATTATTTAGCCTCATACTTTAAATAAAGTATGAGGCACTCTTTTTACTATAATATTATAAAGCTCTGACGTTAATAAATTATACATGAAGAACTCTGGAATTAATTTCTTTTGTTTTTCCTACGTTCCAGAAATTTTCACCTAAATAGCCACATGTACGTCTTGTAACATTCATTTTTGAATGATCTTTATTATGACATTGTGGACATTCCCATTCTAATTTATCATTAATTATTATCTCACCATCAAATCCGCACACATGGCAGTAGTCAGATTTTGTGTTAAATTCAGCATACTGAATATTATCATATATGAATTTAACAATTTCTTCAAGAGCCTCCAGATTATGTCTCATATTTGGAATTTCAACATATGAAATAGCACCACCTGATGAAATAGTCTGGAACTGACTTTCAAATGTGAATTTAGAGAAAGCATCAATTTTTTCTCTAACATCTACATGGTATGAGTTTGTATAGTATCCTTTGTCTGTTACATCAGGAATATCACCAAAACGTTCCTTGTCAATACGGGCAAATCTGTAACATAAGCTTTCGGCAGGTGTTCCATATAAACCAAAGCCAAGACCTGTAGTTTCTTTCCAAGTGTCACAAGCACCTCTTAATCTTTTCATAACCTTTAATGCAAACTCGCAACCTTTAGGATCTGTATGGCTTACGCCTGTCATAAGTTTTGTAACTTCATACAATCCAATATATCCAAGCGAAATTGTTGAATATCCATTGTGAAGTAATTTATCAATTGTTTCGCCTTTATTCAGTCTTGCAATTGCACCATATTGCCAATGAATTGGACTTACATCAGAGAGAGTTCCCTCAAGTGCATGGTGTCTGCACATAAGCGCTTCAAAACATAAAGAAAGTCTTTCTTCAAGTAATTGCCAGAAGACTTCTTCGTCACCTTTAGCAATAATACCAATCTGTGGGAGGTTAATGCTTACAACACCTTGATTAAAACGACCTTCCCATTTATAATTTCCATTTTCATCTTTCCATGGACTTAAGAATGAACGGCATCCCATACAAGAGAATACATTTCCTTCGTAGTTTTCTCTCATCTTTTTTGCTGAAATGTAATCAGGATAAAGTCTCTTAGATGAACATTTTACAGCAAGTTTTGTGATGTAGTCATATTTACCACCTTTTAAACAGTTGTTTTCATCCAAAACATATATAAGTTTTGGAAATGCTGGTGTAACATATACACCCTTTTCATTTTTGATACCCTGAAGACGCTGTTTTAATATTTCTTCAATAATCATAGCAACTTCTTCTTCGTATTCATAACCCTCTTCAATATACATAAATATTGTAACAAAAGGTGACTGACCGTTTGTTGTCATAAGTGTATTAATCTGATATTGCATTGTCTGAACTCCGGAACGAAGCTCGTCTTCAAGTCTATCTTTAACAAGAGAATCTATCAAATCAGAGTCCATTTTGTCACCATAAAGTTCTTCAAAATGTTGTTTGTATTTTTCTTTACTTTTTCTTAAATATTTTCCAAGATGTTTGATATCAACAGATTGTCCACCATACTGGCTACTTGCTACAGCTGAAATAATCTGTGTCATAACAGTACATGCTACCTGAAAACTCTTTGGACTTTCTATAAGTTTAGCATTCATAACAGTGCCATTATCTAACATATCACCTATGTTTATAAGACAACAGTTAAATATACTCTGTAGAAAGTAATCGGCATCATGGAAGTGAAGCACACCTTCTTCATGAGCTTTGGCAATCTTTTCCGGTAAGAGAATACGTTTTGTTAAGTCTTTTGAAACTTCTCCAGCAATAAGATCACGCTGAGTTGAAGCAATAATGGCATTTTTATTGGAATTTTCTTCCATTACGTCTTTATTGCTGTTTTTTATAAGACTGAGAATTGAATCGTCAGTAGTATTAGATTTACGTACAAGTTCACGTGTATATCTGTACTTAATATAAGATTTAGCAAGTGCAAACTTTTTCTCTGCCATAAGTTTTTGCTCAATGATATCCTGAATATCTTCAACCTGCATCATATCAGCATTTCTTGATTCAATAGATGCAATTATGTTGTAGATTTTCTCTTCACTGATTCTTTCTTCCTTTTCGACACCTTCGTTTGCTTTGCCGATGGCAATTGCAATTTTGTTACGATCATATTCAACTTGTCGACCGTCTCTCTTGATAACCTTCATAACTTTCTCCTTTTTCATATTTACAACCAAAATTACAAAATATAAGTACAATACTACAAAAAAATATTGATGTAGTTAAATTTTATTGTTGCGTACATTTCGTATTATAGCATTATGATATACATTTGTCTACAAAATATATGCATTTTTTAAAATACAAACACAAGATATAGTATAAAAGTCCTGAATGGTTGTTTTTAGTGACAAAATAAGAATTATAAATTATACTTGTAATGAAATATTCATATAAATGGAGTGTTGGGAGTAATTTTATGACAAAATTTGATGAACTGGTTAGTGTTATTAACACTGAATTTGTATATATTCAAACACATAATTTTCCAGACCCGGACGCTATATCTAGTGCCTTTGCTTTACAACAGCTACTAAAAACAAAAAATATTTGTGCAAAAATCTGTTATAAAGGTAAAATAGATAGAACTAATATAAAGCTAATGAAAGAGTTGTTTGGAATAGAAATATTTGACGTGGATACATTGGAAGAAATTTCTGAAGAAGATAAAATAATTCTTATTGATTCGCAAAAAGGAAATGGAAATATAACTCAAATCAGAGGATCTGTTATTGCAAGTATTGACCATCATCCTATGAATGTAAATGTTGATTATGAGTTTTCTGATATAAGAGAGGATATTGGAGCTTGTGTTTCGATAGTTGCTTCTTATTATTTGGAAAATAATATAGAAATGTCAGATGATGTAGCGGAGGCTATATTATATGGTATAAATGTTGATACAGCAAATATGACAAGAGGTGTATCAAAGTTAGATCTTGATATTTTCTATAAGTTGTTTAATAGGACGGAAAGAAAGAAAATCAGCAGATTAGAAAATGAAACGATGCAGGTAGATGACTTGAAAGCCTTTGCAAAAGCTATAGAGTCTATAAGTATTTCAAATATAGTAGGTATTGCAAATACGGGTGACGATTGTCCAGAGGCATTAATAGGTACAATAGCGGATTTTATTTTAAAAATTGAAACTGTTAAGATTGCTTTTGTATATTCTGTAAAAAGCACAGGCATAAAGATTTCCGTGCGTTGTATGAAAGACAGTCATGTAGATGCAGGAGCATTAATAGTAGATGCACTTAAGGGTATTGGAACTGGAGGAGGCCATCCTACAATGGCTGGAGGTTTTGTACCATATGTGGGTCTTGATGAATGTGAAATTCAGGAACTTTTAGTCGATGTAAAAAGAAGATTTATGAATTCAGTAGAGAAATTTACTGGTTAATTAGTGCATAGATGAACTCAGTTGTTGGCTGGGTATATGCAGGTGATTCTTAATTTAGAAAAAACATAATAATAAACAAATAAAGAGATTGATATATAATGAGAAAATTAAAAGATATTAGAAAAATTAAAGAAATAGACAAGATAGAAGAAGTAAATAAAATAGAAGAAACAAATAAAACTGAAAAAAATGATATAAAAGTAGAAAAAGAGAAAATAAATAATTATAAAAGTGTTAAGGTATATATTGGTTTATTCTTATTTGTATTGGGAATAGCTTTATTAATTACATGTGTATGGGTTGATGAGACATTCGGTCCTGTTAGTACGGAAAGCATAATATTTCAATTAAAAACTCCTATGACGGGAGCAGGTGGATATGTTATAGATTATTTAAAAAATGTAGTTTTGTTATCAATTGCAATAGGATTATTATTTTTTATAACAATAGGAAAGAAACTTAAGAAAAATGTTATTTTAATTTCTGGAGCGTGTTCTTTTGTTGCATTTTTTGTGTTTTTTTCAATTTATTTAGGTTTCTTTGAATATGTTTATCATCAAATGCAAACAACTGAAATATATGATGAATATTACGTAAATCCGGAAGAAGTGGATATAATTTTTCCAGAAGAAAAGAAAAATCTTATTTATGTTTATATGGAATCTATGGAAAATACATATAAATCAGAGGAAGAGGGAGGATATTTTGAATATAATCTTATTCCCAATTTAACAAAATTACAGAGAGAAAATGTATCGTTTGGAATAGATGGAAAAGGTGCCAGTATTGCTTCAAATTGTGATTGGACCATTGCAGCTATGACAGCGATGTCAGCAGGAATTCCATTGTCAATTCCAATGGGGGAGAATGAATATGGAAGATGGGACGACTTTCTGCCGGGACTTTGCAATCTTGGTGATATATTGGAAAGAGAAGGGTATACAAATGAAATATGTATAGGCTCTGATTCGTCATTTGCGGGAACAAATCATTTATATGAGCAACATGGCAATTATAAGATTATGGATTATGAAAAACAGATAGATTGTGGATATGTTAGGGATGGATATTTTGTTTGGTGGGGTGTAGAAGATAAGAAGTTATATGGTATTGCAAAAAAAGAGATACTTGATCTGGCGTCAAAAAATGAACCATTTAATTTCGTAATGGCTACAATGGATACACATACAGAAGATGGATATAAATGTTCAAGATGTGGTGATGAATATGAAGAACAATATGCTAACGTTATAAAATGTGCGGATATGCAGGTATATGATTTTGTGAAATGGGTACAGGAACAGGATTTCTATGATAATACAACGATAATAATTGTTGGAGATCACTTAAGCATGGATCCGGATTTCTTTGAAGAAATAGATGATTCTGATTATGAAAGGACAATATATGGTGTAATTATTAATCCGTATTTTGACGATGATAGTGATATTATAAAAAATCTTAATAAAGAGCGAGTATTTAATACAATGGATATGTTTCCTACTACACTTGCAGCACTAGGTGTCAAAATAGAAGGGGACAGATTGGGACTTGGTACAAATCTTTTTTCAGATAAACAGACATTATCAGAAATGCTTGGAACAGAATATATTAATAATGAGATTCTGTTAAGAAGCAAGTATTATGAACAGAAATTTTTAAAAAAATAAAGCTTCCAATCGGAATCGAACCGACAACTGGACATTACGAGTGACCTGTTTTACCGTTGAACTATGGAAGCTTACAAAGAAAAATATATTAAAAAAAGGCAGTTGTGTCAAGGAGATAAATGAAAAATGCAAGAAAATTGAAAAAAGTACTTGCATTTTTTTTATTGTATGATATATTAAAACAAGCGTTACGGACAAATGTCCGTGTATGGCAAACACGATTGATAGGAGATAATTAAAATGAGTCAGAAATTAAGAGTTGGAATTTTAGGTGCTACTGGTATGGTAGGTCAGCGTTTTATTTCATTATTAGAGAACCATCCATGGTTCGAGGTTGTAGTAGTTGCTGCAAGCCCTCGTTCAGCAGGAAAAACATATGAAGAAGCAGTTGGTGACAGATGGAAAATGACAACACCAATGCCAGAAGCAGTTAAGAAGCTTGCTGTTATGAATGTAAACGAAGTAAATGAAGTTGCTTCAAAGGTTGATTTTGTATTTTCAGCAGTAGATATGTCAAAAGATGAAATCAAAGCAATTGAAGATGAATATGCTAAGACAGAAACACCTGTTGTTTCAAATAACAGTGCACATAGATGGACACCAGATGTTCCAATGGTAGTTCCTGAAATTAATCCAGAACATTATGAAGTAATCAAGTTCCAGAAAGAAAGACTTGGAACAAAGAGAGGTTTTGTGGCTGTTAAACCTAATTGTTCAATTCAGAGCTATGCTCCTGTATTAAATGCATGGAAAGAATTTGAACCAGTTGAAGTTGTTGCTACAACATATCAGGCAATTTCAGGTGCAGGTAAAACATTTAAGGATTGGCCTGAGATGGTTGAAAATATTATTCCTTATATAGGTGGAGAAGAAGAAAAGAGTGAACAGGAACCACTTAGACTTTGGGGTAAGATTGAAGATGGTGTTATCAAGAAGGCATCTCTTCCTGTAATTACAACACAGTGTATCAGAGTACCAGTTTTAAATGGTCATACAGCAGCAGTATTTGTTAAGTTTAATAAGAAACCAACAAAGGAACAGCTTATTGAAAAACTTGTTAACTTCAGTGGACTTCCACAGGAATTAAAGTTACCATCAGCTCCAAAGCAGTTTATCCAGTATCTTGAAGAAGATAATCGTCCACAGGTTAATTTAGATGTTAACTATGAAAACGGTATGGGAATATCTGTTGGTCGTCTTAGAGAAGACACAGTATATGACTACAAGTTTGTTGGTCTTTCACACAACACAGTACGTGGTGCAGCAGGTGGTGCTGTTCTTTCAGCAGAAATGCTTACAGCTTTAGGTTATATTGAAGCAAAATAAATTTTAAAAATCCTAATATACTAGAAACAGTCAGCTTGCCACTGACTGTTTTTTTAATAAAGCCTTGACTTATTACAAAAAAAATACTAATATGACAAAGTTGTTAATTATATTTTTTTCTTTGTAATATTATGGTACTTTAATACTATGAAATATGACATAAAATTGTATATGTTTTTTATAAGAAAAAGGATACACTAAATGCATCAAAAGAAAAGCGAAGGAAGATATATTATGAAAAAAAGGTTATTTGCATTGACGGTATTTTTTAATGTAATTTTTGTGTGCTATGGATGTGGTAATACAGATGAAGAAACAACAAAAAACGTAGAAACTAATACATCCATTAATATAGAAACAACTACAGCAGGTAATACTACTGCTGAGGTTGAAACTACTTCAGAGGTTGAAACTACAGAAGTGATTGAAACGACAACTTCAGAAGGGGGAAGTGAAGAAGAAACAACGAGAGAAGATGGATTTGATCCTAATGCAGAAAGATATGAGGTGCCAACAGATGCCTTATATGAGGGGTATGATTTTTCGGATTCTGTCTTTGTAGGTGATTCAAGAACAGAAGGTTTGTATGTATATAATGTTTTGAGAACATCTACAATTCTTGCAACAAGAGGACTTATGGCAAGTAGTGTTTTGACAGAAGAATTTATTGAAATAGCACCAAATATTAAGATTACCGTTTTAGATTATCTGAAAACTCATTCATTTAAAAAGATATATATTATGTTTGGAATAAATGAAGTTGGATGTGAAATGGATACTTTTGTACGAAGTTATAAGGAATTTATAAGAGAGATTCGAATTGTACAGCCGGATATAGAAATATATGCCGAATCTATTATTCCAATGGTTGAAGATAGAACAAATGAGATATATAATAATGAAGTAATAGCACAGTTCGATGCTGCATTAAGAGAATTGTGTGTAGAAGAAAATGTTAAATATGTAAATGTTGCGGCAGCTGTTATAGATGAAAATGGCGGTCTTAGAGATGATCTTAGCAGAGATGGAATTCACTTAAATGTGCCAGGTATGACAGCAATGGTTAATTATCTGATACTTGCAACATGTAAATAATAGTACTATTTAGTTAGATAGAGGAAAGAAAATGAAAAAGAGATTTTTGAAAAGTATTATATGTTCAACAGTAATTGCATCTACACTTTTGTTTGGTGGATGCGGGGATGAGGAAAAAGGTAATAAAGATGTTGATATAAATGCAGTTTATGATGCTGTAAAGGAAGCTTACGGCGATGATTTTGTACCGGATTATGAATATGATTCAGAGGATATTGCAGAAATATATAATATAACTGCGGACTTATATGATGATATTTATGTTAATGTTGCAAAGGTTTCCTTTGATATAGATACTTTTGTTGCTGTAAAAGCAAAAGAAGGGAAAGCTGACGAAGTTGAAAAACTTTTGAAAGAATACAGACAGTCACAGATTGATGATGCAATGCAGTATCCAGTGAATGCAATAAAGATACAAGCGAGTGAAGTAACAAGACATGGAAATTATATATTCTTTACATGCCTTGGTGTTATATCAGAAGAATCACAAGAAGCAGGAGAAGACGCAATTTTAGATGAAGCAAAAAAAGATAATAAAATTGCTGTAGATAAAATAAATACTTTTTTTGAATAAGATAGAGGATATTTATGGTATTCAGTGATTTGTTCTTTTTGTTCAGGTTTTTACCTGTTGTTTTGCTGATATATTTTGTTTCACCGAGGAAGTTTAGAAATTTTATCTTGTTTGTAACAAGTTTGTTTTTCTATGCATGGGGTGAACCAATATATGTTTTATTGATGCTATTTTCTACCGGTGTTGATTTTACGTTAGGAAAACTTGTTTATAAATATAAAAATACAGGAAAGCTAAAAGCGGCTAAGAAATGTGTAATTGCTTCGGTAATTATCAATCTTAGCCTTTTGGGCTTTTTTAAATATACTGATTTTCTTATTGGCTCAATAAACAATATTTTTGGATTGTCGATTGATTTGTTACACGTAGCTTTGCCGATAGGAATATCTTTCTATACATTTCAAACAATGTCGTATACGCTTGACATTTATATGAATAATGAAAAACCACAAGGAAACATGATTAGTTTTGGTGCATATGTGGCAATGTTCCCTCAGCTTATTGCAGGACCTATTGTTCAGTACAGAATGGTTTCAAAAGAGCTGGTTTCAAGAAAAGAGAATTTTGATGATTTTGCAATAGGTGTAAGAAAGTTTATATTGGGAATTGGAAAAAAAGTTCTTCTTGCAAATAATGTAGGGGCTGTGTGGTCTTTAATCAAGACACTAAATGAAACTGATATGTCAGTTGTTCTTTCGTGGATTGGAATTATCTGTTTTGGATTACAGATATATTATGATTTTTCAGGCTATTCAGATATGGCCATAGGTCTTGGAAAAATGTTTGGCTTTAATTTCCCTGTTAACTTTGATTATCCATATTTATCAAAATCTATAACAGAGTTTTTCAGAAGATGGCATATTTCACTTGGAAAGTGGTTTAGAGAGTACGTGTATATTCCATTAGGCGGAAATAGAAAAGGATTAAAGAAGCAGATTAGAAATATATTTATTGTCTGGTGCCTTACCGGTATATGGCATGGAGCAGCATACAACTTCATTATATGGGGTGTATATTTTGGAATATTGCTTATATTAGAAAAAATATTTTTACTGAAATGGCTGTCAAAAATTCCGACATTTTTTTCTAGAATATATACGATAGTTACAGTTTTAATTGGCTGGGTGTTCTTTGAATACGATAAATTACCTGATATAGGAAGATATTTATCATATATGTTCTTTGGAAAAAATATATCCTTTATCAATGACTATTCAATATTTATGATTTTAAATAGTACTGTATTAATTATAATTGCTATTTTAGGTGCAACAGATATACCAAATAAACTTACAGTAAAGATTATGAACAAAATAGAAGATAAACCATTCTGTTCGATGTTATTCGAGAATATCTTTCTGATAGGTATATTTTTAATTGCAGTTTCTTATCTGGTTGCAGGCAGTTATAACCCATTTTTGTATTTTAGATTTTAGAGGTAACTATGAAAAATAAATGTACAACGATTATATTTATATTATTCATTGCAATATTTTTTATCATATCTGTTGTTAAAAAAGATACAGGTTTTGCAGATACTGAAAACAGAGTATTGGAGCAAAAACCGGAATTTTCTATGGAGAGCCTGATTGAAGGGATGTATACTAACAGTTATCAGAACTATGTAAGAGACCAGTTCCCATTTAGAAATGAGTTTGTTTCTATGAGAAATTATATAGAAAAATTCATGATGAAGAAGGAAATAAATGGTGTTCTTGTATGCGAAGATGATTATTATATAGAGTCTCATAAAAGAGAAAATTATACTGATGAACAGGCTGTGAAAAATGTAAATGAATTGGAAACTTTTGTTGAAAAATACAGTTCTATGGATACAATAAAAAGTATTTCTGTAGAAATTGTACCAACAGCACAAACTGTTATGACAAATAAGATGACAGGCACGATGTATGCTTTTGATCAGAATGAGTATATATCTGAAATTGCTGATAAAACGGGAGAATGTTTTGTGGATACATTTAGTGTATTGAAAGAACATGATGATGAATATATATATTATAAAACTGATCATCACTGGACAACATACGGAGCATATCTTGTTTATAAGGAATGGGCAACAAAGAATAATTTGAATCCTGTTGAAATGGAACAGATTGATGTTAAAACAGTTACTAAAGATTTTCTTGGAACAATAAATAACAAGCTTAATTTAAAAATGAGCACAGACACAATTGAAAGCTATGTTGTTAAAGATATGAATTTGACAGTTAGCTATAATCTGAGCGATGAAATAAAGGAAACAGTATTCGAAGAAAGCTTTTTAGAAAAGAAGGATAAGTACGGATATTTCTTTGGAGGAAATCCGGGTGTTGTTTCAATAACAAATAATGAGGCATCAAAAGAAAATAATAATGATAGAAATTTGCTTATAATAAAAGATTCTTATGCCAATTGCATCAGTAATGTATATGCTGCAAATTTTGAAAATACGTATGTTGTGGATTTAAGATATTTCAATATGTCTATTGAGGAATTTATAAGTGAATATCAGATAACAGATATTTTAGTTTTATATAATGTGGACAGTTTTGCAACAGATACAAAAATAAAGAGGATAAACAGATAAGAATAAACAGACAAAGAATAGAGGATAATAAATATGATATTAAATGTAGAAAACTTAAGTCATGGATTTGGGGACAGAGCAATATTTGATAATGTATCATTTAGATTGCTTAAAGGAGAACATATAGGCCTCATAGGTGCAAATGGGGAAGGAAAATCAACTTTTATGAATATTGTTACCGGTAAGCTTATGCCGGATGAAGGCAAAGTTGAATGGAATAAGAATGTAAGAGCAGGATATCTTGATCAGCATGCCGTACTGGAAAAGGGTATGACAATAGGGGACGTATTAAAGTCTGCATTTGCATATCTCTTTGAAATGGAAGCGCGAATGAACGATATATGTGATAATTTATCAAATGCCGGTGAAGATGAAATGGCTGAAATGATGGAAGAACTTGGAACTATTCAGGACATGCTTACAAATCACGATTTTTATGTAATTGATGCTAAGGTTGAAGAAGTTGCAAGGGCGTTGGGGTTACTTGAACTTGGCCTTGATAAAGATGTTACAGAATTAAGTGGTGGACAAAGAACGAAAGTGCTCCTTGGAAAATTGCTTTTAGAAAAACCAGATATTTTGTTGCTTGATGAACCAACGAATTATCTTGATGCGAATCATATTGAGTGGTTGAAAAGATACCTTTTGGAATATGAAAATGCATTTATACTTATTTCACATGATATTCCATTTTTAAATAGTGTTGTAAATATAATTTATCATATGGAAAATCAAAAGCTTGACAGATATGTTGGTGATTACTACAAGTTTAAAGAAGTATATGAGGTAAAAAGGTCACAGCTTGAAGCAGCTTACAAGCGTCAACAGCAGGAAATAGAGGATTTGAAAGATTTTGTCGCAAGAAATAAGGCCAGAGTATCAACAAGAAATATGGCAATGTCCAGACAGAAGAAACTTGATAAGATGGATGTTATTGAACTGGCAAAGGAAAAACCAAAGCCTGAATTCTTTTTCAAGAATGCAAGAGCAGCCGGTAAAGTTATATTTGAGACAGAAGATTTGGTGATAGGATATGATGGAAATCCGCTATCAAAACCTATAAATCTTCGAATGGAAAGAGGAGAAAAGATTGCCTTAATTGGAACAAATGGTATTGGCAAAAGTACGTTTCTTAAGAGTGTTCTTGGAATTATACCACCAGTAAGCGGTAAAGCAAATCTGGGAGATTATTTATACAAGGGATATTTTGAGCAGGAAATGAAGCCTGAGAACAACACATGTATCGAAGAAATATGGAAAGAATTCCCTTCGTATACACAGTATGAAGTAAGATCAGCACTTGCAAAATGTGGACTTACAACAAAACATATTGAGAGTCAGGTGAGAGTGCTAAGTGGTGGTGAACAAGCAAAAGTTCGACTTTGCAAAATAATAAATACAGAAACAAATATTCTTTTGCTGGATGAGCCTACAAATCATCTGGATGTAGATGCCAAGGATGAACTTAAGAGAGCACTTATGGAGTATAAAGGAGCAATCTTAATAGTATGTCATGAACCTGATTTTTATGATGGTTTAGTGGATAAAGTATGGAATTTAGAAGAATTTTCATTATTATCATAAAATAAACTCGATTATCAAAAAAATGTTTGATAATCGAGTTTTATTGTTTGTACAAACGAAAAAATGTGCTATAATAATACTATATTTATATTGGCTCGTATGTTTGAAAATAGATTTCGGAGGAAATTACAATGAAGGATAAAGACACTACAGTTGGTGTATTAATTGGAAATATTTGCGCATCACATACGGATGATATTCTTAATGGTATTGTTCAAAGAGGTAGTGATTGTGGTGTAAAGACTATGTTTTTTATGGGGGCTCATGCTAACTCTTTTGATGAACTGTATTATTATGAAGGTGGAAATAAAGAACAAAAATATATATTCCAGTTCAACACAGTTTTTGACTATATTAGAATGGGTAAACTAGATGTAATAGTTGTTTTGTATTCTACATTCTATTTATATCTTCAAGAATCAAAAGAAGAGTTCTTTGATAGATTCAAAGATTTAAATATTCCGATTATTATTGTTGGAGATATGTACAAGGATATTACATGTGTTATTTCAGACAATTATGATGGAATAGGAAAATGTATCGACAATTTAGTAGAAGAACATAATTGTAAGAATATTGCATATATTGGTGGTCCAAAAGAAAATAACAGGGATGCAGAGGAACGTTTGGACGCATATTATATGTCTATGTTCAAGCATAATCTTGAGATCAAAGAAGGATATATAAAATATGGCGATTATTCTGCTAACTCAAAACATCTTATTGCTCAGGTTCTTGATGAATATGATGATATTGATGCTTTCGTATGTGCAAATGATACAATGGCATTGGCATGCTATGAAGAATGCAGAAAGAGAGGAAAAGAACCTGGAAGAGACATAAAGATAACAGGATTTGACGATATTCCTGAAGCTAAGTCATCAATACCATCGCTTACAACTGTAGAACAGAATGCGTATGATCTTGGATACATGGCTATGAAAAAAGCTATTGATTTATATGAAAAAGGCGATAGTGAGGATGTCAGAGTACCAGTTTATTTCAAGAAAAGAAATTCGACCGAGTATAACTCTGTAGAAGTAGAAGATGATAATGATATCCTAAAAAGTAAAAGTATTGATGAAATAAAGAAAGAAGTTATCAGTAAGATTGCTGAAAGTATATTCTTTTACAAATTATGTATAGATGATGATATTAAAGTTCATAAAATCTTGGATGATATATTTACACATATTTTTGAAGTATTCTTCAATAAAGATGTTATAGATTATGATATTGAATATATACAAATGAATATCAAGAAACTTGTTGAATGTGGTAATGTCTCAATAGGAAAATTTGTTGCAAAATATTCTAAATATATTACAAAAGTTCTCTTTCTTGGAGATGATATTAACAAGCAGAAGAAGTTGATGGATATGACATCTAAAACTGTAGATTATATTCAAAGTATAATGATAGTTGAATCTAATTTCAGGATTGATACATTACAAAGACATATCTGGACAACACCATTCATTACACGTGATATGATTGTAAATATTGATAATGATATTCAGACATATGAGTGTATTATGGAGAGACTGAGATTTATGCAGGTCAATAATGCATATATGTTTCTCCTTGATAAAAAAGTTGTTAACAAAAGTAGTGTGGACTGGAAGTGTCCTGATAGATTACGTCTTGTTGCAAAAATTGAAAATGGAAAAATCACTCCCGATGTTACGGATGTGTACTTAACAAAAGAAAATGGATTTGTTGATATAATTGACTATAATAATTGTGATAATATGGCAACATACACATTGTTTGCAGGAAAACGTGTATATGGAATACTTGTATGTGAACTGAAAAAAGAATACATAACTAGTATGTACAGTGTTTCGTTACATATTGGAAGTGCGATTCAGTTTATGAATCTTATAAAGCAGCAGAGACAGATACAGGGTGAACTGGAAAATGTAATGAATGTTCTTAAGAGCAAAAATGAAATTTTGAATGTCATATCTGAAAAAGATGAACTTACAGGACTGTACAATAGAAGAGGATTCTTTGAAAATGCAATGAATAAAATAAAGGGTGAACGATATACATATGTATTGTGTATTTATGCAGATTTAGACCATCTTAAAGATATAAATGATAAGTTTGGTCATACAGAAGGTGACTTTTCTATAAAAAAAGCAGGTGAATACTTAAAAAGCAGCTTAAGAGACTCTGATATAATCGGAAGAATCGGTGGAGATGAGTTTGCTGCTATTGCTATTGTAAGAAATGAGAGTGATGCACTTGAAATTATCGATAGAATAAAAGCAAATACAGTACAATTTAACGATTCTTCTGATAAACCATACTATATTGATATTACAGTAGGATATTGTGTGGAAAAATGTTCTGAGAATACAGAGTTAGATAATATGATACGTAAAGCTGACTCAATATTATATGAGAGAAAAGCATATCGTAGAAGTGATATTAGGAAGAAAGCCTAAAAGAAATAGGCGACAAAGGAATTATATTATAAAAACGTATAATAAATATTAATACTTTAAAAATAATTTGAAATAGTTAAAAAAAGATAACCCAAAGTACGAAAAAATGTACTTTGGGTTTGCTATTATATGTACAACAGATACAGAATAAACACATAATTTGGAGGTACATATGAATAGTGTTAATTTTATTATAATAAGTTGTTTTGTTTCAATATTTGTTTTGGGTGTAACTTATATTATTCAGTTCTATTCAAAGATAAGTCCTTGTAATATAGAGTTTGATGGTAAAAGTAGAAGAGAAATGGAACTAATGAAAAATTACAATGAGTTGTTTGATAGAATATTTTATATTGCAGGAAGTGTGATTATGTTATTCACATCAATTGTTATCTTTATTATGGATAATATGTTTGTTGTCCTTATGGTTTTAGAACTCTTATATTTTGTATGCAATATAATGTGTATGATGATTATGTATATTAGAAGTATTATATATTTTAGCAGGAAGTACGAAACTATTCGTGCAATCAAATCATAAATATTATAATCTGAATGATAATTACGAATTGCTTCGCGGCTTTGCGACTCCTGCGTTAAGTTGTGAAATTATAATTCTTGAACTTTTGGCTGTTCAAAGTGTTCTAATACATAGTTTAAATCAGAAATATTAAATATATGATTTTCAAGAAAATATCTGATTATTAAATCCGATTTAACTGAATTTGAAAATGCGTAACCGGCTGTTTTAAGAAGAGCTCTTGCAGATTCATAGTTTAAATGAAAGGCCATACATGTACAAACTGCTTCGCCTTTTGATGGGTGATATGTTTTATTGTTTCTAAGATTTGAAAAAAAGTTATTACCTAATTGGTATTTTTCGGAAACTGTCTTTTCGTCACGCTTCTTTTCTTCAAGATATATTAATGCAACTTCACTGAAACTTTCAGGATTTCCGTGATTTTCGTACCATTCTTTGCAAGCTGTTCTATCAGGGTCATCTTTAAGCGTTAATGTATTGAATTTGTATCTTTCGGCATTTCTTTCGCGAACATAATGAACCTGGATGAAAATGTCTATATCGTGACATAAATTATCACGTAATTTAAGCTTTTTCTTTTTTGGTGAACTAAATAATGACATAAATACCTCCATTTACACAAAATAAATAACTAAAGTATTGATTTTTTTGCGTAACAATTCTATCATAAAAAAGAATGGTTGTACATTAAAAAATAATTACAAAAAAACAGAATAATATATTTTTTTTGTGGATATTTTCACTAAATATATGATTTGTTTTTTTATGTGAAGAATATAATTTATATGAGGAGGAAGTTTATGAAAGACTTTATTTTACATAGTGGTGATTCGGAGGTTTTTAATGAATTTATCAGTGATTATATGAATGATAGTGGTTTTGAATTTTTTTCATTTGGACAGATATTCTTTTATGTTTTTTTCTTTGCTATAGAATTAATGTTTGCTACTATATTTATTAAGACTACAAAAGCGCCAAAGAGTTTCTTTTTATTTATTTTCATTCCGTTTTTAGGAGTATTTATTACCTGCTTTGCATGCGTCATGTATGCTGCTTCGAAAAAAATGACAAATAGAACACAAAATGGTTCTTATTATAATAGTTATAATAGGAATGTAGGAAATGGTAGTATAAATTCAACAGTAGATAAACGTTATAGCACAATTAATTCTCATTATTCTAACAATACATTAAACGGAAATACAAATGTAGGACGTTCATTTGTAAATGTCCAGAGTACAACAGCTAACTCAGTGAATGCGATGAATGCGAAAAGGCAAAATGCAATGAATGTGAACAGACAAAATGTTGTGAATGGAAATAGAAATGTACAAAATAACAGAGTTCTGAATAATATTAATGAGAACAGAGAAATTCCTGAGTATGATGCAACTAAGGCTACATTAAATGAATGTAATACACATTCCCATTCTGCAGATGACAGCTATACATATAGTAGTAATTATTCATATGATAACAGTAATATGGATGACTTTTATAATTTTGAAAAAGAAAGAACATATAAATTAAATGGTGAAGTTGTTGAATACGACAAAAATGTATGTAAACACTGCGGAGGCGTATTGAAAGCATTTTCAAGAAAGTGTCCTGAATGTGGTGCAAAAATTAAAAGATAGCAAAAATTAGAGATATTTTATATTTTTTGTAATTTTATTTGAGAAATTTAGTAATTTTTTTTGAGAAAATTTGTAGACTAATTTCGAATTTTGTGAGAAAATAGTCGAAGAATTAAATTTCGAAAGGAGATTTATAATGATTTATTCACAAGAAGTAGAAAAAATGTGTCCAGTGGCACAGGGCGTTCATCATGGCGCAGCTCCAGTTCCAACAGAAGGAAAATGGGTAAAGAATAAAGAAGTAAAGGATATTTCAGGTTTAACACACGGTATTGGTTGGTGTGCTCCACAGCAGGGTGCATGTAAGCTTACTTTAAATGTTAAAGAAGGTATCATCCAGGAAGCTTTAGTAGAAACAATTGGTTGTTCAGGTATGACACATTCAGCAGCTATGGCAGCAGAAATCTTACCAGGATTAACAGTTATGGAAGCATTAAATACTGACTTAGTATGTGATGCTATTAATACAGCTATGAGAGAGTTATTCTTACAGATCGTTTATGGTCGTACACAGTCAGCTTTCTCAGAAGAAGGTCTTCCAGTAGGTGCTGGTCTTGAAGATTTAGGAAAAGGTCTTCGTTCACAGGTTGGTACAATGTATGGAACACTTAAGAAAGGTCCTCGTTACCTTGAAATGGCAGAAGGTTATGTTACAGGTATTGCTCTTGATGCAAATGATCAGATTATCGGTTACCAGTTCGTTAGCCTTGGAAAGATGACAGATTTCATCAAGAAGGGTGACGATCCTACAACAGCTTACGAAAAAGCTAAGGGTCAGTATGGTAGAGTTGCAGACGCAGTTAAGATCATTGATCCTAGACAAGAGTAGTTAGAAGGAGGACAACATAATGGCATTATTCGAATCATATGAAAGAAGAATTGACAAAATCAATTCTGTTTTAAATAGCTATGGAATCGCTTCAATTGAAGAAGCAGAAAAAATTACAAAGGATGCAGGTCTTGATGTTTACAATCAGATTAAAGGTATCCAGCCAATTTGTTTTGAGAACGCTTGTTGGGCATATATTGTAGGTGCAGCAATCGCAATCAAGAAGAATTGTAGAAAGGCAGCAGATGCTGCAGCAGCAATTGGTGAAGGTCTTCAGTCATTCTGTATTCCAGGTTCAGTTGCAGACACACGTAAGGTTGGTCTTGGACATGGTAATTTAGGAAAGATGTTACTTGAAGAAGAAACAGAATGTTTCGCATTCTTAGCTGGTCATGAATCATTTGCAGCAGCTGAAGGTGCTATCGGTATTGCTGAAAAAGCTAATAAAGTACGTCAGAAACCTTTAAGAGTTATCTTAAATGGTCTTGGAAAAGATGCAGCACAGATTATTTCTCGTATTAATGGTTTCACATTTGTTGAAACAGAATACGATCCATATACAAATACAGTTAAAGAAATCTCTAGAACAGCTTATTCAGATGGTCTTAGATCAAAGGTTAACTGCTATGGTGCAAATGATGTTTGTGAAGGTGTTGCAATCATGCATAAGGAAGGCGTTGATGTTTCTATTACTGGTAACTCAACAAACCCAACTAGATTCCAGCATCCAGTTGCAGGTACATACAAGAAAGAATGTATCGAACAGGGTAAGAAATATTTTTCAGTAGCATCAGGTGGTGGTACAGGTAGAACACTTCATCCAGATAATATGGCTGCAGGTCCAGCTTCATATGGTATGACAGATACAATGGGTCGTATGCATTCAGATGCACAGTTCGCTGGTTCATCATCAGTTCCTGCTCACGTAGAAATGATGGGTCTCATCGGTGCTGGTAACAACCCAATGGTTGGTATGACAGTTGCAGTTGCAGTTTCCATTGAGGAAGCAGCAGCAGCTGGTAAGTTCTAGGAAATATAAATCCGAGATTTAATATAAAAAGGTAAGAACATTGTTTCTTACCTTTTTTGCTATATAAAAACACACTTTTTGAATAAAATTACTAAGAAAATATAAAAATTTATATTGATTTTTTACGTACATATTTTTATACTATATATAGGTGAATAGCATATAATAACTCGTGAATTCATTATATATGCTTTCATTACACTGATGTTTGTATAAAATTTTTTACATATATTTTGAAAAAAGAGGTTGATATTATGGGTTTTGAGGCAGATGCAGAATTTTACAAAAAATTATACCAAAAACTATATGTCGAGCATGCTGAACAAAAGTTGCAGATATGTGATGAACTTAAAGCAGCAGCTATTCCATTTAACACTCCTGTTGGTGATGTAATGTTTGTACGATTAGATCAGGCAATTGAAATTGTCAATAAAGAACGAAGAAATAACAATATTTAGTAAGAAGCTAAAAAACAAAAAAGGATGCAGAACGCATCCTTTTTTGTTTTGGTTATTTGGTTGACTTTGTATAATAAATAAAAGGGGAGGAGTTTGTGTTAAACACAAACCAAAAAATTATGAAAATTTGTTATCGATAGATTTTCTCTTTCGATGATTTTAGTATATACGTTATATATTAATAAATAAGTGTTTTCTTGTAAAAAAAATTTGAATAAAATATGAACAAATTGTTAGCAAGTCAAATCTTGACAATAAGCTTTGGTTTATGATAATATTTTTACAAATGTTGCGATGAAGGTGCATAGTAAGCGACTTGTTAACAATATACAGGGATATATCGTCATTGACTGAGAGCGATATGTATTGGTAGAAGCTGAAATTCACACTGGAGCTGTATCTTTGAAGAGTTTATTGTGTAGGAGATACCGATTGATGCGCGAAAAGCATAATTGAGAGCCTGCTTTTTTATATGTAGGAAAATGGGTGGTACCGCGGAATATATTCGTCCCAGTTAGGAAACTAGCTGGGACTTTTTTTGCTCTAACCATATAAGAAAGTAAACACATATTTTGTTATGTGTAAAAGTGCCTGGCGAATTATGTAAATGGTAGAAAAAGAATGGAGGTTAATTTTTCAATGAATGAAAGATTAGAAGTCATCAAACAGGAAATTTTAGATGGTGCAAAGCAGCTTGCAAGTTCAAAGGCTGTTTATGAATTCAAAAAGAAATTTTTAGATTCAAAGACCGGTAAAATTGGTCAGTTAATGAAAGAAATGAAGAATATTGCACCTGAAGAAAGAGCAAATTTTGGTAAAGGTGTTAATGAATTAAAAGAATGGGCATTAAATCATTTTAATGAACTTGATGAAAAAATTAAGGCAATTGAACTTCAAAGAAAGTATGAGTCAGAAAAGATTGATATAACAATGCCTGCTGTTGAAGTTGAAACAGGTAACTTACATCCTATAACACAGATGAGAAATCAGCTTATTGATGTTTTTGCTGGTATGGGATTTGAGATATATGAAGGAACAGAAATCGAAAATGATTATTATAATTTCACAGCATTGAATACACCAAAGGATCATCCGGCGCGTGATATGCAGGATACATTCTATTTATCACCAGAGTTCTTACTTCGTACACAGACATCTGCCGGACAGATTCACGTTATGGAAAGTAAGAAGCCACCAATTAAGATATTGTCACCAGGTAAGGTGTTCCGTTCAGATGATGATGCAACACATTCTCCAATGTTTACACAGATGGAAGGACTTGTAGTCGATAAGAAGATTACACTTTGTGATTTAAAGGGAATGTTAGATGTATTCGTTGAAAAAATATATGGTGAAGGAACAACAACAAGACTTAGACCTTCATACTTCCCATTTACTGAACCATCAGTAGAAGTGGACTGTAGTTGTTTTGAATGTGGAGGAAAAGGATGTAAGCTCTGTAAAGGAACAGGCTGGATTGAAATTCTCGGAGCAGGTATTGTAAATAAGAAAGTACTTGAAAATTGTGGAATTGATTCAGAAGAATACAGTGGTTTGGCATTTGGAATTGGTATTGAACGTACAGCTATGCTTAAGTATGGCATAAATAATATAAAACTATTATTTGAATCAGACTTACGTGTATTAAAGCAGATTGATGACAACTAACTGCTAGTGAGTTTTGAATTATAGTTTGTTACAATAAAAATCATTTCAAATAGAAAGACTGACATAAGATGTCGGAATGGAGGAAAAAATGTTATTACCATTAAGCTGGCTTAAAGAATATGTAGATATAAATATAGAACCTCATGAGCTTGAAAAAAAGCTTTTCTCATGCGGTTTTGAAGTTGAAGAATTAAATGAGGTTGGAAAAGATATTTCAAATGTTGTAGTAGGTCTTGTAGAAGAGTGTGAACCTATACCTGAAACACATTTAAGTTTAACAAAAGTAAATGCAGGAGAGCATGGTACATTTCAGGTTTGTTGTGGCGCTGATAATGTAAAAGCTGGTGGAAAGTTCCCACTTGCACTTGTTGGAGCAACTGTTTATGCAACAGCAAAAGACCATAAAACAATTGAAGGCGTAATGACAATTAAAAAAGGAAAATTACGTGGTTATGAATCTTGTGGTATGCTTTGTTCGGGCGTTGAACTGGGGGTATCTGAAAATATGTTCCCAGGTGCAGGGTATAACGGACTTTTAGTTTTGCCGGATGATGCTGTCGTTGGCTCTGATGTAAAACCTTTATTGGGTCTTGATGATTGGATTTTTGATATTTCAATAACAGCAAACAGACCAGATTGCCAGAGTATTTTAGGTATTGCCAGAGAAGTTGCCGCTGTACTTGATGTTGAACTTAAAGAACCATCATATGAATATACAGAAACTGATGTAAAGAAAGATGGATTTAATGTTACAGTTGAAGCAGCAGATATTTGTCCAAGATATATTGCACATTACGTACATGATGTAAAGATTGGCGAATCCCCACTTTGGATGAAGAGAAGACTTGCTTTAGTTGGTATTGATTCAATTTCAAATATTGTTGATATTACAAATTATGTAATGAAAGAATTGGGACAGCCAATGCATGCATTTGATTGTGATTATCTTGAGGGAAATGCAATTAATGTCAGACGTGCAAAAAATGAAGAAAAGATAATAACTCTTGATTCACAGGAATACACATTAAACGAAAATAATCTTGTGATTTGTGATGGAGTAAAGCCTGTAGCATTAGCTGGTATAATGGGTGGGCTTAATTCAGAAATACGAGATACTACAAAAGAAGTTATGTTTGAATCTGCAAAATTTGCAAGAGACAATATAAGAAAGACAGCAAGAGCACTTGGAAAACGTTCGGATGCCAGTGCCAGATATGAAAAAGGTGTTGATGAGTATTCAACATATTTTGCAATTAAGAGAGCCCTTCATTTAGTTGAAGAATTAGGATGTGGAAAGATTTCTTCAACTCATATTGATGTAAATACAGGTAATTCAATTGAACCAAAGGAAATGAAGGTAAGCATCAACAAAGTAAATAATGTATTGGGAATAGAAGTTCCAAATGATGAAATTGTCAGAATTATGGAAAATCTTAACTTTGCACCTTCTATTAATGGAGATGAGCTTACATTACTGATTCCTGCATATCGTGAAGATATGGAATCATATCCTGATGTGGCAGAAGAAGTAATTCGTATGTATGGTTATGAACACGTTATTCCAACATTTATGCCTGATGCAAAGGTTACAATGGGTGGTAATAATAATAAACAGAAAAAAGAACTTAAACTTAAGAAAGCTCTCTGTAGTATTGGAGCATATGAGTGCATTCATTACTCATTCTTCTCACCATCAGATCTTGACCTGTTAA
Organism: Lachnospiraceae bacterium; assembly: GCA_045126215.1. Taxonomy (GTDB): domain Bacteria; phylum Bacillota; class Clostridia; order Lachnospirales; family Lachnospiraceae; genus SVEL01. Next base: position 42,575 of record JBGVOD010000023.1, on the reverse strand, counting down.
GATTACCAGAAGATGCAAAAGAAAGACATGCAATAAGAATTATGAATCCAATCAATGAGGAACTTTCTCTTATGAGAACAACTCTTGCTGCCTCTATGCTGAACGCAATTTCGAGAAATCAGAAGAAGGGAAATCTGCAAGGTAGATTATTCGAGGTTGGAAATGTATTTATTCCGAAAGAATTACCTCTTACAGATTATCCGGATGAAAGAGAAACTCTTTGCGTTGGTATATTTGGTGATGCAGAAACATTCTTTACTTTAAAGGGAATTGCTAATAAAGTTGCAGAAACATTGTTTGTAGAATTCACATATGAACCGGCAGAAAAGACATTCCTTCATCCATATCAGACAGCTATAATAAAATGCGGTGATGTTGAAGTTGGATATCTTGGTAAAGTTGCGTATGATGTTGCTGATGAGTTGGATTTACGTACATCTGCGTATATTATGGAAATTGATATGAAGTTACTTTCTAAATGGTATGGAAATAAGGCGTCATTCGAACCACTTTCAAAGTTTGCAGAGGAAAGCAGAGATTTAGCTTTAGTAATGGGTAAAGATATAACTTGTGGTCAGGTTGAAGAAGTCATCAGAAATTCATGCGCATATGCAAAGAGTATTAAACTTTTTGATGTATATGAAGGTGGACAGATACCGGAAGATAAGAGAAGTATGGCGTTTACAATTAATTTTGTTCCAAAGGATCAGGCATTTGAAAATGATTCAGTAGACAGATTTGTAAATAAAATACTTAAGAACTTAAAAAATCAGTTGGATATTGATTTAAGAAGCTAGAAAATTAGGAAATTAGGAAATAAAAAGAGGCTGCACATTGAATGTGCGGCCTCTTTTAGATAAGAAAACGTTGAAAAATTGATATTTCCAATATGTAATAAATAGAGATATTATAATCCCATTACTTTCTTTATAGAATCAAGAATCTGACTAGCATCAAATGGCTTGGCAATGAAATCATCTGCACCATATTTTACAGCTTCAACCATTTTATTGTTCTGTCCTGCTGCAGTAACCATGATAACTTTTATCTCAGGATATCTTGTCTTTATAATCTGAAGTGCTTCAATACCATCAAGAACTGGCATTGTAATATCAAGAGTAACAAGCTCTGGCTTACATAGCTTGCATTTTTTAAAACCTTCATCACCATTTGTAGCTTCGTCTACTACTGTATGACCAGCTTCTTCTAATATGGTTCTTAAAACTTTTCTAGATGTTCTTGAATCATCTACAATAAGTACTGATGACATAAAACCTACCTCCTAACCTATTTTATATTCTTCATCGATTGTCATTATTAAATCTACCTTTGAATCCATAATGGTCATTGGTAATTTATAAATCTTTGAAGATTTTAAAACTCCGTTGTTGAAGAAAAGAGGTGGTAACATATCAATGTTAATTCCTTCTTTGCTTAACCTTGAAGCATATAAACCATTTATGCAATTTGTAAATTCACATACTGAATCATATGCATCTTCATCAACATCGCTGAATTCTTCTTTGGCAAATGTACTTGCAACCGAAAGAAGAGACTTGCCATTACCTGCAAATGCTAAAAGAATCTGGTGGTCGCCCTTAACTTCCTGACCAGCAATATGCTCATATTCATATGAACATAATTCTTCAACTTTACTGATAGTTATTTCGGTAGAAATAAATCTTATAATATTTCTGAGAGCAAGTGAGAATAAATCATCTACAAATTCATTTCCTGATTTAACAAAAACAGAAGATATCCTATCAACATCACCTGTTTTGATTGAATCAATATCATCATCAGAAAAATTATTTGCCTGTTGATAATCTGACATCGCCTGATCAATCTCTGATATTGTCATAAAACCTAATTCAACAGTTGCCTGTGTGAATTGCATAAAAGGATTTCCCTGCATACTAAGCAAATGACAAACCTGGTCATCTGTAAGGTAGCCCTTTTCTATGGCGATATCTCCGAATCTTTTGTCCATTGCAGCTTGTGCACGGTTGATTTCATCAGCCTGATCTTCTGTAATAAATTTCTCGGATACTGCAATAATACCGAGCTTAACACGCATACTCTTCATTGATTCCTTAATAGCTGAGTATTGTTCAACAGTTAATTTTCCGGATTCAATAAGGTACGAACCAAACAATTCCTTAAACATAAAGAATCCCCTTTCAAAATATTATATTAAGTATAAGTACCAATCTTACTGTTTTAGATTATAACACTTTAAAACAGAAAAATCAATTATCATAAAGCTAAAATAGTACATAAAATGTGAAAAACCCACATTGACAAACAGCACAAATATGTTAATATAATAAGAGTATTTTACTAGATTAAAGATATGAGGTGCTTGTATGAGAAAGATGGTTCTTTCAGTTTTAGTTGGCAATACTTCAGGTGTTCTTAACAGAGTTGCTGGTTTGTTCAGCAGAAGAGGATACAACATTGACAGCTTAACAGTTAGTGAAACAGAGAATCCCTCATTTTCGAGAATGACAATTGTTGTTCATGGAGATGATGAAATATTAGAACAAATCGAGAAGCAGATGAATAAGCTTATTGATGTAAAAGAGATTAAAGAATTAAAAGATGGCGAATCTGTTTGCAGAGAGCTTATTTTAGTTAAGGTTGCTGCAAATGCTGAACAGAGACAGCAGATTATAGCTATTACAGATGTGTTCAGAGCTAAGATTGTTGACGTTAGTACAGAGTCTCTTATGATAGAGCTTACAGGTAATCAGCAAAAGCTTGATGCATTTGTTGGTTTGCTTGAAGGATTTGAAATACTTGAACTTGTTAGAACAGGTATAACAGGTTTAAACAGAGGCGTTACAAAATAGTTAATATGCCGATACTTTCTATTTGAAGTGTTAAGCATTATATAAAATCATTTTATAAAATGGAGGAATTTTAAAATGGCAAAGATATTTTACCAGGAAGATTGTAACTTATCATTATTAGAAGGCAAGACAATCGCTGTTATCGGATACGGTAGTCAGGGTCATGCTCATGCATTGAATGCAAAGGAATCAGGATGCAATGTTATCATCGGCTTATATGAAGGAAGCAAATCATGGGCTAAAGCTGAAGCTCAGGGATTTGAAGTATATACAGCTGCTGAAGCTGCAAAAAAAGCTGATATCATTATGATTCTTATTAATGATGAATTACAGGCTAAATTATATAAGGAATCAATTGAACCAAACCTTGAACCAGGAAATATGCTTATGTTTGCTCATGGTTTCAATATTCATTTTGGTCAGATTGTTCCTCCAAAGGATGTTGACGTTACAATGATCGCTCCTAAGGGACCAGGTCATACAGTAAGAAGCGAATACCAGGCAGGTAAGGGTGTTCCTTGTTTAGTAGCTGTACATCAGGATGCTACAGGCAAGGCTCAGGATATCGCTTTAGCATATGCTTTAGCAATCGGTGGAGCTAGAGCTGGTGTTCTTGAAACAACATTCAGAACAGAAACAGAAACAGACTTATTTGGTGAACAGGCAGTTCTTTGTGGTGGTGTATGTGCACTTATGCAGTGTGGTTTCGAAACATTAGTAGAAGCAGGATATGATCCAAGAAATGCATATTTTGAATGTATCCATGAAATGAAGCTTATTGTTGACTTAATTTACCAGTCTGGTTTTGCAGGAATGAGATATTCTATTTCAAATACAGCTGAATATGGTGATTACATAACAGGACCAAAGATTATCACAGAAGAAACAAAGAAGACAATGAAGAAGATCTTAAAAGATATCCAGGATGGAACATTTGCAAAAGACTTCTTATTAGATATGTCAGCTGCAGGTGGACAGGCTCACTTTAAGGCTATGAGAAAGTTAGCTGCTGAACATCCATCAGAAGTAGTTGGTGAGGAAATCAGAAAGCTTTACAGCTGGAATAATGAAAGTGATAAGTTAATTAACAACTAATTATTAATTTAAGTATAGTATATTAAATGTTGGCGTTGCATTTTTTTGTGCAACGCCTCTTTTTTTTATAAAACTAGTGTGCTATAATCAATATAGGTAGAGTTGTAATGTGAAGCATTTTTATTGTTAAATTGGATTGAAGGTGCATTGAGATGAGTTATAATATATCATTATTTCAAAATTATAATGGAAATGGATATGGAAACGGTGAATGTGAAACCTGTAAGAATAGAAAGTATAAGGATGGATCTGATGAAAATGTTTCCTTTAAATCAGCAACTCATATTTCACCAGAGGCTGCCGGTGCAGCTGTAGCAGGACATGAGGCTGAACATGTATCTAATGCTTATACAAAGGCTGGTGAAAAGAATGGTAAAGTTGTTTCTGCCAGCGTGTCTATTCATACAGATGTTTGTCCGGAATGTGGAAGAGTGTATGTTTCAGGAGGAGAGACACGTACAATGATTAAATATCCAAATGAAAGTAACCCTTACCAACAGGAGAGAAAATCCCAGGATGCGGCAAAGATGACTGGTAGAAAAATAGATTTAACTGCTTAATTTTCAGAAGTAAAAAATAGATTTAACCGCTTGATTATCAGAAGTAGAAGATATATTTCTACTGTTTGGTTAATGTGCGAAAAACGGCGAAAAATAAAGGAAAATTCCACTTTTTTCATTAAAAAAAACAGTTGAAAAATAGGTATGATTAAAGTATAATAATCATAAGAAATATGTTACCTGAAATGTTCGATAACCTGTGAATTTTGAACCTACACTTTTTAAAAGGGATTCCTATATTATCTGTGTTGATGTCAGGCCTCTATAAGTGGAAGACAGATTCCAGATTGCGGTTGCCCACCTAGCTTTGCTAGGACTCAAAAAGCAGGACCGGCATTTTGGGAACATAAAAAGCAGCATATATATGCTGCTTTTTTAAGGTTAAAATGGAGAATTATAGTAAATGAAGAATAAGAAAACAATAATACTGTTGACAATATGTTGTGTACTGGTAATTGGCATGATTGTCTATTCATTAATCGGAAAAAAGGAAAGCAATCCTGCAAAAAATTACATTACAAACGCAGTTGTTGCGAAAGATGTATCGATGCTGTTTATGTCCAATGATGATTTGAACCGGATAGAAAATGACAGGTTTGATGGTAAGAATGATAATTGGTATGTTTCGTATATGAATGGAATGTATGAGTTAGGATATTTTAGCACAAAAGATATTAAACCAACAGAAGCTGACGCATACGAAATATTTACATATAGAAATCTAGACAGTTTATTTACAAATATTGGTATTGTCGATAAAAAATTACTTGCTTATGTCAATAATAACAAAGCTTCCGCTAAGATTACATACGATGAATGGAAAAATATTTATGATTTGCTAGTTGAACAATGCGACAAAGATGGGAATATTCAGAAAAAAAATATCGTAATTGCAGCAACTCCATCAAATGTTGCGACTCTTGAAAAGTGGACTCTTGCAAGTAATGCAGGGAAATTGAAATATTCAGGTATAAATGTTGATTATTATATTGATAAAGAAGTATCAGCATATATCAGAGATGATGAGTTACTTCTTATAGGAGATGTGATTTCTGAAAAAGTTGCTTATAAGAATGCATGGGTCGTTTCAATAGATGGTGGCAAAATAAAGACATATGTATGTGGAGTTATCAGAGAGTTTGTTATTACTGATAAGATTAGCAATTATAGTAATGTTGTCGCAGATTTAACTGTAGAAAAAAAGAAGCTGACTTCATACACAATAAAAGAAAAAACAGTATCGGGAAAGGTTATGGCCTATGATAATGAAAAAATCGAAATTGATAAGCTTGGCGTTTATAATCTGTCAAAAGATATAAAGGTATATAAAACCTTTGGGACACTTGAAACAAAGAATTTAAAAGATATATTAGTAGGATATGATATTGGAAAATTCTTTGTTGATAATGATGAAGTGGTAGCAGTTGTACTTGATAGAGATGTAAATGCGGATAATATCAGAGTGTTAATTATGAATACAGGTTTTACAGATATTTTTCATGATTTGGTAGAAGTGTCATCTGATACAGGCATTGTTGTAACATCCGGTGATAATGTATATAAAGTTAATCCGGGAGAAGTTGTAAGATTTGATTTAAATAATGAACAATTGAAAAATGGAAGAATTGTTCTTACACCAGAGGGGGTTAATTCAAAAATTACAATTAATTCTATAGAGAGAGGATATGGAAGTCCGTCATACAGAGGTACAATTGAGCTTGCACCAAGCAATGGAAGAATAGTGGTAATAAATGAGCTTCCAGTTGAAAAATACTTATTAAGTGTTGTTCCAAGTGAAATGCCATATACATACAATATAGAAGCTTTAAAGACACAAGCTGTTTGTGCAAGAAGCTATGCAATAAAACAGATTAAGCAGAACGGTTATAGTGCATTTGGTGCTCATGTTGATGATAGTACCAATTATCAGGTATACAACAATTCACTAGAACAGGAGGCATCAACCATTGCAGTAGAAGAAACATATGGAAAGGTTATAACGTATGAAGGTGAAATAATAAATGCATATTTCTTTTCTACGTCGTGTGGAAGTTCTACGGATACAATGGTATGGGGAACTAATACACCATATATAAAGGGTAAATTATTTTCGAATGCTGATACTGATATGGATTTAACCGATAATGCTACATTTGATAGTTTTATCAGAATGACATATGAAACCTTTGATAGTGAATATCCATGGTACAGGTGGAATGTTACATTAACACTTGAGGATATTACAAAACTTGTAAATGAAAATATATCAAAAATTTGTGATTCAAATCAATCATGCGTCTATGTGAAGAAATCAGATGGTTCCTTTGTAAATGAACACATTGACAATATAGGAAATGTCAAAAAGATAGAAATAGGCGACAGAGGTCAAGGTGGTGTATTGAATTATATCATTATATATGGAAGTGATATGACAATAAGAGTCGATAGAGAACTTAACATAAGAAAACTATTTAATATGTCAAATTATACTATTAAAAGGCTAAACGGAAGCGATGTGAACGGATTTTCTTTACTACCAAGTGCATATGTGATATTTGATCCGATTGCAACAGACAATCTTTTATCAGGATACAATATTATTGGTGGTGGATACGGACATGGAGTTGGTATGAGCCAGAATGGTGCGAACTTCCTTGGAAAAAATGGTTGTGGATACGAAGAAATAATTCAGTTCTTTTATGAAAATGTAAAAGTGGAAAAGATTTATTAATCTTTTCCACTTTTTTCTTCCTTTATCTTATTTATAGCATTTTTAGTTGAAATAAAATAATTTCTAAAGTATACATTTATTTCTGCTCCTATAAATATTATATAAATACATACATATATCCACAAAAGAAGCAGGATTATAGTGGTAAGCGAACCATAAATGTAATATTGACCAGCGTAAAAATCTACATAAATTGAATAGGCAAAGGAGAAAATTTCCCAACCTACTGCTGAAAAGATTGCACCTGGAAGGTGGTCAATTGTACTGTACTCTTTATTTGGTACGAGCTTATATAGCAATAGGAATATAAGTGATAAAAATATAGACATATATACACCTCTTATGGATATAATAAAACTTATTATGTCGTAAAGAAGAGGAATATTTTTTCCTATAAGTTTAAGCAGAGAATTACCAAATACTAATATTAACAGAGTAACAACAATACCTATCATAAATGCTAAAGTATATATAGAAGCGATAATACGTCTAAAAAAGTAATTTCTGGTTTTTTTAACCTCATATATTTTATTTAAACCATTCAAAATAGAATAAACGCCTTTTGATGCTGACCATATTGCTGTTATAACTGAAAATGAGACAATTGCAATATCGCTGTTATCATATAAACCATTTATCAAGCTTGAAGCAAAATCATGAAAGCTTGAAGGCAGAACTGAAAATATAAAAGACAAAAGTAAATCTGCACTAATTGGTGTGAAGCGAAGTAACGTTAATAAAAGCAATGCAAAAGGGAAGATTGCCATTACAAAAAAGTACGAGCTTTGTCCCGAAAATGCACTTACGTTATCACGAGCCATTTTATCGAAAAAACCCATAATTTTACCTATAAGTTTTATAAAAAGATTTTGACGTTGTTTATTCAAATTAGTCACCTCATTTAATTATGAGGATATTATACATTAAAAAAAACAATGATACAAGAAAAAACAATGATACAATATAACCTACAGACTAAGATTTATAAATTTTTGGCTATCATCTTTTTTAAGATTGATGCTGAATTTAAAAGATTTTCTTTTTCTGAATTGTTTAACATAATAGGTATTATCTTTTCTACACCATTTGCTGAAACGATAGAAGGGAGACTTAATACCACGTCATATAATCCATATTCACCATTTATTAAAGTAGATACTGGCAAAATAGATTTTTCATCACGAACAATTGCCTCACAGATGCGTTTGACGGCCATTGCAATTCCGTAATAGGTAGCCTGTTTGCTGTCTATAATTTTATAGGCACTGTTTTTTACACTTTCAAATATTCTATTCATTGATTCTTCGTGAGAATAATATCCTCGCAATTCACAAAAATCGTTGACGGGGAGACCACCGACTCTTGTATTACTCCAAGCGGCCAATTCGCTGTCTCCATGTTCTCCTATTATGAAGGCATGGACACTACGACGATCTACATTTAAATGTTCGGCAATCTCATATTTGAAACGACCTGTATCAAGAACTGTACCGGAACCAATTATGCGATTAGGTGAATATCCTGACTCTTTTAATGCAACATATGTTAGTATGTCTACAGGATTTGAAACTATTAGAAGTATTCCATTAAATGAATGAGCTGTTATATTTGCAATAATTGATTTCATTATGGATGCATTCTTTTTAATTAAGTCAAGCCTTGTTTCTCCTTTTTGTTGGTTTGCACCTGCAGTGATTATAATAATTGATGAATCTGAGATATCGTCATAGGAACCTGCATACATTTTAAGCGGTTTTGTGAAAGATACTCCATGAGCAAGATCTAACGCTTCACCTTCAGCCTTTTTAACGTCGGCATCAATCAATACTATTTCTGAAAAAAGACCTGTCTGCATAAGTGCAAAAGCAGATGCAGAACCAACAAAACCACAACCGATAATTACGATTTTTCTTGGATTTATGTTTGATTTCTGGTTTTTAACATTATTATCCATTATATTTATTCTCCTTTAAAAAAATACAATTTTACAATAGTGTTTGTTATTTTTTTGAAAAAATACAAGTGTTGTAAAAAAGAACAAGTTGTAAGAAAACAATACTAAGATAATTATGGGTGTATAGAGAGGTGTGTATAGAGCTATGTGTAAAGAAATATATGTATAGAAATATAAGATGAATATAGAGAAATATGTGCTATAATCAGTTAATAAGAAAATTATTATTTTCAAATAGTGTCAGGAGTGGTATAGTTTTCAATACATGTGGCAAATTTGATGAAGAGGAGCATATAGAATGAGAGATATAAAACAAGATTCATTTGATGAATATATTAGAAATATTGCTAAATTACTTTCTGACAAATCAATTACTTTTTCACCGACTCAATATAGAATATGATTTTTCCCAGGAAAGGAATTTTAAATTTAATGGATTGACAATGGATGAAACGATTTATCACCTGGCAGTATTTGTCTCAAGACTATGGCAGATTCATGTTTTTGGTGAAGGAAATACTAGAACAACAGCGGTATTTTTTATTAAGTATCTCCGAATGTTGGGATTCAATGCTGAGAATGATTTGTTTGCAGAAAACTCTTGGTATTTTAGAAATGCCTTAGTTCGAGCAAATTATAATAATATTAAAGATGGGGTATATGAGACAACGGAATTCTTAGAAAAATTTTTAAGAAGTCTTTTGCTTGGTGAAAAGAATGAATTGCACAATAGAGAGATGCATATCACCCAAAAATATTTATTGGGTCATAGTAATCCAATGAATGACCAAATAAATGACCCAATGAATGACCAAATAAAATTGAATGAGAGAGAACAACAGATAGTCAATCTCTTACGAGGAGAGCCAACTTTAACTCGTAGTGGAATGGCGAAGTATTTGGGGTGTTCTGACTCAACTATAAAGAGGTCATTGCAATCTATGGTTGAAAAAGGTGTTATTAAACGTATCGGATCAAATAAGAAAGGTGAATGGATTATTTTGAATGCAATGGATGATGATGGCAAAGGAGAAATATTATGAAACAATATATTGTTGATGCATTTGCAGAAGAATTATTTACGGGAAATCCAGCAGCGGTTTTGATATGCAAAGAAATACCTTCTTCGGAATTCATGCAGAAAAAATTATATCCGATGAGGAAAAATTAAAAGGTTTTGTTCCAAATGGAGAGCTTATCAAAAAATTAGATGGATTGGGATTGATTATGACAGCAAAGTCAAACCAATATGATTTTGTATCAAGATGCTTCTATCCTAAGCTAAATATATTATAAGATCCTGTGACAGGTAGGGCGCATACTTACTTGACACCAATATGGAGAGAAAAACTTAAAAAAGAAGTAATGAGAGCAAAACAGATTTCTATTCGTGGTGGTATCATGATACATAATTGATACACCGAATCGAACAGAGAAACAAGGGGAGTTTGAATGTGCAGCTTTTTCTTCTGCCTATGTGCTTAGGCATTTTGGAATGGAAACAGAAGGGTTGAAGTGAAGTCTTTTGAACGGTTATGGGACACAAAGGAACTAAAAATGCCTCTTTATAGTAAGACATACTACAGAATTTTGTGCGATTAATTTAAAATTCACAGATAATACAAGACGATTCATACAGAGGGCGGGAATAAGAGAAATGAATCAGATAAACAGAAGATGAGTGTGATGAAAGAAAAAAATGTACATTTTTGCTCCGATGTGGTACACTATATTTTACTGTATTAGGACAAATCAATACATTTAAAGGAGATAAAGAGAAATATGAAACTAGGAATCGTTGGTTTACCAAATGTTGGTAAAAGTACACTTTTTAATTCACTTACAAAGGCTGGCGCAGAATCAGCAAATTATCCATTCTGTACAATAGATCCAAATGTAGGTGTAGTACCTGTTCCAGATGAAAGACTTGATAAGCTTGCAGCTTTATATGATTCAGATAAGATTACACCGGCTGTAATTGAATTCGTTGATATTGCAGGATTGGTAAAAGGTGCATCAAAGGGTGAAGGTCTTGGTAACCAGTTTCTTTCAAATATTAGAGAAGTTGATGCAATTGTTCATGTTGTAAGATGCTTTGAAGATACAAATGTTATACATGTTGAAGGAAGCATTGATCCTATTAGAGATATTGAAACAATCAATCTTGAATTGATTTTCTCGGATGTCGAGATTATTGATAGAAGAATTGCAAAGGTTTCAAGGGGCGCAAGAAATGATAAGACTCTTGCAAAAGAATTAGATTTACTGAATGCGTTAAAAGAACATCTTGAAGCAGGAAAACTTGCAAAGAGCTATGAAACAACAGATGAAGATGAATTAGCATGGTTAAAGGAATATAATCTTTTGACATATAAGCCTGTTATTTTTGCAGCTAATGTTAAAGAAGATGATTTGGCTGACGATGGTGCATCGAATGAAAATGTTAAAAAAGTTCGAGAATTTGCAAATAGTGAAGGATTTGAAGTGTTCGTTGTATGTGCACAGATTGAGCAGGAGATTTCAGAGCTTGATGACGATGAAAAGTCTATGTTCCTTGAAGAATTAGGATTGAGCGAGTCTGGACTTGATAAGCTTATTAAAGCAAGCTATAGTCTTCTTGGCCTTATCAGCTATTTGACAGCAGGAAAGCAGGAAACAAGAGCGTGGACTATTAAAAAGGGAACAAAAGCACCAGGTGCTGCTGGAAAGATTCATACGGATTTTGAGAGAGGATTTATTAAGGCAGAAGTTGTAAATTATCAGGATCTTCTTGATTGTGGAAGCTATTCTGCTGCTAAAGATAAGGGACTTGTTGGACTTGAAGGAAAAGATTATGTTGTAAAAGATGGAGATGTAATTCTTTTCAGATTTAACGTTTAAGAGGTATATCATGTTAGCAGAAGTAAGTATTAGTTTTCCAAATCTTGGAATTGAAATAAATGATTTGCCAAAAACATTTACAGTGTTTGGCTTTAAGATAGCATACTATGGTTTGATAATTGGCATTGGTATGATTCTGGCAGTAATTCTTTGCTTAAAAGAGGCAAAGAAAACCAAACAAAAACCGGATGATTATATTGATATCGCTATGGTATCCATAATTGCAGCAATATTTGGCGCTCGTATATATTATGTAATTTTTGAATGGGACAGATATAAAGATAACCTTCTTAGTATATTTAATATTAGACAGGGAGGACTTGCAATATATGGAGGTCTTATTGGAGGTATTCTCGCCGGATATATTGTGACAAAGGTAAAGAAACTTAACTTTTGGCAGTGTGCCGATGTGGCAAGCCTTGGAATACTTGTTGGACAAATAGTTGGCAGATGGGGAAACTTTTTTAACAGAGAAGCCTTTGGTGGCGACTCGGATGGTTTGTTTGCTATGAGAATCAACTGTAAGGATGGAATAGCAAGAGTCAGAGTGCCTGAAGGTGTAAGCTATATTGATGATGCACATAAATGGATTCAGGTTCAGCCAACATTTCTTTATGAGTCTACCTTAAATCTTATTTTATTAATTCTCATTATGATATTTAAAAAGAAGAAGAAATATCATGGAGAAATGATTTTATGGTATACTGCTGGATATGGCCTTATTAGATTTTATGTCGAGGGAATGAGAACAGACCAGCTTATTATAGGAAATACAGGTATACCTGCATCACAGCTTTTATCAGCGATATTGGCAATTGTCTCAATAATAGTTTTAATTGCTAACAGAGTGATGATAGCCAAAAAACAAAAAACATTATTTAAATTCTTCAAATTAGTTGAAGAAATGAAGACAGATGAAACAAATACAGATGAAACATCAGATATAACTGAAACTGCTGAAACTGATTTGGAAAATGTAATAGCAGAAACACAGAGTACAAAATCAGATGAAACTCAATAAAACAATATATTGTATGTAGAAAATGATATAACTACAAGATATGCGAAAAGCATATTTTGTAGTTATTTTTTTTGATTGAAACATCAAAAAATGCTTGATTTTGTGAGGGTTTAGAGGTAATATGTACTCATAAGTGGTGAAAAGTGGTAGGAAGTGTCATCACTGTGGTAGAAAGTGGTGAATTGTTTGGTCGCCACATCAAAAGAAGGTGTTTTTCAATGTTCATGAGCGAATACAATCATTCAATCGATGCAAAAGGCAGAGTCATTGTACCTGCAAAGTTTCGTGAGGCATTGGGCGATGAGTTTGTAGTAACTAAGGGGCTCGATGGCTGTTTATTTGTGTTCCCAAATGATGAATGGAAAGCCTTTGAAGAAAAATTAAAATCACTTCCTATGTCAAACAAAGATGCAAGACAATTTGTTCGTTTCTTTTTAGCTGGTGCTGCAACAGTTGAAGTAGACAAGCAGGGAAGAATCCTTTTACCAAACAGCCTTAGAGAATTTGCATATCTTGAAAAAGATGTTGTTATTGTTGGTGTTGGTAACAGAGTTGAAATCTGGGATAAGGCTAGATGGAACGAATCTACAGCATATGATGATATGGATGAAATTGCAGAGCATATGTCAAATTTAGGATTAATAATTTAGGATGAGAGAAGATGGAATTTAATCACAAATCAGTTTTATTAGACGAAACAATTGAAAGTTTGAATATTAATCCTGATGGGATATATGTAGATGGAACCTTAGGCGGAGCAGGACATGCCACGGAGGTATGCAAAAGACTTTCGAAAAATGGCAGATTTATTGGAATTGACCAGGATGAAGATGCTTTGACGGTTGCAAAAGAAAGATTGTCGAAATTCAAGGATGTAAAGATTGATGTTGTGAAAAGCAATTATCATGAAATAAGAAAAGTACTCGAAGATTTAGGCGTAGAAAAAGTTGATGGAATTTTACTTGATATTGGAGTTTCTTCGTATCAGATAGATACAGTTGAAAGAGGATTTACATATAAAGAAGATGGACCTCTTGATATGAGAATGGATAAGAGTAATCCCATAACTGCAAAAGATATTGTCAATGAATATTCGGAAATGGAATTATTCAGGATAATAAGAGACTATGGTGAAGATAAATTTGCAAAAAACATTGCTAAACATATAGTCCTTAAGAGAAAAGAAAAGCCTATTGAAACAACGGGAGAGCTTATAGACGCAATAAGGGCAGCAATTCCACAGAAGATACAGGCAACATCAGGACATCCGGCTAAGAAAACATTTCAGGCTATTAGGATTGAGCTGAATAAAGAGTTAGAAGTACTTGAAGATTCAATAGATAATATGGTTGATTTGTTAAATGATGGAGGCAGATTAAGTATCATTACATTCCATTCATTAGAAGACAGAATTGTTAAAAATAAGTTTAGAAACAATGAAAATCCATGTACATGCCCAAAGAATTTTCCAATGTGTGTATGTGGTAAAAAATCAAAAGGCATTGTAGTGACAAGGAAGCCGATAGTGCCTTCTGATGATGAAATAAAAAATAATAAAAGGGCAAAGAGTTCGAAATTAAGAGTATTTGAACGTAAATATAATTAATTTCATTAAGTTCCATGGAAGGAAAAAGGGTAAAATTGTGAAGAGAAGACAGGAATTTAATAATGTTAATATGGCACGTTTCAATTCTGAATTTTATCAGGAAGGAAGCGCTGTAAGAAGAGTAAATACAATAACAAAATCTGCTTTGGAGGCAGTACCTGAAAGAAAAAAGGTAGTACGTACAGTAGAAGAAGATGAGTTTGATGTAAGAAGATCAAACAGAGAATATAGAAAAACATATAGAAAAAATGAAAATGCTTTTACAATGAGCGTTCCATATGTTATATTTTTATCTGTAGCAGTTGTTGCCATAGTTATTATGTGTATTAAGTATTTGAATATTAATTCAGAGATTACAGAAACAAAGAATAAGATTTCAGTTATTGAGTCTCAGATTGATACATTATCAGCACAGAATGATGCTATGGATTATGAAATAAATGGATATGTAGATGTTGATTATGTTTTAAGAGTTGCTACAGAAGAGCTTGGTATGATTAATGCAAGAGAAGATCAGATTAAGTTTTACGACAGCTCTGATACAGAATATATGAAACAGCTTTACGATATTCCAAATTAGTAATTTAGCAGGTATATCATGGATAATAAAATAAAGAGAAAAAGAAAAAAGGGACCAGTAGTTATGAGTAAGAAAATGCGTACGAAAGTGCAGGCTTTCTTCGGCATTGTCATTGTTATACTGGTCTTTTTGTGCGTAAAAATAATATTACAAAACAATGAAAAAGGTGATGAGTATGCTATTCAGGTACTTAATCAGCAGAATTACAGTAGTACAACCATTCCTTTTCAAAGAGGAGATATCAAGGATAGAAATGGAAACATTATTGCAACGTCAATAAAAGTATATAATATGATAATTGACCCAAAGATTATACTATCAGATAATGAGAAGTATTATGAAGATACAGTAGAAGCCTTGGTGAAATGTTTTGGATTTGATAAAGAAGAAATAAGTAATTTCATTAAAGATAATAGTCAGAGAAGTTATTATGTATACAAAAAGAAGCTTTCATATGATGATATAAAAGAGTTCCTTGAAATGAAAGAAGACACAAAGAATAATCCTAATATTCAAGGAGTTTGGTTTGAAACTGAATATGAAAGAAAATACCCATACTCAAGTCTTGCATGTAGTATTATTGGATTTACATCGGCAGGAAATGTTGGTACATGGGGAATAGAGGAGTATTATAATGAGTATTTAAATGGAGTAGATGGAAGAAAGTTCGGATATGTCAATAATGATAATATTATGCAGGAGGTTGAGAAGTCTGCTGTAAATGGAAATACTATCATTTCAACTATTGATATAAATATTCAGACAATAATAGAAAAACATATTAACGAATATAATGAGTTGTATGATCCGGAACATATAGGTATTGTCATAATGGATCCTTCAAATGGTGAAATATTGGCAATGGCAGGAAAGAAGTCATATGATTTAAATAATCCAAGAGATTTGTCAAAGTATTACACAGAAGAAGAGATTGCTGCCATGACAGAAGAAGAGCAGTATGCTGCACTAAATGATATATGGAGAAATTATTGTATTAGTGATAGTTATGAACCTGGTTCTACAGCTAAGCCATATACTATTGCAGCGGCTCTTGATGAGGGACTTATACAGCCTGAAGATGAATTCGTTTGTGATGGACGAGAGATAGTCGGGGGCTGGACAATAAAATGTCACAAAAATGAAGGTCATGGAACAATTAGTTTGTACCAGACAATTGCATATTCATGTAATGACGCTTTAATGTTTATAGCGGCGAAAGAAGGGGCAAATACATTTACTTCATATTTGCAGAGATTTAACTTTGGACTTAAAACAAGAATTGATCTTCCTGGTGAGGAAAGCTGTGCAAATCTTGTTAGAAAAGCTGAAGAAATGGGACCGGCAGATTTGGCAACCAACTCATTTGGTCAGAATTATAATGTTACTATGGTACAGGTTGCTTCGGCGTTTTCATCTCTTGTAAATGGTGGATATTATTATCAGCCACACGTTGTTAAAGAGATAATAAACGAAAATGGTGGAGTTGTTAAGACAAATAGTAAAACACTTGTAAAACAGACGGTTACCACGGCGACATCAGACATTATTAAACAGGGACTTAGACTTTGCGTTTCGGGAGGTACAGGAGGTTCTGCTGGTGTAGAAGGATATCTTATTGCGGGAAAAACAGGAACTGCAGAAAGACAGCCAAGAGGAACAAACACTTATCTTCTTTCATTTATTGGATTTGCACCATATGATAACCCTAAGGTTGTATGTTATGTTGTAGTTGATAATCCTGATGTTGAAGGAGAACAATATACATCATATGCTACAAAGCTTTGGAAAGCAGTGATGGAAGAAGTGCTTCCGGCAATGAATATATTCCCTGATGACATTCCGGAAGAAGAACCAACACAGCCGGATGAACCACAAGCTCCGGATACACCACAAACACCAGATGGTTCCAATACTCAGACTCCAAGTGAACCACAGACTCCACCGGCTGGGGATTCTGAAGAGGTATTTGGTGGAGGAATTATTGATGAAGGAACTGGTGATGATGGAACCGGTAATCAAGGAGCAGGTGACCAGGGTACAAGTAATCAAGGAACCGGTGACCAGGGGACAAGCGGTCAAGGAGCAGGAAATCAAGGTTCCGGAGGAAATGAACCGGCAAACCATAATTAGTAAATATTTAATATAAAAACAATGTATGCATAACCTCATGATTATAATAATAGATATTATAGATGAATCATGAGGTTATTTTATGCTTTTCAGAAAAAAACTAATTATTTTTACATATTTAATTTTTTTATCAATAATTCTACTTGTTGGGAGATTAGCATATCTTATAATTAAAAATTCTGATATGTATCAGACTATGGCTTTAGATCAGCAATATCGTGAAAGAGAAATAAAAGCAGCAAGAGGTGATATTGTAGATAGAAATGGAAATATTCTTGCAACATCAATACCTGTCTGCACAGTTTTTGTTATTCCTGTTCTTGTAGAGGATGCGGATGAGGTTACAGATATGCTTGTAAGTGAGCTTGGACTTGACAGGGATGAAGTATATAAAAAAGTTACAAAAAACACAGCAGTGGAGAAAATAAAAGGAAATATAGACAGGGATAAGGGGATAAAAATAAATACCTATAATATAAAAGGTGTAAAAGTAGATGAAGACTATAAAAGGTTTTATCCATACAATGAAATGCTCTCAAAAGTGCTGGGATTTGCTGGAGGTGACAATCAGGGAGTTGTAGGAATAGAAGTAAAATATGATGAATATCTTAAGGGGATAAATGGAAATATTCAAACAAAAGCAGATGTTTCGGGCCATGAACTTGAAAATGAAAAACAAATATATGAAAGTCCAATTAAAGGAAAAAATCTTGTCCTTACAGTTGACTATTATATTCACAAATATATAACACAGATGGCGTATAAGGTATTAGAGGAAAAACAGGCAAAAAATGTATCAATCATTGTTATGAATCCTAATAATGGTGAAATTTACGGTATGGCAAATGTACCTGAATATAATTTGAACGAACCATTTGCTGTAGCAGAAGAAGGGGTTGATCCTAATGCAATCTGGAGAAATACAATAATTAACGATACATATGAGCCAGGGTCAACCTTTAAAATTATAACAGCTACAGCAGCTCTTTCAGAGGGAGTTGTCAGTCTGGAATCGAGATTTTCCTGCCCAGGCTATAAAATAGTTGAAGATAGAAGAATTAGATGCCATAAAGTAAATGGACATGGGGGAGAGAGCTTTCTTGAGGCCGTTATGAATTCATGTAACCCTGTGTTTATAACTGTAGGCTTGGCAACTGGAAAAGAAAATATGTATAAATATATGGAAAAACTAGGTTTTTTTGAAAAAACAGGAATTGATCTTCCGGGAGAAGCTAACAGCATTATGCACAATCTTGAAGATATTGGAGAGGTTGAGCTTGCAACTATTTCTTTTGGACAGTCATTTCAGATAACACCTTTACAACTTTTACGTGCTGTTTCTTCGATAATAAATGGTGGAACACTTATCACACCCCATTTTGGGCTGGGAATTGAAGATGAAAATGGTGAAAATATAACGTTGGAATATAAAACGGAAAGTGGTGTTATATCAAATGATGTAAGTGAAAAGGTTAAATATGCACTTGAAAAAGTTGTAAGTGAAGGAGGCGGATTAAGAGGACAGGTAGAAGGTTATTCTATTGGCGGAAAAACAGCAACATCAGAGAAATTGCCTAGAGGAAATGGCAAATATATTTCATCGTTTATCGGGTATGCTCCAGCTGATAATCCGCAGGTTATTGCAATGTGCATTATAGATGAACCTGTGGGCATTTATTATGGTGGAACGATAGCAGCTCCAGTTATTTCAAATGTTTTCGATAATATTTTGCCTTATTTAGGAATTGAAAGAAAAGAGAATGTTGAAAAATAGAGTGAAAAATATTATACTATAAGGGATGCTTAAATTGGGAAAGGCAGATATTTATGGACAATAATAGAGATTATAGAGAAAATAGAATAAATAAAAATAAAACAATAAGAAGAAAAGTAGACACCAGTCTGATTGTATCTGTTATTTTTTTAATTTGCTTCGGACTTGTTATGATATATTCAACTAGTTCATATGAGGCATCTATGAAGGGATGGAGCCCTGATTATTACCTTGTAAAACAGATGCAGGCTACATTTCTTGGTGCCATAGTAATGATTTTCTTTGCAGTTGTGGATTATCATTTTTGGAAAAAATTTGCAGGAATAGGATATATTATTTCAATTATATGTTTTATACTTATTCTTACACCTTTGGGTATTGAAGCGAATGGTGCAAAAAGATGGATTGGTGTAGGATCAATTTCATTTCAGCCTGCTGAACTTGCAAAAGTTGCTCTAATCTTGCTCTTTGCAGCACTTATTTCTCAAAATCCTAAGGTATCAAGCAAAATTAAAAGTACAATATCTATGTTTGCGATAATGGGCGTTTTAGTTCTTTGTATTCTGCTTATTACAAAGAATCTTAGTTCTGCAATTATTGTAGGGGGTATTGGATATACAATGCTTGCATTATCTAGTAAAAATACAAGATATTACGCAATACTTATAGTTATTGTGGGGGTAATAGGCTTTTTTGCATTAAAACTCATGGGCGGTTTTAGAATGCAGCGTCTTCTTGTATGGCAGGATCCTGTTGCATATTCGAAAGAGGGAGGCTATCAGACATTACAGGCGCTTTACGCTATTGGTTCAGGAGGTTTCTTTGGAAAGGGACTTGGACAGAGTGTACAAAAGCTGGGATTTGTTCCTGAAGCTCAAAATGATATGGTATTTGCTATTATATGTGAAGAATTAGGTATATTTGGTGGAATAGCAATTATTCTTTTATTTGCTTTTTTAATATGGAGACTTTTATCAATAGCAAATAAGGCTGAAGATTTATTTGGATCAATGCTTGTAATGGGAGTGTTAATACATATTGCATTGCAGGTGGCATTGAATATAGCAGTTGTTACAAATACAATACCAAACACAGGTGTTACATTGCCTTTTATTAGTTATGGTGGTACTTCAACGTTGTTCCTTATGGCAGAAATGGGATTGGTTATTTCTGTTTCAAAGGGGAGTAAAAAAGCCAGAAGACAGGTGGTAGTTGACGATGCAGAAGAAGTATAAAATATTAATAGCTGTTTTGGCTTTAGTTTTATTCTTTGGTGGAATTGGTATTTTTATTTGGAGTCTTAAAATTGATGTAGTTTATACAGACGAAAATGGAAAACCTATAAATGAAGATGACATCGGGACATTTTCTTTAACCTTTGCAGGATCGGAGAGGTATACGGCACAGGAGCTGGAAGGATTTTTCTTTAAATCAGATTCTGACAGAAGATTGGTTAAATTCATTTATAACCAAAAGTTTAAGGATAAAATAGAGATACCTTTTGTAGAAACATATGATATGGAGACTTTATCACCAACAGAATACAAGATTACCATATATGAGAAGAGTGTTGTGGGCTATATTGAATATATGGGAAGCAATATGTATTTCGATAAAGATGGTATTGTGGTTGAAAGTTCAACGAAAAAGCTGGAAAATGTTCCTCTTATATCTGGTATAGATTACGATTATATTGTATTACATCAAAAGTTACCTGTTGAAAATGAGAAGGTATTTACTGTGCTTCTGGATGTTACACAGTGTATAGAAAAGTACGAAATAACCACAGAGAATATTGATATTGATAATGATTTTAAAATAAAAATTCGAATAGGACAAGTTACGGTAAATCTTGGAGACAGTACTGACCTTAATGAAAAAATAAAGGACTTATCAGATATTATTCCTACACTAGTTGATGAAAAGGGTGTGCTGGATATGTCAGTGTACAATACAACGGGTTCTGGATATACGTTTAAAAAGGACACATCAGAGGTGAAATAATTTCTAACAAAAAATTGCTAAAAATTTAATTTTTGGGTTGATTATTTTTGAGAATGATTATATTATATTATGGTAGATTAAGACCATTAGGTCGACTATGGAATAAGCTTGGGATTGAAGGAGGAAATAACCTTGCTCGAAATTAGAACAAACGAAGCAGAGGCAGCAGCAAAAATTATTGTAATCGGTGTTGGCGGTGCTGGTAATAATGCGGTTAATAGAATGATAGATGAAAATATAAGTGGAGTTGAATTCATTGGAATCAACACAGATAAGCAGGCATTAAAGCTTTGTAAAGCTCCAAATGTGTTACAGATTGGAGAGAAGCTTACAAAGGGTCTTGGTGCCGGAGCACAGCCTGAGGTTGGTGAAAAAGCTGCAGAGGAAAATGCAGAGGAACTTGCTGAAACATTAAAGGGTGCCGATATGGTATTCGTTACATGTGGTATGGGCGGTGGAACAGGAACAGGTGCTGCTCCTGTTGTTGCTAAGATTGCAAAGGATATGGGTATTCTTACAGTTGGTGTTGTTACAAAACCATTTAAGTTTGAAGCTAAGACTCGTATGACTAATGCTCTTTTAGGTATTGAAAAATTAAGAGATAGCGTTGATACACTTATCGTTATTCCAAATGATAAATTGCTTGAAATTGTAGATAGAAGAACAACAATGCCAGAAGCTTTAAAGAAAGCTGATGAAGTATTACAGCAGGCAGTACAGGGAATCACAGATCTTATTAATGTTCCTGCACTTATTAACCTTGACTTCGCTGATGTTCAGACTGTTATGAAGGACAAGGGTGTTGCACATATTGGTATTGGTTCTGCAAAGGGTGATGACAAGGCAAATGAAGCAGTTAGAATAGCTGTTGAGAGCCCATTACTTGAGACAAAGATTCAGGGTGCTTCTCATGTTATTATCAATATTTCCGGTGATATCGGACTTATGGAAGCTAATGAAGCAGCAAGTTTCGTTCAGGAATTGGCTGGTGAAAATGCAAACGTTATTTTTGGTTCAAGATATGATGACACATATCCAGATGAATGTACAATTACTGTTATTGCAACAGGTCTTGAAAGTGGAGATGTTCCAGTAATGGCACAGAATGCTGCAAACCAGTTCCAGACAGCACCAGGTACATATAGAACAAATACAGTTAAGCCACTTGGTCAGTATAAAGCTCCAGTTAATACTCAGCCAACACAGCAGCCTAGACCACAGGTACAGGCTCCTCAGATGGATAGAGTAGCTGAGAAATCACTTGTTGTACCAACATTCCTCCAGAGGAAGAGATAAATTATGTATTTTGAAGCTATCGCTTCGACGATTCAGTCGTGGGGCGGTAGCTTTTTTGATTTAGAAAGATAGAATGCAAAAATGAGTTTATAAATTTACATTTTGGCATCTTAACATTAATAAATCAAAAAAGATAACCTTACATAATATATACAAACATTTGACTTTGCATATATGTTATTTATGTATAGTTCTTATATACGGATACAAATCCGTAGAAAAGGTGCTGTTATGAAACAAGTAGTTTATCTTGATGTAT
Source organism: Lachnospiraceae bacterium (assembly GCA_045126215.1). GTDB lineage: Bacteria > Bacillota > Clostridia > Lachnospirales > Lachnospiraceae > SVEL01. Next base: position 19,833 of record JBGVOD010000023.1, on the reverse strand, counting down.
ATTTTTTTGTGAATTTAATAATGGATTATCTAGTTTTATTATTTACAAGAAGATTAACAGATATACATAAAAGAAGAAACAGATGTTTTTTAGGGGCGCTTTTTGGAAGTCTTATTTCTACACTACTATATGGATTATTAGAAAAAAACGGATTAATATATTTGATTTTTGAATATATAATAACAGTTATTCTTATGAATGAAGTTGCATTTAGCCCTAGGACATTTATTGGAAATATAAAATGTTTTTTTTATGTTTATTTTGTCTCGGTAGTTATGGGCGGAATGGTGTATTTTTTATATTATCATTCGGGATTTAGCAATATTGTGAAACATACATTCGTAGTTGTTCTTGAAGGAAAATACAGTATATACAAACTAATTGGGAGTTGGTTAATTATATATGCTTTGCTTTCTATTACAATGGGAATTTTTATAAAATATCGTAGACCACCAAATTTACAAAAATACAGAATAGTTCTTTTTGTAATGGAGAAAAGTATAGATTTATGGGGGATTTATGACACTGGAAATAGTCTTACGGAACAAATAAGCGGAGAGATTGTACATATTGCTGGGGAAAGAGTTTTGTCTATTGTGGATGACAAATATGATTTGCAACGTAAATTCAGATTTGTTTCATATAGTAGTGTTGGGAATGCAAATGGTGTTATGGAAAGTATAATATACGATAAGATGGAAATATATAACGAAAACGGGGAAAGGATATGGGAGTGTAATAAACCTAGAGTAGCGATTTCAAAAGATGATTTTTTGAAAAAAGGATATGAAATGATACTTAATAAAGAGGTTTTTGCAAGTAATTAAAGAGGGGGAAACATGAAAATATCAGCAGGTACAGGTATAACACTTAAGATTATAAATAGCATAAGAAGCTTGATTTTTGAAAAAAGTAACGAAGTGAACTATATTGGTGGTGCAGAGATACTGCCTCCTCCTTTAGAACCGTATGAAGAGACATGTGCAATAGATGAACTTGGAACTGAACGAAGTGATGAGGCTAAAAATATATTAATAGAGCATAATTTAAGACTTGTTGTTTATATAGCGAAAAGATTTGACAATACAGGTGTAAGCGTAGAAGATTTAATATCAATTGGAACTATTGGTTTGATTAAGTCAATTAATACATATAATAAAGAAAAAAACATTAAACTTGCAACATATGCATCAAGATGTATTGAAAATGAGATTTTGATGTTTCTAAGGAGAACCAGCAAAGTAAAAGCGGAAGTATCAATAGATGAGCCTTTAAATGTTGATTATGATGGAAATGAATTGCTTTTATCAGATGTACTGGGGACAGATGAAGATGTTGTATTTAAAAATCTTGAGAATGAAACAGATATGAAATTATTGAATAATGCTATTTCAAAATTATCAAATAGAGAGAAAACGATAGTAAACTTAAGATACGGATTAAACACTCCTGATGGAAAAGAAATGACGCAAAAAGATGTTGCTGATAAACTTGGTATATCGCAATCATATATATCAAGGCTTGAGAAAAAGATAATGAAAAGACTCAGAAAAGAGATAAATAATTTTTGTTAAATTATTGACAATCTATTTGATATGGCATATTATTTACTTATGATTTGACGCAGAATACTCATAGCTTTAGTTATGAGATGAATGCAAAAATAAACTAATTTGAGAAAGAGCCATGAAAGGCGAAGAAAATGATTGACGAAAAATATGATGTAGTGATTGTAGGTACAGGAGCAGCAGGTGCATTTGCAGCATTAAATATTGAATCAAAATATAGAGTACTTATGATTACAAAAGATTTATTAGAGAATAGCGATTCATATCTTGCTCAAGGTGGAATATGTATGCTTCTTAATGACGATGATTATGATAGTTATTTTGAAGATACAATGCGTGCAGGAAGATATGAGAATAATAAAGAGTCTGTTTCTGTGATGATTAGGTCTTCACGGGAAATCATTAAAGACTTGGTAAAATATGGTGTAGACTTTGATAAAAATGAAAATGGTGAATTTTCATTTACAAGAGAAGGTGCACATTCTGCATTTAGAATTCTTCATCACAAAGATGTAACAGGAAAGGAAATTACTTCTAAACTTCTTGCAAATGTGAAGAAGAGAAATAACATTACTATTTCTGAATATACTACAATGATTGATCTTATGGAAGAAGATAATGCTGTAAAGGGCATTGTTGTAAGTATAAATGGAATTGTAAAGTGTATAAAGGCAGACAAGGTTATTCTGGCAACTGGCGGAATAGGAGGCCTTTTCGAGCATTCTACAAATTTCAGGCATATAACAGGAGATAGTTTTGCAATTGCCTTACGACATGGAATTGAGATGGAAAATATTAATTATATCCAGATTCATCCTACTACATTATTCTCAAATAAACCTGGCAGAAGATTCTTAATATCAGAATCTGTCAGAGGAGAGGGCGCAATATTGCTTAATGCAAAAGAGGAGAGATTTACAGACGAACTTCAGCCAAGAGATGTTGTAACTGCAGCAATTAAGAAACAAATGGAAGAAGATAACAAACAATATGTATATCTTTCACTTACTCATATGCCAAGAGAAGAGATAATATACAGATTCCCAAATATATATGAACACTGTCTCACAGAAGGATATGATTTGGCAACAGATTATATTCCTGTTACACCTGCTCAGCACTATTTGATGGGAGGGGTTAAGACAGATACATTTGGAAGAACATCAAAGAAGAACTTATTTGCAGTAGGTGAAACAGCGTGCAATGGTGTACATGGTGCAAACAGACTTGCAAGTAATTCGCTGTTAGAAAGTCTTGTATATGCAAAGAGAGCAACGTTAGTAATTTGTGATGAGCTCAAAGAAGATATTGATTCAAATAAAGATGTTGATGTAAATAAATATGCAGGTAAGTTTGTTGATTTTAAACTTTCAGACTGGTTTGAAAATAATAAGAAGACAGTTATGGATGAGATAAAGAGAAAGGATAGGGACTTTTATGATAAATGGTGTAACAATGAAAATTAATATTGATGAATACATCTTAAATGCTTTAAGAGAAGATATTACAAGCGAGGATGTAACAACTAATGCTGTAATGAGAGAACCAAGAAGAGGAAAGGCTGACCTTATTTGTAAACAGGATGGTATTATATGTGGTCTTGAAGTGTTCAAGAGAACATTTGAACTTCTTGATGATACAGCAGAATTTGATTGTAAATTCAAAGATGGTGATGCTGTAAAAAAAGGTGATTTATTAGGTGTTATCTATGGAGATATTAGAGCTCTCCTTTCTGGAGAAAGAACAGGTCTTAATTATCTTCAGAGAATGAGTGGAATTGCAACTATTACAAATGATATGGTAAAAGAGCTTGAAGGATATAAGACAAAGCTTCTGGATACAAGAAAAACTACACCAAATATGAGACCATTCGAGAAATATGCTGTTAAAGTGGGTGGTGGTACAAATCATAGATACAACCTTTCAGACGGTATATTGATTAAAGACAATCATATTGGTGCAGCTGGAAGTGTGAAGAAAGCCATTGAAATGTGTAAAGAATACGCTCCTTTTGTTAGAAAGGTTGAAGTAGAAGTAGAGAATCTTGAAATGCTAAAAGAAGCCATTGATGCAAAGGCTGACATTATTATGCTTGATAATATGGATAATGAAACAATGAGAAAAGCTGTAGAAATGGTCGCTGGTAAGGCAGAAACAGAATGCTCAGGAAATGTTACAAAGGAGAGACTTAGAGAAATTGCAGAAATAGGTGTTGATTATGTATCTTGCGGTGCGTTGACTCATTCAGCTCCTATTATGGATGTTTCATTAAAGAATCTTGTTCCAATTGAATAAACATAAACAAAGAGGCATTACTGAAAGTATTTTGCCATTAATAAAAGAATAATATAAATATGAATAAAGAAAAAAAGAATACACATAATAAAACTGTTAATTATCAATAAGTCTTGAATATGGAGGATAACAAATGGTTTTATCACAGAAAGAAATGGCAACTATTGAAGATTTAAAGACACAGGAACAGTCTTGTATTAAAAAGTATTCTTTTTATGAGAAAGAAGCAAGTGATCAGGTTTTAAAAGATCTCTTTAAACAGCTGGCAGAATCTGAACAGAAACATTATGATACATTATGCCATGTGGCAGAAGGAAATGTGCCACAATGTAACTGTAACGATAATGATGGTAAACAATACAATCCAACAGCTACTTATAAGAGTGGTGAGGATTCAGAAGAAAAGAAGAAAGATTGTTTTTTAGTTACAGACTGTATCGGAACAGAAAAGCTCGTATCAGGTGAATACAATTCCAATGTATTTATTTTTGGTAATTCAAATATCAGAAAAATACTTGCAGATATTCAGATAGAAGAACAAAATCATGCTGAAATGATGTGGAAATATAAAACTGTAAATGGCATGGCGTAGATGCTAGAACACTTCATTGTTTTATTTACAACATTTTTAATATATGATAATATATATTGTGCCGTTTGAACATATCTTATAAGATGTGTAAACTGATTATGTAGTTAATACATTATACAGATGCATAATAAGCAAATATAAATAGAGAAGTTCACAGCAAATTTTATTATTTAAAAGTGAGGTTGTAAAACAAATGAGTACAAGAATTGGTATTTTAGGTTACGGAAATCTTGGACGTGGTGTTGAATGTGCCATTAAGCAGAATGATGATATGGAGTTAGTTGCTGTATTTACTCGTAGAGATCCTTCTACAGTTACTATTCTTACAAAGACAGCAACAGTATGTAATGTAGCTGATATTGAAGATTACAAAGATAAGATAGATGTTTTAATTATTTGTGGTGGTAGTGCTACAGATTTACCAAAGCAGACACCGGAATATGTAAAGTATTTCAATGTAATAGACAGTTTTGATACACATGCACGTATTCCTGAACATTTTGCAAATGTTGATAAAGTTGCTAAGGATAACAATCATGTAGCAGTTATTTCTGTAGGCTGGGATCCAGGTATGTTCTCACTTAATCGTCTTTATGCCAATGCTATTTTACCAGATGGAAAAGATTATACATTCTGGGGAAAAGGTGTTAGTCAGGGACATTCTGATGCTATTCGTCGTATTGAAGGTGTTAAGAATGCAAAACAGTATACAATTCCAGTAGAGAGTGCTCTTGAGGCAGTTAGATCAGGAAGCAATCCGGAACTTACAACAAGACAGAAACATACAAGAGAATGTTTTGTTGTGCTTGAAGAAGGTGCAGATGCTGCAAAAGTTGAAGCTGAGATTAAGAATATGCCAAATTATTTTGCAGATTATGACACAACAGTTCATTTTATAAGCGAAGAAGAATTGTTAGCAAACCATAGTGGTATACCTCATGGTGGTATGGTTATCAGAAGTGGTGTAACAGGATGGGAAAACGAAAATAAGCACATTATTGAGTATAAGCTGACACTTGATTCAAATCCGGAATTTACATCAAGCGTTTTAATTGCATATGCTAGAGCTGCTCATAGACTTTCAAATGAAGGACAGAAAGGTTGCAAGACTGTATTTGATATTGCACCTGCATATTTAAGTTCAAAATCAGGAGAAGAATTAAGAGCATCAATGTTATAGGCGAATATAAGCCGTATAACAGGGTTAGATAAAAGTAGAGAGAGGCTGTATTAAACTGATGATTTTTAATTATCAGTTTGACAGTCTCTTGTTGTACATAATAGTATATGTAGTATAATATAATAATGGTGCTTTGGGTTAAAAGGAAAAGGGAAGAAAGATGGAAGAAAGATTAAAAAAGCAAATGGACTTTATCCTTGAAATGGATAAAGAAAAAGGAATAGGTCGTCAGACATATATATTAAAGGGAGAGAGAAAAGAAAATGATGCAGAACACTCATGGCATTTAGCTCTTATGACAATGTTGCTTAGTGAATATGCAAATGAAAAGATAGATGTGGCAAAGACTATGGCTATGGTACTGATTCATGATCTGATTGAAATAGATGCCGGTGATACATATGCATATGATGATGTGGGAAATGCATCAAAGAGAGAAAGAGAGTTAAAGGCTGCAGAGAGAATATTCAATATTTTACCAGAGGATCAGGCAAAACACCTTAGAAATTTATGGGATGAGTTCGAAGAGGCAGAAACACCAGAAGCAAAATTTGCTGTTACAATGGACTCTGTCCAGCCACTTATGCTAAATGATGCATCTGATGGTAAAGCATGGGTTGAGCATAATGTTTCGGCAGAAAAAGTTATTGACAGAATAAATAAGAAGATAAGACCGGGTTCTGAAATACTGGCAGAAATGACGATGAGAGTTGTCAATGAAAATATAGAGAAAGGAAGATTATGGGAATGAACAATCAGCCAAATATGAATATGGAAATGAACAACCAGCCAAATATGAATATGGTAATGAATAATCAATCGAATATGAATATGGGGATTAATAATCAACCGAATATGAATATGGGGATGAACAACCAACCGAATATGAATGTAGGAATGAATAATCAGCCAAATATGAATATGGGCATGAATAACCAGCCGAATATGTATATGGGAACAAATATGTATCAGCAGTTTAACTATAATATAGAACAGATGAATAAGCAGAAAATAGAGAAAGACAGAAAAAATCCTGTTATTATGAATTATAGTAAAATTAGCACGGTTGCAAAGATTATTGCAGTTATCGTATCAGTATTGTTATACAAGAATACAGGGAGTTTTACATTTCCGATAAGTGTTGCAGTTATTTGCGGATATTTGCTTTTTGAAAACCATATTTTAAATGTAAAAAATAAGGTTTTACATTACATTTACATTGTATCAATGATAATAATATCATTCTCAACTATGTTTACAGATGATAGATTTATCCATTTCTTTAACTTTGCAGCAATCATATGTTTAATGGTATGTTTTTACCTTGTTTCCAAATTTGATGACAAAGATTGGGACTTTGGTTTCTATTTAGGAAGGTTTGTGGAACAGTTTTTCTGTTGGCTCTCTTGTATAGATGATGTATTTTCTAATAAAAAAGCGGAAAGAATAGCAAAAAATGAATTTAATGTCCGTAAAGAAAAACATAAAATGAGTTCAAAAACAAAAAATATTGTCATCGGACTTGTAATTTCTTTGCCGATTGCATTTGTTGCGCTAGGTTTTTTGGCTGCATCAGATAAGGTATTCAGTGATTTTGTAAGCAAAGTCATAAATATTGAGGTTATATTTGATTTTATAGAATTTGTTTTTGAAAATATTATAGGAATATGCTTTTTTGCATTAATTATCTATATTTTCACACTTGCAAATAGAAGCTATTTGTATAAAAACAGAATTATCAACAAACAATATGAGAGTAAGAAGAATAACTCAACTATTGGTACTGTAATATCAATTGTTCTTAATGTAATATACTTTACATTTTCAATTATTCAGATAAGATATTTGTTCCTTGGAAGTGAAGGAGATAAGTTGCCAATTGATACTACATATGCATCATATGCAAGATCTGGTTTTGCTACATTGCTTGTATTTGCTATTTTAAATCTTCTGTATGTATTGATAATGCTGTTTATATTTGAAGATAGCATAGCTTTGAAGATAACATTACTATTAATAACATTAAATACATATATTATGATTGCATCAAGCGCAATGAGAACATTACTTTATATCAAATATAAATATCTTACATATACAAGAGTAATTGTATTTCTCGCACTAACAATATTAGCACTTACATTTATTGGTGTTATTTGCAGAATGTTTAATAGGAAGTTCCCATTGTTTAAATATTGTGTCATTGTTACAACTATATGCTGGATAGTGTTTGCGTATATAAGACCGGAGCGTATTATTGCAAAAGTAAATTATGACAATGCCTTTGAAGAAACACAGTATGATTTCTTTAAAGAAACAGAGTTATATGATGACTATTGGTATTTATCTACACTGGGACTTGATGCATATCCAGTTCTTACAAAAGATCTTGATGTTGATGAAATAGAAGATAATTTAAATAAAAACACAAAATACAATGATCGTGAAGATAAAACGATTTCTGATAGCGAAAAGAAAGAGTATATTGCCATGAGGTATTTTTCAAACATAATATATGATTATTCAAAATCTGATTTTGCATGGTACAGATGGAATGTTTCAAGATACAGTGCAAAGAGTGACTTGTATGATGCGCTAGATGAATAAAATGATAAAATAGTATCATAAAATTATTCTTGCAAAAAAATTCATATTCGTGTAAGCTATTAATAGATTGCACGACTGGCGGAAGCAGTGATATATCTGAAATAGAGATATAGGACTGTGGTAGGGAACTACAGGGAGTGCATGATGATTGAAAGCCGACCGCCTGGGCATAAGTGCTATGTCCAGGTGGTTTTTTACTTTATATGAAAGTTCTTTCATAAAGATAAAGTAAAATACTCCGCAGGATGCACTTCTCACAAAATACTTTTTATGGAGGTCTCTTTATGAACATGTTATCAATTGAAAATGAACTTAAGAACAATGCATACCCAGGAAGAGGTATCATCATTGGAAAGTCAAAAGATGGTACAAAAGCAGTAACAGCTTATTTTATTATGGGTAGAAGTGTAAACAGCCGTAATCGTATCTTCAGTGTAGAAGGTGAAGGTATCAGAACAGAAGCATTTGATCCATCAAAGCTTGAAGACCCAAGCCTTATTATTTATGCACCTGTAAGAGTATTAAATAACCTTACGATTGTTACAAATGGTGATCAGACAGATACTATATATGATGGCATGAAAAATGGTGAAACATTTGAACAGTCATTAAGAATTAGAGAGTTTGAACCAGATGGACCAAATTATACACCACGTATTTCTGGTGTTATGAACGTTGAAAATGGAAAATATGATTACTCAATGAGTATTTTAAAGAGTAACAATGGTAATCCTGATGCATGTAACAGATACACATATTCATATGAGAATCCAGTTGCAGGTGAAGGTCATTTCATTCACACATATATGCATGATGGAAATCCTCTTCCAAGTTTTGAAGGTGAGCCAAAACTTATTGAAATTCCAGATGATATGGAAGCATTTGCTAACATGTTGTGGACAAGTTTAAATGAAGACAATAAAGTTTCATTGTTTGTAAGATATATTGATATAGCAACAGGCAAGTATGAAACAAAGATTATCAATAAAAACCAGTAAGACAAAGGAGAAGAAAATGAACGAAATTCAGTTAAAATATGGTTGTAACCCAAATCAGAAACCATCAAGAATTTATATGGAAGATGGTAGCGAATTACCTGTTAAGGTATTAAATGGCAAACCGGGATATATCAATTTCCTTGATGCATTTAATGGTTGGCAGCTTGTAAAAGAGTTGAAGGAAGCAACAGGACTTCCAGCAGCAACATCATTCAAACATGTATCACCAGCAGGGGCAGCAGTAGGCCTTCCTCTTAGTGATACATTAGCTAAGATATACTGGGTAGATGATTTAGGAGAATTATCTCCACTTGCATCAGCATATGCAAGAGCAAGAGGTGCTGACAGAATGTCTTCATTTGGTGATTTTATTGCATTATCAGATGTTTGTGATGCTGATACAGCCAAACTTATCAAGAGAGAAGTGTCAGATGGTGTTATTGCTCCAGGATACACTGAAGAAGCTATGGCATTACTTATGCAGAAGAAGAATGGTAATTACAATATTATCGAAATTGATCCTTCATATACTCCAAATCCTATCGAAAGAAAACAGGTTTATGGAATTACATTTGAACAGGGTAGAAATGAATTAGATATAAATTCAGATTTGTTGTCAAATATTGTAACAGAAAACAAAGAAATTCCTGAAAATACACTTATCGATATGAAGATTGCGCTTATTACTCTTAAATATACACAGTCAAATTCAGTATGTTATGTTAAGGATGGTCAGGCAATCGGAATCGGTGCAGGTCAGCAGTCAAGAGTACATTGTACAAGACTTGCAGGACAGAAGGCTGATAACTGGTTCTTACGTCAGGCACCACAGGTATTAAATCTTCAGTTTGTTGATACTCTTGGCAGAGCCAATAGAGATAATGCTATTGATGTTTATATTGGCGATGAATATATGGATGTTTTAGCTGATGGTGAATGGGAAAAGATTTTCAAGGTTAAGCCACCAGTGTTTACAAGAGAAGAAAAGAGAGCATGGCTTGATCAGATGAAAGATGTAACATGTGGTTCAGATGCATTCTTCCCATTTGCAGATAATATTGAAAGAGCAAAGAAGAGCGGTGTTAAATATATTGCACAGCCAGGCGGTTCAGTAAGAGATGATCTTGTTATTGAATGTGCAAACAAATATGGAATGGCAATGGCATTTACAGGAATCAGATTGTTCCATCATTAATTTGTTTTTGAAGGAGTCAGAAAGATAAAAAGTCTTTCTGACTTTTTTTGACACTTATATCATATTGTGGTAAAATAAACATAATTATAAGTATAAGTGAGGTAGTAGAGTGATCAATAAAAAATATATTGAAAATTTATTTCATGTATTTTTATCTGGTTCAGATGTGAATGCTGACAATATCATTTTTATACGTGGCTGTAGTGATTATATTAAAGATTATAACTGTGTCTATGATATGACAGAGGATTCCTATAAGGAAGGTCTTTATTGCCATGAATTTGCAAATGATGTGATTAAGACACCATATGAGCCTTTTTTTGATGCTGTTAGATTCTTTTATAATAAATTTTTCTATGGCAAGTTGTCTGTGGATGAATTCCTGGAAGCTTGTGACGTGTATTATTTACATAGAGAAGTGTTTAGTACATTTATAAATGAGAGACATATTAAGAGAAGTGAAATTATTATATATTCTGAAATTCCATTTGAAAGAAAAAAATTCATTGATGATATAATGAGCTGTTTGAAATATATATCAGAGCATTGCAATGTCTTATTTGTCCTTTCTAATGCTCAATATGCAGCACTTGGAACATTAAATGTACTTGAAAGGATAATAGACGATAATAGTTTATCTAATGTTAAGTTTGTTATTGTATATGATGAACTAAAATTTTCACAAATAGAATCATTTGAAAAAGATTTTATGAAATTAGTACATAATGCTGACAGTAAGAGTATTTTGTACGATTTTGAGAGTACAAAGATACGTGAAAATGAAGATTATTATAGCACTTTTCTTGCGTCAAAGAAGGAATTTGACAGGTATATAATAGAACTTGAGAATCTTTTACAAACATTGTCTATTGAGGATTTGGAGTATTATGTTAGAAGAATTTATAACAAACTTATCGAGGAAAAGATAGATATCCCCGAAGATAAAAAGTTTAGATTTTATATAACAGCATCTCTATGTTATTTGTATAAAGGTGATTGTAATCAGGCTGTCGTAATGTGTGAAAATATGCAGAACTGCCTTGAAAAGAGTGAGAACCCTAAGTATGAGTATATTTACAACTATATACTTGGTCAGATTCATATGACATTGTCACAAATAGAAAATAGCATCAAATATGCTTTGAAGTGTAGAGATATAGGTATCAGATACAATGATGAGCAGATGTTGTTTTATGAAGAGATTCTTTATCAGAGTGCACAGTTTAGTGGATTTAGAAATGTATTTCTTGTGGATTTTTCAAAAATTCAGGTGAATAAACAGATAATTAATAAGCTTAGAGAACATAAGTTTTATAATACATTATCTTATTACCTTATATTTGGATATGATAATGATGAAGAGTCAGTAAGGAGTCTGGCCAACGGAAAAATATCTGATACATTTAAAGAGGCACATGAGCTTATTAATATGATTGGAAATACAGAGCTTTTGTTGTCAGCTTATTCAAAGTACATAGTCATACTGACAGAACATGGATATCCTAAAACTGTTAAAGGGCTTTATGATGCAAAAAGAAAAATATTGCAGTCAACTAAAGGGAAAAATAGGCTCAGATTAGCTCATTTATATATGGGAGTTGGATACAATCGTATGGTTGGAGAGGACTATGATGAGGCTAATGAAAACTTTTTAAAAGCTATTGATATTCTTATTGAGCTTAAAAAGCCGGAGAAAGTAGCAGAGGCTTTATATAATATGTCACAGAATAGTATATGTGCAAAGGATTATAAAACGTGTCTTAGATGTATGTCTACAGTATTTCAAATCTTAGATAATCTTAATCTTGAGACTATTCAGATTTGCAGTTCTATAAAGCTTTATGCCTTTATGTGCATAGCATACTATAAAATGGGAAATGCATATAGATGCCTTAGATATCTTAACCAGATGGATATACTTATCTATGAGTATTTAGATGAAGAAGATGCTGAACAAATAGATTTTTCAAGAGATAATGAAGTTTTGTTTTTGTATTTTCTCATTAAAGCAATATTTGCAAAACAGGAGGAAAATCTTGATCTTTCACTGATATATTTTAAAAAGGCTAAGGCATATTTCGAAGGGTATTCTGAGGTTATGTTCTATGCTATAACATTTTTTATATCAGAATATTATGATTTGTTAATAGAGTTAGGTGAAAAAGATTCTGCTGATTTGCTTATTGATAAAGCTTATGACTATTGTATGATGAAAGGATACGAAGAAAAAGCTGAAGTGTTTGAGGCAAAGAAAAAAAATATAGAGGTAGAAAAGTGCCAGATAAAGAATCATTTATCATCAGAAAAACATGAGATGATAATACACCTGTCTGAGTATGGTGGAATGGAGAAACAGATAAGTGCTCAAAAGAGAGATATAAGATTCCTTTCGTCATGGCAGGAACTTTTGAATCATAATGATGTGAAAAAAGAAACTATAATTTCGAATGCAATGAGCTATCTTCGTGATAATTTCAATCTTGGTGGAATGGCATACATTAAATATCAGGATAAAACTTTCAAAATGATGTATAAGACATATGAAGTTGAAAATGATATATGTATGGAAATAGTGGATTTATTCTGGGTTATTAAAAGAGAGTTCGTTATAAATAGAACCGAAAAGTTGTTCACAAAATACGAAGACTTTTTGAGATTGTTAAACTGTGATGATGCTTTTACTATAATTGGTATACCTGTATACAATGAAAATGGTCTAATGGCAATATTTGTAGGAACATTAGGTACCAGAAAACATGACCATACACTGCTTAATGAAGATGATCTTGCTGTTATAAAGACTGCTATTATTCAGTTAAATAATGCAATTGATCGTTATGATGACAGAGAAAGTATAATATCTATTAATTCGAAATTAAATGAATTAGCAGTGACAGATAACCTTACAGGATTATTCAATCGTCAGGGTATGGCAAAGGCTATGGAAGAAATGTCTTCTGAAAATGTAGAGACTGCAATACTATATATTGACCTGGATAATTTCAAATATTATAACGATAATTTTGGACATGATGTAGGTGATATAATTCTTAAGGAATTTGCAAAGCTATTTAAAAAAGTTGCAAAGGAAAAAGGATTTGCTATCAGGTATGGAGGAGATGAGTTCCTCATTATACTTAAGGATACTAATATTGATGTAGCCAAAAAGACAGCAGATGATATTTACGAATATATTCATACAAAATTTATGGGAATCATTAGAGAAAATATTGGAATGGATATAGAAATACCAAAAGAAAAGTATATTTTGTGTTCAATGGGTATTATGTCATCGGTAGATTCATCTATAGAGAACCTTGAGATTGCTCTAAAAAAAGCGGATGAAGCTTTGTATTATATGAAGAGAAAGTCAAAGGGTAATTACATAGTATGGGATGATATGAAGAATATTTAGTAATAAATATTTATATAATTGCTGAGGAATATTTAATAATGGAAAATAGTAAGAATATAGATGTTAGCTTTTATAAAAGCATTATAGATCAGGATAGGGCAGCAGGTGCTAAGAAACTTCTTGGTGAGCGAGAAAAGATAGGCTGTATTGAACGTGGTGATATTGCAGAAAGCATTGGAACTTGGTTGTGAAAGTATCGCTTTCCCACTTATTTCAATGGGAGTATACGGATTTCCAAAAGACAAGGCACCAAAGAAGTCAGATAACGTCAGTATTGGTACTGGCGTTTTTTGTTGCACAAGACCAGCAAGCACCATCATGCTTGCATGAAATGGTATTTGCCGGTCGTAAGAATATGGTGATAGGAGGAGCTATGTACGGAGCAATTTTAGGTGACATTATAGGAAGTCCATTTGAATTTGATAGAGGCAATAAAACAAAAGATTTTGACCTTTTTACAGGGGGATGCCAGTTTACTGATGATTCAGTAATGACTGCAGCGATTGCAGAAGCTTTAATGGCTGTAGGCCCTGATGCAACAAGGAAAGAAATTGAAGATGCTGTGATATCAAATATGCAGGACTCTGGAAGGAAATATCCGTATGCCGGGTATGGTGGAAGTTTTCGTTTTGGCTGGAGGAGCAAAATCCAAAGCCGTATGGAAGCTTTGGAAATGGTTCTGCAATGAGGGTATCTGCGGTGGGATGGCTGTATCCGACATTAGAGAGAACCAGGGAAGTGGCAGTTTATACAGCACAGGTAACACATAACCATCCGGAAGGTATAAAGGGAGCAGAAGCTACGGCTAGTTGTATCTTTTTAGCAAGAAATGGAGCAAATATGAGAAACTGTGAATCGGATGAAGCATATGATATTGATATTAATCCAGATGATATTGATGTGGCAGACAATGTTACGGTTGTTTGGGAGATAAAATAAATATTCAAAATAAAGAAAATGTGATATACAAGGGGCAAAGGAAGTCATATAGAATACATGATTGTATATAAAGTAGCAAGCTCATAAGAAGTGGTTATACTTATAAAAAGTGTAACAACTTTTTTCTATTATAGTTTTTATCTATATGTAAAGAATATTATTTATTGGAATAGCATCTAACTTTGGTCGGTTGGGATGCTATTTCTTTTCAATTACACAGTTAAATTATATCATGCATAGAACAAATGTTCAATGTAAAGTAACTTGAGTTTCTGTAGCATCTGTAGTTTTATCCACAAACCTTATTTTTATTAGAATTTTTATAATCAGATTTAATAGATGCTCAAAAATAATGAAGTTTTATCGATTGAAACGGGAAATTTTTCTTTTTATTATTTAAAATTAGTAGTAATATAAAAGATATAAAATCAAGAGTGCGAAGCACGGCAGACACGGAATGACTGGATTTTGTAGGTGAAGAGATAGAGAAATTGATGTTTTATGAACTCTCAAAGTAATGAATCGGAAGCTATATATGAGAATATGTGTTTATGGAGGAAAAATATGAAGCTGGATATGAAAAAATTTGAGTGGACAAGGAAACCTAAAAAATTCATTATTGATGAGGATAAAGTGGAAATTGTGACACAACCGGGAACGGATTTATGGCAGAGAACATATTATCATTTCCGTAATGATAATGCTCCTGTATTGCAAATGGAGACGGACGAGAAGTTCTTTTCTTTTGTTGTAAAAACAACTTTTTCTGAAAGTCATCATCGTTTCGATCAGTGTGGAAT
Organism: Lachnospiraceae bacterium; assembly: GCA_045126215.1. GTDB lineage: Bacteria > Bacillota > Clostridia > Lachnospirales > Lachnospiraceae > SVEL01. The sequence goes on along the minus strand of JBGVOD010000023.1, from coordinate 4,244 downwards.
AGTAATGTATCTGGACAGTGAAAACTGGCTAAAATGTTCCGTAGAATGTGAGAACGAAGAGTATCAGCACCTTGGAAGTGTTGTGACGAACAGAGGATATTCTGACTGGGCAACGACAGAAATCAGAGCAGATATTAAATCCATGTGGTATCGTTTCAGCAGACGAGAGGATGACTATTGCATTGAATGTTCTGAAGATGGCATTCGTTTTAAACAAATGAGAATCTGCCATATGTGGGAGGGGGCAGATAGAATCAGATTTGGCATATATGCATGTAGCCCGGAAGATTCATCATTTAGAGCGATATTTACTGATATAAAATTGATGGAATGTCAGTGGCAGGCTCACAACGGACAAAAACCGGATGAATGAGAATAGATATAAATAATTTATGTCCGATTTCTTTGCAAGAGGGACTTAATTTTATGAAATAGATCCAAAAGAAGAACCTTATGATTTTCAGTTGCTTTTATAGTAGGGCTTTAACCACGGAGTGGGATTTCTTGTTATGCCTATCGTTGGGGTACTTATACTCTTAATTGTAAATTCAAATTATTAAAAAAAGATAAAAATATGGATAAGCATAAGGGCATTTAATGCTCCTTTGTGTCTGTATATATCTGTATTTGAATAAAAACGAAGCATTAGCACAATAATATTTGTGTTAGTGCTTTATTTACTTTATATGAGGATGCATTCTTGGAAGTAAATGAAATTGTAGAAAGGGAGTAAGAAGATGGATAATTTAAAGATTGAAAAAGTAATTGGAAGAGAAATTCTGGATTCTAGAGGAAATCCAACTGTAGAAGCACAGGTGCATTTGACGGATGGTACGATAGGTAGAGGAATAGCTCCCTCAGGGGCATCAACAGGAGAATTTGAAGCTTTGGAATTAAGGGATAATGACAAAAAGAGATATCTTGGAAAAGGTGTATTAAAAGCAGTGGAAAACATAAATACCACCATTAATAATACTCTTTTAGGAATGGAGGCATCAGATATAAAACAGATAGATGCTGCAATGATTAATGCAGATGGTACAAATGATAAATCTAAGTTAGGAGCGAATGCTATTTTAGCAGTTTCAATTGCATGTTGTAATGCAGTATCAAAGTCAAGGAATATACCATTATACAGATACCTTGTTAATGGGGAATGTCATACACTTCCGGTACCTATGATGAATATTATAAATGGGGGTGCACACGCAAAGAATTCGCTTGATTTTCAGGAGTTTATGATTATGCCTGTGGGAGCATGCTGCTTTAAAGAGGCACTTCGTATGGGAACAGAGGTTTATCACAGTTTAAAAAAAGTTTTGGAAGAAAAAGGCTTGTCAACGGCAGTTGGTGATGAGGGAGGATTTGCACCGGATGTGGATAGTGTAGAAGAAGTTTTGGATATTCTTACAGAGGCTGTTAAATGTGCAGGTTATGAGTGTGGCAAGGATATATATTTTGCTCTTGATGTGGCAGCAAGTGAGTGGAAACCTAAGAATGAGGTGGAAATGATGGCTGCTGAACATAAAATTACAGGACAGCTTGGATATTATTTGCCAAAGTCAGGAAAATACTATAATTCTCATGAATTAATTGATTTGTATAAAAATATGATACAAAAATATCCTATTATTTCAATCGAGGATCCCCTAGATGAGGAAGACTGGGAAGGCTGGAAAAAAATTACGTCAGAACTTGGTGATAAAGTTCAACTGGTTGGAGATGATTTGTTTGTCACAAATACACATAGGTTATCAAAAGGCATTGAGAATAAGTGTGCTAATTCTATTCTCATTAAACTCAATCAGATTGGTTCTGTATCAGAAACTATAGAAGCAATTAAGATGGCTCATAAGGCAGGATATACAGCCATTGCATCTCACCGCTCGGGGGAAACTGAGGATACAACGATTGCAGATTTGGCTGTTGCCCTCAATACATGTCAGATTAAGACAGGTGCACCATGTCGAAGTGAGAGAGTGGCAAAATATAATCAGCTTCTTCGTATAGAGGAAGAACTTGGTGAGAAAGCAAAGTATCCTGAGATGGATGCATTTAATATAAAAAAATAAATATTCAATTTGTGCACACGTTGTGTGATTATAATACTTGCGGTATTATGTACGCAACGTGTATTTTGATGTAAGAGTTTAAAATTAATTCACAACGAGCAGTACAGTTTAGAAAATGTATGAATAAACAATTTGGAAGATTAAACTACAAATTGGAATGCAATGATGACTTTTTCTTTCAAAAAGTTTAAAATGGTAAAGCAAAAAACTTCACAAAGAAAGGGAAATGAAAATGATTAGGTTGAAAAAGTTTGTTGCGTTCATAATGATGGTTGTAATTATGATGCCTGCTATGCAATATGGAATGCAGGTTAACGCAGAAGAGATTTATTATGAAGAAGATAGTGATTATGATGGTAGAGTTGATAGTTTAGATGCATCACCAGACGATAATCATTTTACAGGTGTATTGAGTCAGTCTGTAGAAAGTAACGTTGAGTTTGATATGGATTATAGATGGTTTTTTCAGGATAATACCACATATAATCCTCAGTTAAGTGTTGTGTCAATTTTATTTGCTTCATCGATATATAGTGGAAGTGCATTGAGTATAGATGATGCATCAAAAACACAGAATATATTAGGAAATAGCATTGATGAGATACTTACTTACTTTGGTATGAGTGATACAAAAACAATATCACTGAATACTTTATATTCAGATGAACACGTATCAGAGGTTGGACTTGGATACAGAACAGTATATTATAATGGTGTTGCAAAGAATGTTATTGCAGTAATTATCAGAGGTACAAATGGTACAATTGAAGAATGGTCTAGCAATTTTAATATCGGTGAGCTTTCTAAATTTGATAGTACAGATGATTGGAAAACAGCAGAAAATCATGCGGGATTTGATATATGTGCCAATAGAATCGTTGAACTTGTTAATCAATTTATTGAGGAAAATAATTTATCAGAAGATGATAATGTGTATTGGGTAACGGGACATTCAAGAGGTGCAGCAATTGCAAATATTATAGGTGCATATTTTGAAAATGATGGAAGAGAATCTTTTACATATACATTTGCTACACCAAATACAACACTTGCTACAGATGCAAATTCATATAATACAATTTTTAATATTGTAAATGGAGATGATTTTGTTCCATGCCTTCCATTAAATGATTGGGGATATACAAGATATGGTAGAACAGTAGTACAGAGCATTGCAAAAAACTATGAAAAAGAATGGGAAAACTTAACAGGTATATTTGATTACAATCCTGATACATTTGGAATGGACAAGACAGTTGAAGCTATATCAGAAATAATTCCAGAAGGGGATCCAAGAGTTGAATGCTATAAGTATACCTGTACATGTCATGGAGATGGTTCAAAGAATGACATTACAATAACAAATAGAGGAATATCGAAAAGTAGTAGAGAAAAAGCAATTGCAAAGATTCCAGAAAATGCATCAGAGTACTGTAAAATTACACGCAAAGATGGTGGATGGTTTGGCGGATGGGATTTTACGGTTTGCCAATCACCAGCATATTTTATGCAAATACTTGCAGCTGAAATGGGAGGAGCAATTAGTAATTACAGATTCGTTGTAGAACTTAATGTTGCAAAAAGATATGAAAATGCAAAGTCAAAAATCATTGAATCAGCAATTGGAGGGTTAGAACATCCACATTATACAGAATCATACTATGTTTTAGCTAATCATATTTTGGGAAGTGATTATTAGTAAGAATGAGGCTGTCGCTTAAACGAATAGAAAAGAAAAATCGTTAGGCGAGGCCTCTTTTTATTTAGTATTATTATTTTTTCTTTCTTATAAACTTATAAAGATTTATCTAGTTGATTTAGGAATTTACTGCCTATATTTTGCTTTCTGTTTTCCGGGCTTTTGAGCTAGATTTTCTGCTACAGGCCCACGCTCGCACTTTATTCTAGCTCCCTCTTACACTTTTTGCACAATATGTCATTTATAGTGCTAAAAGGTATAAGAATCATTGACGTGGAAATAATGAGTATAAACGGGTTGAAATATCGGCATTTCAATCAGTATTTCATAGTTTAATAGAGTAAAGATTTTGTCAGTTAAATAGAAAATAAAAAAGAGAGTAGTCTTGACTCCTTTGATATAATGGATTCGACTAAAAAAACATAATAAAGGAGACTACTCTCATGACTATTGTATCATTATTAGACGTATTA
>JBGVOD010000022.1:0-11763 GCA_045126215.1 Lachnospiraceae bacterium | reverse complement strand
CAAACCTTTGTCCAAGGTTCGCTCTTTCCCTTATAAGGTGCTGTCATTGTATGCAACTGTTTAATTGTAACTTTAAATATAGTTTGCTCTCCTCTTTTAGGAGTGTAAGTTTCCTTGTAATAGTCCATCACATAGTCGTCTACACTTTTTATCAAACCTTGGTCAATGGCAATACCTATCAACAATGATGTTACCGATTTTGTTACACTCATTACATTCATTGTATCGTCCTTTTTTAAACCATCCTTATACTCTTCAATTTCAAGTATGTTATCTTTATAAGCTACAATCTGTTTTATATTAATATCGTTTTTACTTGAATAAGTATCTAAAACTTTCTTCATTAAAACTTCCTCCTGTAAAGCAGTAAAAAATCATATTATTTGGACGTCCTATAATAAGCCTAAGTGAATTAAAAATTAATTTCAATAGTTTTTTCATAAAAAAAGATATCTAAGTTAATAGACATCTTTTTCACAACATAAAATTCTGCTTTTACAAACGCTTTGGTTACTTGTTAATTATTCATACAACTCTCTTCTTATTTCTTCACAAACCTGAGACATTCCCACGATTTCTTCATCTCCAACCATCTCACATAACACATACTTCTTAATCTCTTCATATGTCGCCTTACTCTCCGCACTCGTCACATCAAGCTCATCCAGTTCTAACTCCACCTCAACATAATCATCCGCTTACTCCACTCTGTATAGCTTACCTCCCAATCCAATGATTGAGAATACACTCTCTGGCTCCCTTTTCTTTTAATTATACAAACATATAAATTTTATTTTTGTAAATAATACACATAATATATTGTTATTTATGACTATTAAAGGATATTAGAGTTTCTTGGTGTTCTATCTATAGACAGCTTTATGTCGGCAAGGATGCCGACATAAAGCTGAACTGAGCCAGGACGGCGAATTTCAGCTGTTTTCGTCCTGACTCAGAAAAATATCATAAAGAACATTTAGAAACTCTTATATCCGAAAATCGGAGTAAATAAGAATATATTATGTGTAACAAAACCTAAAATAAACTCTTATATGTTTGTCCTTACAACCTTTGGTCTGTATCCACCCTCTTCAAGCATCTTAACAATTGATTCTTTATGTTCACTACCAAATGTTTCTATTGTAATTCGAAGTTCAACTTCTGCATTTCTATTTATACTTACAAACTGATTATGCTCAAGCTTTACAACATTTCCATTTGCCTTCGAAATAACAGATGCGACTTTTTCAAGCATACCAGGCTTATCTGGAAGCAATACAGAAACTGTAAAGATTCTTCCTCTCTGAATTAATCCATGCTGAAGTGTTGAAGACATTGTGATAATATCCATATTTCCACCACTAAGGATAGAAACCACCTTTTTATCTTTGCATTCAAGATGCTTAAGAGCTGCTACTGTAAGCAAACCAGAGCCTTCACATACCATCTTATGATTTTCAACCATATCAAGGAAAGCATCAATAAGTTCATAATCTTCAACTGTAATTATTTCATCAATATTTTTCTGAATATATGGGAAAATAATTGAACCTGGAGTTTTTACAGCAGTACCATCAGCTATTGTAACTGCACTGTCAAGTGTAACAACTTCACCAGCTGCAAGTGATGCCTTCATACATGCTGCACCGGCTGGTTCAACACCAATAACCTTTATATTTGGATTGATAAGCTTAGCTAATGTACTAACACCTGTAGCTAAACCACCACCACCTATTGGAACAAGTATATAATCTACAGTTGGAAGCTCTTTTATTATTTCCATAGCAACGGATCCCTGTCCGGTTGCAACTTCAAGATCGTCAAATGGATGGACAAATGTATATCCTTTTTCATCAGCAAGTCTTAATGCCTCTTTACATGATTCATCATAAACATTACCATGAAGGATAACTTCTGCACCATATCCTCTTGTTCTATTAACTTTAATAAATGGTGTCGCTGATGGCATAACAATTGTAGCCTTTGTACCAAATAATTTTGCTGCATTCGCAACTCCCTGTGCATGATTTCCAGCAGATGCTGTAATAAGTCCTCTCTGTCTTTCTTCATCTGTCAACTGGCTGATTTTATAGTAAGCACCACGCACTTTATATGCACCTGTAAACTGCATATTTTCCGGTTTTAAGTAAACCTTATTTCCACACTGAGCACTAAAGAAATTACTGTATACTAGATTTGTTGGAAGAGTAACCTTTTTCACTATCTCAGCTGCTTCTTCAAATTTTTCAAGTGTTAATTCCTGCATCATAATAAATATGCCTTCTTTCCAAAATATTCAAAATCAAAAATTATGGTATGATATTTACTCCATTAGTTATAAAATATCCCACTTTATACAAAAAATGTCAATAGCCTATTATACTAAATGTATTGAAAGCGTCGTGCTTCAACTATTCTTCCACATTTACATCAAACAAGGCATTTACAAACTGTTCAGAATTAAACTTCTGTAAATCCTCAATATGCTCTCCTACACCAATATATTTAACCGGTATTCCAAGTTCTGCCTGAATAGCCACTGCAATTCCACCCTTTGCTGTACCATCAAGTTTTGTAAGGATAACACCTGTAATATTAGTGACTTCCATAAACTGTCTTGCCTGAGCCAAAGCGTTCTGTCCCGTTGTGCCATCAAGAACAATAAGATTTTCTCTATATGCCCCAGGATACTCTCTCTCAATAATCCTGTCAATTTTCTTAAGTTCGTCCATAAGATTCTTTTTATTGTGAAGTCTGCCGGCTGTATCGCATAAAAGCACATCTGTATTTCTTGCCTTTGCGGCCTGTAATGCATCAAATACTACCGCTGCAGGATCAGCACCTTCCTTTTGTGCGATTATTTCAACATTAGCTCTGTTTGCCCATGTTGTGAGCTGTTCTATGGCAGCAGCTCTAAATGTATCTGCAGCTGCAAGAAGAACTTTCTTTCCTGATGATTTTAACTGACCTGCTAATTTTCCAATAGATGTTGTCTTACCAACACCATTAACGCCTATTACGAGTACAACTGAACGCTGATTTTCAAAATCATAGGCATTTTCACCAAGATTCATCTGTTCTTTTATGCTTTGCATAAGAACTTCTCTACATTCAGAAGGTTCTTTAATATTATTTTCATTAACCTTTTCCTTAAGTGAATCAATGATTTTCTGTGTTGTTGCAACTCCAATGTCCCCCATAATAAGGATTTCTTCAAGTTCTTCATAAAAATCATCATCAATCTTTGAAAAGCCACTGAATACACTTTCAAAACCTGATACAATATTATTTCTTGTTTTTGCAAGACCATTTACAAGTCTTTTGAAAAAGCCTGTTTTCTTTTCTTTTGTTTCTTCAGCCTCTTCTTTATTTGTTTCAATTTCTGTATCATTTATTTCTTTATCATTAATGACTGTCTCAACCTTTTCATTTTCAGCACTATCATTAGCTGTTTCTTCTAATGTAGTATTTTCAACTACTTCTTTTGTATCAACAGCTTGTGAAGTAGAATCAACTTCTTTTTTATTCTTTCCAAATCCAAATAATCCCATCTTATTCTTTACCTTTCTCAGCTTTTTCAAGTTCTGCTTCTATAAGATTTACAGATACAAGAGTTGAAACACCCTTTTCCTGCATTGTGATACCATACAATCTGTCAGCAGCATTCATTGTACCACGTCTGTGGGTAATAACAATAAACTGTGTATGATCAGTAAGTTTATGAAGATATGATGCAAATCTTGTAACATTTGAATCATCAAGGGCAGCTTCAATTTCATCCAATAAACAGAATGGCGAAGGCTTAAGGTTCTGAATTGCAAATAATAATGCAATAGCTGTAAGAGCCTTTTCACCACCCGAAAGCTGCATCATATTCTGAAGCTTCTTTCCAGGAGGCTGTGAAATAATTGAAATACTTGCCTCTAAGATATCTTCCTCTTCATTTAACTCAATAGTACCTTTACCACCACCGAATAATTCTTTGAATACTTTGTCAAATTCAACTCTTATTTCAGCAAATTTTTCAAGGAATTGTTTTTTCATACCAGCATCAAGATTTTCAATTATTGTTACAAGTGATTGTTCAGCTGCAACAATATCATCATGCTGTGTTTTAAGGAAAGTATATCTTTCTGAAACTTCCTTATACTCATCAATAGAATTAACATTGACATTTCCAAGATTTTTAATCTCATTTTTAAGAGAAGCAATTTCCTTCTTCATTGAAGGAAGATCATTCATCTCATCATTCTTCATTTCAAGAGCAACGCTATATGTAATCTCATATTCATCCCACATATAATTTACACTCTTCTCATTATTTTCTTCCAGTTTTTCTTTTTTGGCATTCAATCTGAAGATTTCCTTATCAAGATCATTAAGCACTCTGGAAATTTCTTCTCTCTTCATGAAGAAGTCTTTGTGTTCTTTTGACTGATCATCTTTCTGCTTTAATAATCCATCTATCTCCTGCTGTAACATCACAATATTATGAGCTAATGTCTGCATTTGAATATTTAAGTTTTCAATTTCTTTTTCTCTTGTAGCGACTTCAGATTCTGTACCCTTTGCAAACTCATACATCTGAGTAAGCTCAAGATTGAATTTGCTTATTTCATCATCTATTCTTTCTACATTTTCTCTTATGAAATCACTCTTCTGATTCAGATTTGAAAGATTCATTCGTAATTCATCATTACTGTTTTTCTCTATTTCTTCAAGCTTTCTTTCAGCTTCAATCTGTTCATTCAAAGTTCTGATTTCTTCTTCAAGAATATTATTCTTTTCCATCCAATGATCAAGTTCATCATTAAGAGTACTATAATTATTCTTAATATCATCAATCTGACCATTTATTTCAGAATTTTCTTTCGAGAAATCTGCAAATGTTGTATCTAATTCATTTATCTTTTCATTTGCTTTATTAAGATTCATTTTAACAGTATTTTGAATAATGTACTGTTCACTAAGAATTTGTTTAATTTTTTCAGCCTCTTCATTAAGAGTTACTGTTTCCTTTTCGAATTCGACTAACTTCTTTTCGATATTTGAAGCTTCTTCTTTAATTGCAATGAGCTTCTTTTCAAGTTCTTCGATTTCTCTACGACGTCCTAACAAATTGCTTTGATTCTTAAAAGCACCCCCTGATAATGAACCACCTGCATTAAGAAGTTCACCTTCAAGAGTTACAATTCTAAGAGTATAACTAAACTTTCTGGCAAGCTTTAAAGCATTATCAATATTATCAACAACCACAACTCTGCCAAGAAGATATTTAGCAATATTTTCATAGTCTTTATTTATCTTTACAAGATCAGAAGCAAGTCCGATAACACCCGGTTCGCTAAGTGCCCTGTCATTTGTAAATCCTGTCTTATTGGCAATACTATTAAGTGGAAGGAATGTTGCTCTACCAAACTTTCCTTTCTTTAAATACTCAATAGCCTCTTTTGCTGTATTTTCATTATCTGTAACGACATTTTGAATATTTCCACCAAGGGCTGTTTCTACAGCAACTTCATACTGTTTCTCAACTTTTATGATATCTGCAACAACACCGATAATTCCCTTTTTGTTTTCTTTTAGTTCCATTATCTTTTTGATGCTGTTTCCATATCCTTCGTATCTTTCAGTCAGATTTCTTAAAGACTCAAGATTTGAATTCGTTTGATGGAAATCTCTTTGTAAATCATCTTTCTCTTTTCTTAAGTTTCTTGAATCATTATTTATCTGATTAATTCTATTGTTAAAATCATCAAGTTCTTCATTATTCTTGATAATTTCATCACTAATATTCTTTAACTCTTCTTTTAATTCGTCAACGACTTTACTCTGTTCATTCTTATCACTTTGGAATTTTACAAGCTTTGAATTAAGCTCTGCTTTTCTAATGTTAATTTGTTCAAGCATCGCATCATATCTTTGGATTTTCGCCTGAACATTTGCTTTTTCATTGAGCAATGTAATAATATCAGCTTTATCCTGTTCAACCTTAGCAAGTAAAGCATCAATTCTATCAGTGATAACTTTAACCTTTTCATCAGCCTCACTTTTAATAGATGAAGCATTTTTTAACAGGTTATTAATTTCTTCTTTCTGTTTAAAAAATTCTTCTTTTTCTTTTTCTTTTGAAGCAATATTATCTTTTAAGGCATTAATACGTGTATTGTAATGCTCATCATTAATCTTTGCAGAATTAATCTGTTCATTTAATACTTTGATATCACCATTTAGATTTTCTTTTTCAACACTGGCAACACTAAGTGCATTTTTCTTTTCATCAATGGCAGCATTCAGTTCTTCAAGAAATGCATCAAGTTTTTCATATTGAGATTTAATATCATCAAGTGCATTCTGATTATCAGATAATTGATTATTTGCAATATCAAGCTTTTCTTCAACCTCTTTTAATGCTTCTTTAATACTTGTAACTTCAAGAAGGAATACATTGATATCATATATTTTAAGTTCTTCCTTAAGTTTTAAATATTTTCTTGCTGTTTCACTTTGACGTTCAAGAGGTTTTATCTGGCGTTCTAATTCAGTCAGAATATCAACTACTCTTGAAAGATTTGCTCTCTCATTTTCAAGCTTTTTGACAGCTTCTATCTTTCTTCTTTTAAACTTTACGATACCAGCTGCTTCGTCAAATAATTCTCTTCTCTCCTCAGGCTTACCACTTAAGATTCTTTCAATCTGGCCCTGACCAATAATAGAGTAACCCTCTTTACCAATACCTGTATCATAGAAAAGTTCGTTTACATCCTTCAAACGGCAAATAGAACCGTTTATCATATATTCACTTTCACCAGAACGATACAAACGACGTGACACAGTCACCTCATCATAGTCTATGGCAAGCTTATGGTCACTATTATCAAGTGTAATTGCAACATATGCGAATCCAAGAGGTTTTCTGTTCTCTGTACCGGCAAAAATGACGTCTTCCATTTTTCCGCCACGCAATTGCTTAATTCTTTGCTCACCGAGCACCCATCTTACAGCATCAGCAACATTACTTTTTCCTGAACCGTTTGGACCTACTATACCTGTAATACCATTATGAAATTCAAAATTTATCTTATTTGCAAAGGATTTAAAACCTTGCACTTCTATACTTTTTAAATACATTTTATAAAGCCTTTCCAGTTGTTTATTTTTCACTATTTTGTTTCAAAAACAAAATAGCCTCGTAAGCAGCTCTTTGCTCAGCTTTACGTTTTGTTCTATCTGTACCTTTACCAATAACCTTATCATTTAAAGAAACATTTACACTAAATTTCTTATTATGATCCGGTCCTGATTCACCTACAAGTTCGTATGAGACTTTACTTTTAAATTCCTTCTGAACAATCTCCTGCAGAATGGTCTTGCTATCAAAAAAGAGCTGTTTGTGTTCAATATCATTTAATACAAATCTCTCCACAAAGTCTTTTGCAATAGCAAAACCACCGTCAAGATATATGGCTCCAATAACTGCCTCAAAAGCATCTGATACAATGGAATCCCTCTCTCTGCCCCCTGTAATTTCTTCGCCTTTGCCAAGCAAAATATATTTGTTCAGCTCAATATCCTTAGCACATATAGCAAGAGTAGGCTCACATACAATACTTGCCCTGAGTCTGGTAAGTTCACCTTCTGATTTATTCTGATAGTTTTTATACAAATAATCACTTGAAGAAAGCTCTAAAACAGCATCTCCGAGAAACTCTATTCTTTCATTGTGACTATGCTTATCCTCATGATTGTCATTTGTGTACGAACTATGGGTAAGGGCAAGTTTTAAAAGACTCTTGTCATTAAAACTATACCCAATATTTTTCTCAATTGCAGCAACTGCATTTTTTTCAAGTTGAATCTTCTCTGATTTATTCATAAAATCCTCTATTCAATATTAACGTTTTGTTCATCGCTAATATATTCTTTTATCTTTTCATTTATCTTCTGATCACTGAACTTTATTGCATTTAAAATAGAGTTCTTAACCTCTATACTTCTTGAATTTCCATGTGTTTTAACGACAAGACCTTTAAGCCCCAAAAGAGGAGCTCCACCATATGTGTCACCATCAAACTTCTTCAATGTTTTCTTAAGTGCCGGTTTTGCAAGTAATGCGCCAATCTTACTCTTTGTTGTTGACATCATACCAGCTTTAATTTCATTGATAAGTGTTGCACCCAATCCTTCATATAATTTTAAGATAACATTTCCTACAAATGCATCACATACAATTACATCTGCATCGCCATTTGGAATGTCTCTTGCTTCAATATTTCCAACAAAGTTTATATCATGACATTCTTTAAGTAATGGGAATGTTTCTTTCACAAGTGCATTTCCTTTTTCTTCTTCAGCTCCGATATTTACAATTGCAACCTTAGGATTCTTTATTCCAACTATATTTTCCATATATATAGAACCCATTTTTGCAAACTGAACTAAATATGATGGTTTTGCATCGACATTTGCACCACAGTCAATAAGAAGGGATACCCCCTTCGCTGTAGGAATAAGTGGAGCAAGAGGAGGTCTCTCAACGCCTTTTATTCTTCCAACAAGAGTTTGTCCACCAACAAGAATTGCACCTGAACTACCTGCTGATACAAATGCATTAACATCACCACTCTTAACCTGTTTCATACCTACAACTATAGAAGAGTCTTTTTTCTTTCTAATCGCTTCAACAGGATGCTCTCCCGTTTCAATTACTTCTGTTGTATGCACAATCTCAATCTGTGCATTGTTATATTGATAATTTGTAAGTTCTTTTTCAATAATAGTCTGATCACCAATTAATCTAACTATTAATCTATCACATTCATTAGCCGCTTCAACAGCACCTTTTACAAGTTCTACAGGAGCATTATCTCCTCCCATTGCATCAACAGCAACTATTATTTTCTCTGACATAATCTATATTACCTCCATAACCTAAAAAACCCTATCTGATATAATATACTAAAAAATAAGCTTTTTATCAAGTAACAAAAAAGAGACCTTTTGGAACAAAAAAAGAGACCTTTTGGAAAACCAAAAGGCCTTATTATTACTCAATTAATCCTGAGCAATGATTTCTTTTTTGTTGTAGCTTCCGCAAGCCTTGCATACTCTATGAGGCATCATTAATGCTCCACATTTGCTGCACTTTACAAGATTTGTAGCTTCCATCTTCCAGTTAGCTCTTCTCTTATCTCTTCTTGCTTTAGATGTTTTATTCTTTGGACAAATAGACATGGTTTACACCTCCTTAAAGCTATTGAAGACCTCAAGAACTTTTGCCATTCTCGGATCTAATTCTGTGGTATCACAACCACAACTACCATGGTTGAGATTCGTGCCACATCTATTACAAATTCCTTTGCAATTTTCATCACAAAGAACCTTCATAGGTAAATTCACTAAAATCTCACCGTAAACGAACTTTTCCGAATCCAGAACTGTTCCATCCATATAATCAAACTCATATGCATCATCTGGTTCTTCATTTGATTCGCTCAAGCTTACTTCTTTTGAAGTATTTAATAAAATTTTTGATTTTACATCTTCAAGACATCTGTCGCAAGGTATGCACAAAGTAACGCATCCCTCTGCCTCTATCAAAATCTTTTTATCACCAATGTGAGTAAAATTAAATGATACAGGTTCTTTATCTACAAGCTTGTATTTACCAACTTTTGTATCAAAAGAATCCATCAGAATATCACTTTGAAGACTCATTGTTTTACCCTCGCAGGATAAAAGCGACCATAAATCAATTAACATAGTAACCTCTTTTCTAATCGCACTCTTGCAATTATACATATACATATTTTATTTGTCAACAAGTTTTTTTGCTACATAGGATTATTAAGATACAAACTCTGTATCATAAAATCATATAATGTAAAATTTATACTAATGCTTCTGTTTCTTTAGCAATTCTAAGCTCTTCATTTGTAGGAATAACCATTACTTTAACTTTTGAATCTGCTGTTGAAATAACAAGGTCTTCACCACGTTTCTCATTTTCTGCATCATCTAGTTTAACACCAAGATATCCTAAATATTCACAAACTGTCTTTCTAATTGCACCATTATTTTCACCAACTCCGGCTGTGAATACGATTGCATCAACACCATTCATTGCTGCTGTATACGCACCAATATATTTTGCAATTCTATATGCATAAGTTTCCAATGCAACTTCAGCTCTATGATTGCCTTCAGAAGCTGCCTTTGTAAGATCTCTAAAGTCACTTGATACTCCTGATATTCCAAGAACACCTGATTTCTTATTAAGGATGTCAAGCATTTCATCAATTGTCTTATTTTCCTTATGTGCAATAAACTGAATAATTGCAGGATCAATATCACCACTTCTTGTACCCATAATAAGACCTTCAAGAGGAGTAAGACCCATTGATGTATCAACACATTTTCCGTTCATTACTGCTGAAACAGAACCACCATTTCCAATATGACAAACAATAACTTTTGAATTATTTTTGTCTAAATTACCGAATTCAATAGCCTTTTCTGATACAAATGCATGACTTGTACCATGGAAACCATATCTTCTGATGCCATATTTTTCATAGTATTCATATGGAATAGCATAAAGATATGCTTTTTCTGGCATTGTCTGATGAAATGCTGTATCAAATACTGCCACATTCTTTACACCTGGCATTGCCTTTTCACAAGCTTCAATACCAATAAGATTTGCAGGATTATGCAAAGGTCCAAGGTCAAAACACTCTCTGATAACTGCTTTAACATCTTCATTTACAACTATTGAATCTGAATATTTCTGACCTGCATGAAGAACTCTGTGACCTACTGCAGATATTTCTGAGATTGAATCAATAACACCATATTGTTTATCAATCAACATATCAAGTACTAACTGAACAGCAACCTGATGATTTTCCATAGGTTTTGCAAGTTCAACGCTTTCCTTACCAATAGGATTATGTTTAAGTAAAGAACCCTCTATACCGATTCTTTCACAAAGCCCTTTTGCTAATACTTCATGATTATCCATATCAAATAACTGATATTTAAGTGATGAACTACCACAATTTATAACTAAAATTTTCATAACAATTATTCCTTTCAAAATAACATCTTACATATTCTGTGCCTGTACAGCTGTAATAGCAATAACACCTTCAATATCCTTTGAAGAACAACCTCTTGATAGGTCATTAACAGGCTTTGCAATTCCCTGTGTCATTGGGCCATAAGCTTCTGCTTTTGCAAGTCTCTGAACGAGCTTATATCCAATATTTCCTGCATCAAGGTCAGGAAATATAAGTACATTTGCACTTCCAGCAACATCACTTCCTGGAGCCTTTGATGCACCAACAGATGGAACTATGGCAGCATCTGCCTGAAGCTCTCCATCTACATTTAATTCAGGAGCCATTTCCTTTACAATACGTGTAGCTTCAACTACTTTATCAACATCAGCATGCTTTGCACTTCCCTTTGATGAATGAGAAAGCATTGCAACCTTTGGTTCCTTTCCAACGAGTAATTTGAAACTCTCTGCAGATGATACTGCAATAGCAGCTAATTCCTCTGAGTTAGGATTCTGATTCAAACCACAATCACCGAAAACAAACGTTCCATTTTCACCTAATTCGCAGTTTGGTACTTCCATCAAGAAGAATGCTGAAACAAGCTTTGTTCCTGGCTTTGTCTTGATAATTTGTAATGCAGGTTTCAATGTATTGGCTGTTGAATGACATGCTCCAGATACAACACCATCTGCATCCCCAG
>JBGVOD010000021.1:0-37193 GCA_045126215.1 Lachnospiraceae bacterium | reverse complement strand
GTAAATCTTCTATAATACAAACCTTTTCAGATACATTTATTTCATCTTTATACATTGGTATATAGTAAACCTTTTTTGCAATCTCTGACATATAATCCGCTTCAGCTTCTTCTTTCTTTGAAAAGGATATTATTGCCACATCTTTATCTCTGTACAAGGGTGCATCACAAGTTGCACAATAGCTGACTCCTCTTCCTAGAAATTCGTCTTCACCACTATATGGCTTTCCAAAATCCACCCCTGTTGCCAAAATAATTGAAGTTGCTTCATAAAATATATTATTTCCCGATTGAAGACTAAAATATTCTCCCATTGCATACACAGCAGTTATTCTTTCTTCTGATATTGCAATCCCCATACTCTTTGTGTGCTCTATGAATTTTTCAGCCAAATCTTTCCCTTTAACATCTGGTATACCAAGATAATTACCTATTGTATGGGCCTTTTCGACTTTTTCACTTGAACCACTGCTTCCAAAAATAATAATATTTTTATTTCTGGCCTTTAAAGTAATTGCAGCAGATAAACCAGCAGGGCCTGTCCCAATTATTGCCACATCATATCTCTGCTCCATATTTTTCTCCTATACAGTAAAAATTCTATATGATAAATATTGTATATATATTCATCTACAAAAGACACTATTTCATTCACTTTGAATAATTATATTTATTGCCTTGCCAATATTTTCATAAAAATCATCAACATAATGAACCGGGAATGGTCCCCATTTATGATTCTTATAGCCAAGGTTATTTTCTGTAGCCTCAATAAGATTAAAGGACTCATCCTCCGTTGAATTTTCATTCAATACTTCTTTCATTAGACCATACATCCTGTGAAGTCTATTATTCTTCTCCACAATTTCTTCTTGAATGTCATATTCAGTAATATTGCCTTCGTCATCTATCATTTCAGTTGCATAATATGTCTCAATTAAAATAAGCTTTGATATGCTGTATTTTTTGCATAATCTTTTTATACCTATATCAAGATTTTTCTTAATCCATTCATCATCATATTCATCAATACTTGTCTCTCTATACGATGTTACCTTATCTTTTAGATATTTTTCAAAGAAATTGTCAAAATGGCCAGACTTTATACATATGTATTTTTCACCATCTATTTCAAACTCTGCAAAGTCAAATCTCTCCTCAATCAAATCCATTACAACATAGTCAGCATTTGATTCATCTATCATCGACAATGCAGTCTTTGATATTTCTATTAACATCATTTTTACTTCCCAAATGAAATCATCCAGATATTCCATATCAATATCTTCAATATTGATATTATAGCCTTTTAATGGCAACAATGTCATTGACATTCTCTGAATATTAAGTAAAACCTCATTTTCGTTGCCAGGTGCATGATTAAAAACATCTCTTGAAACACATGAACCAAATGTAAAGATATTTGCCATTTGCTACCACCCTACATGAAGATTATGTCCATAATTCTTCAGCCTTTCCTCAAACTCGCTTAACTTTTTTGTATACAATTCTATCTGTTTATCTTTTAAGTCGCCATTTGCAACTATTTCTTCAAACAGCTCCTTAGCTTCCCTATACGCCTTATGAGCTTCATCTTTATAATTATTTTCAAGATTGACCTGAATGTTATTTAGTTTTTCTTCTAATTCACTGTGTTTTTTTCTTTTTCCCAATCCGAACATTTATCTATTTCCTATATTTCCAAAAACATTGCTATTAAAGAAAAAATTAATATTATTTCATTCATTTTAATTCGCTCTTCCTTAATCCTTATAAAATATTATAAAAGTTCAAAACATCCTAATCTTTTTAATCAGATTGTTTTATGCTATGCACTTTCTTAATAATATATAAATTTAGAAGATGTACACCACTCTTATTTGCACAGCCTGGTATACATCTTCTATTTTCATTTTACACGATTTTATAAGAAATACTTAACACCTGATTCGAAGATCTTCATATCCTGCTCACCATAGATATTTACAGCAACACTGTCGCCTCTTCTTTCAGAGTGAGCCATCTTACCAAGACATCTTCCGTCCGGGCTTGTAATACCTTCGATAGCCATGTAAGAACCATTTACATTCCATTCTTCGTCCATTGTTGGGTTACCGTTTTCATCAACATACTGAGTAGCAACCTGACCATTTTCAAACAACTTCTTAATCCATTCTTCATTAGCAACGAATCTACCTTCACCATGAGAAGCTGGGTTTACATATGTCTTACCAAGTTCTGCTCCCTGTAACCAAGGTGACTTATTTGTAACAACCTTTGTATAAACCATCTTTGAGATGTGACGGTTGATTGTGTTAAATGTAAGAGTTGGAGAATTAGCATCCTGACCTGTAATCTGTCCATTTGGTACAAGACCAAGCTTAATAAGAGCCTGGAAACCATTACAGATACCAAGTGCAAGACCATCTCTTTCATTTAATAACTTATGAACTGCTTCTTTAAGCTTTTCATTTCTGAATGCTGTAGCAAAGAACTTAGCTGATCCGTCTGGTTCATCACCTGCTGAGAAACCACCTGGGAACATAATAATCTGTGCCTGTGCAATTGCATTTTCGAATTCCTTAACAGAATCTCTGATACCTTCAGCATCAAGATTTCTAAATACCTTTGTGACTACATTAGCACCAGCTCTTTCAAATGCCTTTGTGCTATCGTATTCGCAGTTTGTACCTGGGAATACTGGAATGAATACTGTAGGCTTTGCAATCTTATTCTTACATACGTATACGTTGCCTTTATCATATATTGGTGTATCAAGAATTGTCTTGTCATCTGTAGCCTTTGTAGGGAATACTTTTTCAAGTGGAGCTTCCCATGTAGACACAGCTTCTTCAATATCAATAACCATATCACCGTACTTAATAGCCTTTTCGTCATTTACTGAACCGATAGCCTTAACGAAATCTGTCATTTCTGCAAATGCAGTTTCAAATTCAGATGCTTTGTCAGCCTTAACTTCTACAACGATATCACCAAATGCTGGTGCGAATAATTCTTCTTTTGATACGCACTTTTCACAGATTGTGAAACCAAACTTGTTACCAAATGCCATCTTTGAAACTGCTGCTGCGATACCCTTTGAATCAAGAGCATAAGCCGCCGCAACCATTCCCTTGCCCATTACTTCATGAAGCATATCATAAAGCTTTGTAATCTGTGTATAATCTGGCTTTAAGAATTCATCCTTCTTAATGCTTAATTTGTATAACTTATCTCCTGCAGCTTTTAATTCTGGTGTTATGATATCTGCTTCTTTTGCAACGTCTACTGCAAATGAAACTAATGTAGGTGGAACATCAATATCATTGAATGTACCTGACATACTATCCTTACCACCGATTGATGGAAGACCAAAACCGAGCTGAGCATCATAAGCACCAAGTAATGATGCAAATGGCTGACTCCATCTTGAAGGATCCTCTGACATACGTCTGAAATATTCCTGGAATGTGAATCTAATCTTCTTGTAGTCACCACCATTAGCTACAATCTTTGCTACTGATTCAATTACAGCATAGATTGAACCATGGTATGGGCTCCATGATGAAAGATATGGGTCAAAACCGTATGACATCATTGTTACTGTGTCGCACTTGCCTTTAAGAACTGGAAGTTTAGCTACCATTGACTGTGTTTCTGTAAGCTGATACTTACCACCGAATGGCATAAATACTGAACCAGCACCAATCGAACCATCAAATCTTTCTACAAGCCCCTTCTGTGAACATACATTTAAGTCTGATAATGTATTAATCCATGTCTTCTTTACATCATCAACTGGCTTAGCTTCAAAGAAGTTAGCCTTTTCATCTGGCATATTAACCTGTACATCTGTCTCCTGATGTGCACCGTTTGTATCGATGAATGCTCTTGAAAGATCAACGATTGTCTTACCTCTCCATTTAAGAGTCATTCTCTTTTCAGCCTTAACAACAGCAACTTCTACTGCTTCAAGGTTTTCTTCTGCAGCATACTTCATGAATTCTGCAACGTCCTTTGGATCAAGAACTACAGCCATTCTTTCCTGTGATTCAGAAATAGAGATTTCTGTACCATCAAGACCAGCATACTTCTTTGGCACCTTATCAAGGTTGATATCAAGACCATCAGCTAATTCACCGATTGCAACTGATACACCACCTGCACCAAAGTCATTACATTTCTTTATAAGCTTAGACACTTCTTCACGTCTGAATAATCTCTGAATCTTTCTTTCTGTAGGAGCATTACCCTTCTGAACTTCAGCACCACATGTATCGATAGATGTTTCTGTATGTGCCTTTGAAGAACCAGTAGCACCACCACAGCCATCACGTCCAGTACGTCCACCAAGTAATACAATAATATCGCCTGGATCAGATGTTTCTCTCTTAACTGCACGTCTTGGAGCAGCACCCATAACAGCACCGATTTCCATTCTCTTTGCAACATAATCAGGATGGTAAATTTCTTTTACTAAACCTGTTGCAAGACCAATCTGGTTACCATATGAAGAATAACCATTTGCAGCACCACGAACTAACTTCTTCTGTGGAAGCTTACCAGGAAGAGTTTCCTTAACAGACTTTGTAGGATCTGCAGCACCTGTAACACGCATAGCCTGGTATACATAAGTACGACCTGAAAGTGGATCTCTGATAGCACCACCAAGACATGTTGCAGCACCACCGAAAGGTTCGATTTCTGTTGGATGGTTGTGTGTTTCGTTCTTGAAGTTTACAAGCCATTCTTCTGTCTGGCCATCTACTTCTACAGGAACTACGATACTACAAGCATTGATTTCATCACTTTCTTCCTGATCATCAAGCTTGCCTTCCTTCTTAAGCTTTCTCATAGCCATAAGTGCAAGGTCCATAAGACATACGAACTTATCACTTCTGCCTGCTAAAATAACATTTCTATCTGTAATATACTGATTGTATGTGTTTTCGATTGTTTCTTTGTAGTAACCTTCATCAAATTTAACATTCTTAAGCTCTGTATTGAAAGTTGTATGACGACAATGATCTGACCAGTATGTATCAAGTACTCTGATTTCTGTCATTGATGGGTCTCTGTTTTCTTCATTCTTGAAGTAATTCTGAATATGAAGGAAATCCTTAAATGTCATAGCAAGTCCTAATGAATCATAAAGCTCCTTGAGCTTGTCTTCTGCCATATCCTTAAAACCATCAAAAATGATAACATCAGCTGGTTCGTCAAATACTGTAACTAATGTATCTGGCTTAACCATATCTGTTTCTCTTGAATCAACTGGGTTGATACAGAAACTCTTGATATTTTCTAATTCTTCATCTGTAACTGAACCTTCAATTACATATGTTGTAGCAGTCTTAATAACAGGCTCTTCGTTTTCATTTAAAAACTTAACACACTGTTCTGCAGAATCTGCTCTCTGATCAAACTGACCTGGCAAATATTCAACACTGAATACTCTGTCAGTTTCTTTATTATATGGGAACTCTTCCTCATATAATGTATCTACCGGTGGTTCAGAAAATACTGTATTTAAAGCTTTTTTGTAAGTATCATCTGAAAGATTTTCGATATCATATCTAACAAATACTCTTACGCCTGTGACAGTTTTAATGTCCAAATAGCTTCTGATTTCATGTTTCAATTCCTTTGCTTTTACAGCATATGGTTCCTGTTTTTCAACATAGACTCTCTTTACCATATAAAGGTACCTCCATTTGAATATCATATGTAATGTACAAAAGAAACTATTATCCCTTGTACACACTATTACAAAAATACTATCATATTTTTGCATATTATAAAAGTATTATTTTAAAATTATTGACTTTATGTCTTCCACCAATGTCTTATTGTATCCTCAACACTATCAACATTTGTTACTACGATATCATCCCATTCTCTTGGGAACATTTGCCTGTATGAATATTCAAGAAATCTGTCATCAAGCAACACTATGACTCCTTTATCTTCATCAGTTCTGATAACTCGTCCTGCTGCCTGCATAACCTTATTCATTCCAGGTATTTTGTATGAATAATCAAAGCCATTCATACTATTCTCTTTGAAGTATTCAGCTATCAATTCTCTCTCATTACAAATCTGTGGCAAGCCTGTACCAACGATAATAGTACCAATTAATCTGTCGTTTTTTAAATCAATACCTTCCGAAAAAATGCCACCCATTACACACATCCCAACATGTGTCAATTCATTTTCCTCATCAAAGCTTTGTAGAAATTCCTCTTTTTCTTCTTCTGACATCGAATTCTTCTGACATACAATAGTTGCTTCCTTCTCAATTTGAAGTTCTATCGCCATCTGATATACCTCTTCCAGCATTTTATATGAAGGAAAGAATACCATATAATTTCCTGGCTTTGCACTAATAATTCTATAAATATATGTGGCTATTTTTTTATATTCGCTCTTTCCACGCCTTGTATATCTGCTTGTTACATCACTGCCAATTGCTATAAGTCTATTTTTCTTATCGAAAGGCGAGTCTATGTAAACTGCATAATCATCAACATTTCCAGTAAACAACATTTTATAATAATTTACCGGTAGCATTGTGGCCGAAAAGAAAATAGTGCTGACTGCTGTAAACAAACATTCCTTTAGTCTTTCTTTTGGATTAATACACATTAGATTAACATAGAAATCACCTCTATTATTAATCTCACAGTACATTTTGTAATTTTCATCCATTACATCTAATACATCAAGAAAACCTTTTGCATTAAAATATAAATCTAGAGACTCTTCCTTACCTTCATAATCCTGATGTTCTTCAGAGTATTTCTCAAATGCTGATGTAAATCTAAGAAGAGGCGCTATCATATCATCCACACTATATATCTCAGAAAAACCAGTATCACACTGCCTTTTTAATTTGAGCATCGCTTTATTAACTTTATCAAGATTACTTACAATTCTTTTATCGTTTAATGAAAATATCTTTTTTACTGACAATACATCTTCTTTGCAAAGACAGGCAGAATACATTTCTCTTGCCCTATCTACAAGGTTGTGAGCTTCATCCACAAGGAACACATATTTACCCTGCACATTCTCGCCAAAATATCTCTTTAATTTTGCCCTTGGATCAAATGCATAATTGTAATCACATATTATTCCATTAACCCAGAGTGAAATATCAAGTCCCATTTCAAAAGGGCAGACCATATGTTTTTCACTATATTCTAATATCTTTTCCCTTGAAATATCATCTTCATGTGTAATAATGTCAAATACTGCATCATTTATTCTATCAAAATGTCCTTTTGCTCTTTCGCAGGCAACAGGATTACAATTCACCTCATCACATACGCATATTTTTTCTTTTGCTGTTAGTACAATTGACTTTATATTAAGTCCATTATCCCTAAGCAATTTATACGTATCCATTGCTACTGTCCTTGTAATTGTCTTTGCCGTAAGATAGAAAATTTTATCAACTAAACCTTCTCCTATAGCCTTTACTGATGGGAATATAGTAGATAATGTTTTTCCAACTCCTGTAGGTGCCTGCACATATAAAGGAACCTTTCTGTCAATAGCTTTATATATGTTTACCGCTATTTCCTTCTGACCTTTTCTATACTCATATGGAAAATTAATCATCTTGGCAGATGCCATTGTTATCTTCCTATTCTTCTTATCAAATTCAGCCCATACATAATATTTATTTACCAGGTCTGTAAACCATTCTTTCAAATAGTCAAATGTCATCTTATATGAAAATCTCTTTATCTCTTCCGTTTCAAGATTTGCATATGTCAATTGTACATTTATATCCGATAATTCCTTTTCATTTGCATAAATATATGCATAACACATAGCCTGTGCTTTATGTACAAACACGGGCTCTTTTATGAATTCTATACTTTTCTTTACACCTTTTATTTCATCAATTGTTATAATATCACCATCGATTATTCCATCAGCTCTTCCTTCAACAATAATATCAAGTTCATCATAAGAAATCTGAATTCTTAACGGCATCTCTGCATGATATGATGAGCCCATTCTGCCTTGAATCTTTCTATGCAGCTTACTACCTGCTGCCATCGTCTCAGCATCACTCATTCCCCCATATCTGTTATCAAGATCACCTGCTCGAAAAATGAATTCGACAAGGTTCCTTACTGATATTTTAACAACTGAATGATTACTTATATTATCACTCATTATATTAACTTCTGACATCTATATCCGTCTATTCATCAAATTCAACAGTAACAAAGAATCCCCTTGGAGTTTCATGAATATCTTTTACAATTCCCTTATTTGACTTAAGTCTCTCTCTAAACTGATAGTTTGCAGACATTGCGACAGCTGGCTCAAGAGTATAATAATAACTACTAGGAAGCTTTCCCTCTGTAATCTCAACTTCCTGTCCAACCTCCACAAGTCCTTCTCTCTCCATTTTAAATTCCATCTCTCTCATATTATTACCCTCTATAATATTATAAAAGTTTGTTCTTAAATAGCCAGTCTGATTTAATAACTCTTGATTTCATCATTTTCATCATCAATATTCTTATCAATATTTTTAATCATAACAGGATAACTAATATCGTCATTAACCTTCACTGTGACTGTATCTCCTACCTTATGTCCTACAAGTGCCTTACCAAGCGGAGATTCGATACTGATATATCCCTTTAATGAATTTCCTCTGATTGATGTAACAATTTTATATGTCTCTTCTGTTCCTTCATCTACAAATAAAATTGTTACGGCATTATTAATGCCAACCTCATCTGACTTCGATTCATCTGATACAACATTTGCAGTCTTTAACATCTTTTCAAGGTATCTGATTCTGCTCTCATTTTTGTTTTTATCTCTTTTAGCTGCGTAGTATTCGAAATTCTCACTAAGATCTCCCTGCGCTCTTGCTTCCTTAACAGCCTCAATTGCTTCTTTTCTAACTACAAGCTTTCTATGTTCAATCTCTGCCTGTATCTTCTTCACATCATTTTCAGTCAAATTCTCTCTCATACTAAACTCCTTCTAAATCAAATTCAGGAATAAAACTCTCCTTTGCAACATTTCCTTCCTGAATAAATGCATTTTTAACACCAATCTCTAATGCATAATCAACAACTTTATTATATTCTCTTTTAGTAATCCTTCTGGCAAGATTAGGATATTTATTTGAATCTATATCTGCCATAGGAGTATACTGGCTCATAATACTTATGAAAATATCATCACCATATTTTGAATATAAATGATTTATGACATTCTTGGAATTTCTTATTTCTAGTGGTAGTACAAGATGTCTTACTATCACGCCTTTTTCTATTATACCACAATTATCAAATGATGGTGTACCTACTTGTCTAAGCATTTCCGAGACAGCTTTGTCTGCTACTTCAAAATAATCGGGTGCATTTGAATACTTCTCTGCCACTTCACTATCATAATATTTAAAATCAGGAAGATATACATCTACAAGTCCTTCTAAATCCTTGAGTGTTTCTACCTTTTCATATCCACTTGTATTATATACCACCTTAAGACTCAATCCTTTATTTTTGGCTCTAGTCAAACTCTCAATAATCTGATATGTATAATGGGTAGGGGTTACAAGATTTAAGTTAAGTGCACCCTTCTCTTCAAGCTCAAAATATATATCAACAAGTCTGTCTATGTCTACTCTCTTACCAATCTGTCCAAGTGCTATATCCCTATTTTGACAGAACACACATCTCATAGGACATCCCGAAAAGAAAACAGCTCCCGAACCCTTGTCACCTGAAATACACGGTTCTTCCCAATAATGCAGCGCAGCCCTCGCAATCACTACTTCACTACTCTGACCACAATAACCCCTTTTTCCTTCATATCTATTAACTTTGCAATTTCTGGGACATATATCGCAGTTTTCCAGCTTTTTCAAGAAATCACCATTCTCTTCTCCAAGTTTTTCATATGAAAATCCCACTGCTTTTACCTCAATTAATCATAAATATATATATCAAGCACTAAAAGGTATCTTTATAAATTTACAAAGATACCTTTCGACACCCTAACCTTATAAAGTAAAAAAATTCTTGCTATCCTCTAGCAAGAATTCTTATAGCAGGGGTGGAAGGAATCGAACCCTCCTCTGGAGTTTTGGAGACTCTTATTCTACCGATGAACTACACCCCTATAAATATAGGGCAGTTTTTTGACTGCCCTATATTTATATCATAACACCAGACAAATGTCAACGACTTTTATGATTTTTAAAATTCTACACTATGTCTGTTTAAAGTGTTTCTAGCCTGATCTGTAATATCCCTCTGGTATGCAATTTCGTTTTCCATTTTTCTTGAAACATCATTTGCAACATTTGCAGCATCCAAAATCTTATTAAGAAGTTCTCCTACACCTGAAACCATCTTGTTCTGCTCTTCTGCATTTGTATAAATTTCGTTCATTGAATTAACCATTCCGTTAACATATTCCTGAACTTCACTAATCTTTGTTGCAATTTCAGATGATGATGATTTTGTCTGGCTGGCAAGTGTCTGCACCTCCTGAGCAACTACTGCAAAACCACGTCCATGTTCACCTGCTCTTGCAGCTTCAATTGAAGCATTAAGAGAAAGAATATTTGTTTTATTTGCAATTCCTGATATAACTTTCGCGAAATTTGCAATTACATTTGAAACCTCTTTCATCTGTTCAATACACTGCTGTGACGCCTTCACTGACTCATTTAAATCCTGAATCTTGTGAATTAATATATCAATTTCACTTATACCATCTTTTACAAGATTCAAAGATGTGTCAGATGAATTAATAACATCAAAAGCATTTTTCTCAAGTTTTAATTGCGACTCATCAAGATCGTTTACAATCTGCATTACCTCATCTACTAACTGTGTACTCATATCATTTTCCTCCTATACTCACGTTCTAAACAGTTTATAACATAGTCACTGCTTCTTTAACATTAGATACACCAATCAACTCTATACCTTCAACTTTACCTATACTCTCAAGACAAACCTTTGGAAGTATACATGTTCTAAATCCAAGCTTTTTAGCCTCTAAAACTCTCTCCTTCGCCATATTAACAGCTCTGACTTCTCCTGATAATCCTACCTCACCAAAACAGAGAGTTTTGTCATCTATTATTCTGTCTTTATAGCTTGACATTATAGCCATTACTATTGCAAGGTCTAGTGCAGGTTCATTTATCTTTAATCCTCCTGCAAAATTCACATATGCATCATATGCTCCAAGACCATATCCCATTCTCTTTTCAAGAACAGCCATCAACATATTAACTCTATTGAAGTCTGTACCATTTGCTGTTCTTCTTGGCATTCCAAAATTTGACTTACATACGAGTGCCTGTATATCCACAAGCATTGGTCTTGTTCCTTCTATCGAACAGGCGACCACTGAACCAGATGCATTCTCCGGTCTTCCACTTAAAATATGTTCAGACGGATTTGGAACTTCTATAAGACCATCAGAAGACATCTCAAAGACACCAATCTCATTTGTAGAACCAAATCTGTTTTTAACGCCTCTAAGTACTCTGTATGCAGCATATCTGTCGCCTTCAAAATAAAGAACTGTATCCACCATATGTTCCAGTACTCTAGGTCCTGCTACAACGCCTTCCTTTGTCACATGCCCAACAATAAATATTGATATTCCAAGTGACTTTCCAATCTGCATCAATATGTTCGTAGATTCTCTTACCTGCGATACACTACCGGGTGCTGATGAAACTTCTTCCTTACACATAGTCTGTATAGAATCAATAACAACTACATCCGGCTTTAATGATTTAATTGTCTCTTCAATAATATCTAAAGATGTTTCACACAATAGAAGAAGATCATCGCTAAATTCACCTAATCTAAGTGCCCTTAGCTTAATCTGTTTTAATGACTCTTCTCCTGAAATATAAAGCACCTTTTTCTTATTATTTGAAATATTTCTACAAACCTGAAGAAGCAATGTAGATTTTCCAATTCCAGGGTCTCCTCCAACTAGAATAAGAGATCCTTTTACAATACCGCCACCCAATACTCTATCCAGTTCTATAAGACCTGTACTGGTCTTTTCGCCCTCATCTAAAGATATTGCTGATATTGGTAAAATCTTTGCATCTTGTCTTTCACCTGAAACTCTGGCAATTGTTTTTTTCTTTACAACTTCTTCAACAAATGTATTCCACTCTTTACACCCTGGACACTGTCCAAGCCATTTCGAGGATTCATATCCACATTCCTTACAGAAAAATACAGTACTTGACTTTGCCATACGTCCTCCTGCAAAAGCTTAAGCTTTCACAATCTTAACGTTTGTCTGTCCATTGCTTGCAAGTATACTAAGTATGACCTTTCCTCCAAGATTGCTCTTAGTTGTTCCCGCATTTACACCATCAATTAAAAGTGTATATTCCGCTTCACTTTCAAGTCCTACTGTAATCTGTGCATCTTCAGCACATTCTGAAGTAAATTCCATTCCTGTATCTGTTACCTCAAGACCATGTACACTTGTTCCTGGAACTGATTCATATACAAACATTCCATTTTTCTCAAGCTTTGTAATTTCATTATATGTCTTAACTTTATATATATCTCCATCATATTCAAAGTCTGCTACCTTTGTCTTAACGTCTAATAAATGGTTTCCAAAACTAATTGTTCCATCATCTTCAACACGGATGATTTCTTCCACAACTGCCATTTTACTGCCTCCTAGTATTTTATTTTAGTATTTCACGACGAACCTACTAATTATATAAAAATTATACTATATATCGTATTTTTTTTCCACAACTATTTACACTTTTCAAAATGTAATTTTCCATCACTTACAGAAATGCTGACAACATCATTCTGTTTGATTTTGCCAGATAAGACTTCATCTGCAAGAGGATCTTCAACCATATTCTGAAGCGCTCTTCTTAACGGACGTGCACCATACTTTTTATCAAAACTCTTTTCAACAATATGTTTTTTTGCAGCTGGAGTTGCCTTTAATGTAATTCTCATCTGCTTATATATTCTTGATGTTATTTCATTAAGCATAATATTAAGTATTTTCATGGTATCCTCTTTTGTAAGAGCATGGAATACAATAATCTCATCTATTCTGTTGATAAATTCCGGCTTAAAAGTTTGCTTCACGATTTCCATTACATTATTTTTCATAGTTTCGTGATCTGCTTTTTCGTTGTTTTCATTTGAGAAGCCCAATTTCTTTGGCTCCATTATTTTTTCTGCTCCAGCATTTGAAGTCATGATTACTATTGTATTTTTGAAATCAACTGTTCTTCCTGTTGCATCTGTTATTCTTCCATCATCAAGAACCTGAAGTAAAACATTAAACACATCAGGATGTGCCTTTTCAATTTCATCAAATAAAATAACTGAATATGGATTTCTTCTTACTTTTTCGCTTAACTGTCCACCCTCTTCAAAACCTACATATCCAGGAGGAGAACCTATCATCTTTGAAACACTATGCTTCTCCATATATTCTGACATATCTACTCTGATTATTGCATTTTCGTCCCCAAATACTGCCTCAGCAACAGCTTTTGACAGTTCTGTTTTACCTACACCTGTAGGTCCTAAGAACAAGAATGAACCCGTTGGTCTCTTTGGATCTTTAAGTCCCACACGTCCCCTTCTAACTGCTTTTGATACAGCTGTAACTGCTTCTTCCTGACCTATAACTCTTTCATGTAAGACCTTTTCAAGCTTTACAAGCTTTGAGCTTTCACTTTCAGACAGCTTCTTAACAGGAATCTTTGTCCATAAAGACACAACTTCAGCTATCTCATTTTCTGTAACAATAGCCTTTTTATGCTTCTTGCTATTGTTCCACTTTTTCTTTTGTTTAACTATTTCTGAATCTATCTCTTCTTTTCTCTTTTTAAGTTCTGAAGCCTTCTTGAAATCCTCATCAATAATAGCTTTTTCAATTTCTTTACATACTTCAACAGATTCATCTTCCAGCTCTGTTAAAATAACAGGCTTAATATGTTCCTTTAAACTTACACGTGAACTCGCTTCATCTATCAAATCAATAGCCTTATCTGGCAGGAATCTATCATTAATATATCTGTCTGACATTTCGGCTGCAACTTTTATACTCTCATCAGAAATTGTTACAGCATGGTATTCTTCATATTTTGACTTAATACCCTTTAATATCTCAATTGTTTCCGAAACGCTTGGCTGTTCAACAGTTATTGGCTGAAATCTTCTTTCAAGGGCAGCATCCTTTTCAAAATGTTTTCTGTATTCTGATATGGTTGTTGCTCCAATTATCTGAATTTCTCCACGTGCAAGAGCAGGTTTTAAAATATTTGCGGCATCCATTGCACCCTCTGCTCCACCTGCACCTATAATAGTATGAATTTCATCGATAAATAGGAGAACATTATCTGCATTGCGTACTTCATTAATGAGTCTTTTTATTCTTTCTTCAAACTCACCTCTATACTTTGAACCAGCAACCATGGCTGTTACATCAAGAGTATATATTCTCATATTTTTAATATTATCAGGAACTTCTTCTCTTACTATCTTTGTTGCCAAAGCCTCAACAATAGCTGTTTTTCCTACTCCTGGCTCTCCTATTAGACAAGGATTATTTTTTGTTCTTCTACAGAGAATCTGTATCATTCTTTCTATTTCGGGCTGTCTTCCAACAACAGGGTCAATCTTACCCTCTTTAGCATCTTTTGTAAGCTCTCTGCTATACTGATTCAATGTAGGAAATTCATTGTTATTAGTTTTTCTTTGTGGCTTTCCATTTGCAAAGAAATCACGCGCAATATTTGGATCTTCTCCCATCGCTGTAAGCAAATCAGCATACATCTTCTGAAGATTAACACCTATTGTATTTAAAAGTCTTGGTGCTGCACTATCAGTATCTTTTAGAATTGCTGCGAGAATATGTTCTGTTCCTATTTTATCGCTCTTAAATTTAACTGCTTCAATTCCACTATTTTCGATTATTTTTTTTGCCTTTGGAGTCAATCCCATTGGTTCTAAAACATCAACCGGTCTTACAGGAGCAATATATTGTTCCACCAGTTCCACCAGTTTATCTGTTGTAACTTTATAATTATTTAAAATGATGCTTGCGACACCCTCTTCAACCTTTGTTAATCCTATAAGCAAATGTTCACTGCCAACATAGCTGTGTTCAAGCTGTTTGGCAGTTTTGTTTGCATAATCAATAGCCATTCTGGCACTTTTTGTAAACTTTTCCTGCATAACCTTTCCATCCTTTACCCATTCTATTGAATTTATTTGTGTATTTCGCTAAGTAAATCATCCAATATCATATCAAGGTCATCGGCCTTAATGGATGTTGTTTCATCCTCAAGTATTTTATTGATATCTCGTTCCTTTTTTTCAAGCTCTTGTGAAGATTCAATATTTTCTACGCTTTCTAAATCTTCTGATTTTTCCGTATTGTCTGCTTCTTTTACATATTCTGGATTTTCTGTATTTTCTACGTTTTCTGAGCTATCAGTCATTATTTTATTGTCATTTTCAGGATTATCTATTACTGTCTTATCATCATTTTCTGAATTATCAATTAATGTCTTATTGTCATTTTCTGAATTATATACATTTTCTGTATTTTCTATATTTTCAGAAAGTGTCTCTTCTTCATACTCTGGTTCAACCAATTCATCTGTTTCATAGAGATTTCTTTCTGCTTCTTCTTTTGACTTTTCATCATTTATTGCTTCATTTGCAGTAATTTCTAATTCATCAAAATCGTCTTCGTCATTATCATCTTCTTCGTCATCATCCTCATCATCCTCAGATGTATTTTTCTTTGACAGCAGCATCATTAAAATAACACTTACAAGAGCAAGAATTACAATAATGCTTATTATTAGTATTATTTTCTTCTCCTTTTTCAATTCATCAATTTCTTTTGAATTACTCTCCTGCTGATCCTTTGAATATATTGTTGTTTCTTCTTCATAAGAAATATCAAAATATTCTGTCAATGTATTATTTTTTATGTTCAGATAATAAAAACCTTTATTACCATTACAATCCATCGCATAGACAATGTAATTATCACCCTGTTCAACACCATATGCATCGATTACATTTCCATTAACTGTTATTGAAAGAAGTTTAAATGAAGATGGTAGCTTTATTGAGCTTATATCTTCAGGCATATCCATAAAAACAAACTGTGATGCCTTTAAGTTAAACATATTAAACTTATAAAAGACATTCTCATTTGAATCATAAATATATTTTTCTACCTCACCTTCTTTTGAAGATAATCCAAATACAACAATATTGGTTCCAAGACCTTTTATCGCCTTTATTGTACTTCCCTTATATTCAAAATCGACTATTTCATATCCTTCAGGAATATCACTGTCTGCTGTAAAATCAACAATATTATATACAGTTCCACCTATGCTTACAGTTTTTTCTCTATTTTCACCATCTACTGTAGATGTTTCCTCTTCTGATGAAGGTTCTTCATTTGATCTGTTTGTTGCTATTGTATACGTTGTTTTTGAGCCATCCTCAGCAGTTACAACAACGTTTATATTGTTATTTCCAATGTTGAGGTTTGTATCTGATACAGCTACCGTTGCACTTGCATGATTTGCCTTTGCAGTAACCATCAGCTTTGTAACATTTTTATCAACATTAAGACTATAATTTGTTGTTGCTCCTGAAAAGTTAGGCCAGAACCAAACCTGGCTTGATGAACCATCTTCTTTTACAGCAAATACATTAAGCTCTTTTAATGTGCTGTCTGAAGACGCTACAACCTCAGGTGCTGATGTTACATTTACAACACCTGTAGATTCAACAACAAGATTCATATCATCTACATTATTATCATAGAACGAACTATCTGCTGTTATATATACATTATGACTTCCTAATTCTTTTGCAACAAAATTCAAAGATGCATTAACATTGGCACTTGGTGTACTGTCATCATATATTCTAATACGACCATTTCCACCTGTTACAACTCCTCCACCACTTACAGAACCTCCTGTAAATTCAAGTTTTGACGAATCATATTGTACATACGCATCATATCCACCAATTGTACTTGTTGTAGAAAACGTAACATTTATAGTAACATTCCCACCTTTTACTACAGTTTGACTGTCAATTGATACATTAACATTTGCAGCATATACTGTTATACATACATATACCATACACACTAATGTAAAAATCAATCCCATTATGTACTTTAAATTCTTATTAACCATTTTGTTTTTCATAAAATATGTCCTTCTCTATCCTAATCCTGACTTATTGTTCTTTCTCCAAGATTATATTTTCTAATTATAAGCGCATCTTTTATATTTACACTTCCATCTTGACTTCTGTCAACATTTGCGGAATACAATGAAATTCCTGTAAGCACTTTTTCGCCCAAATTGTGTTTCCGAACTAATAACGCATCCTTTATATTTATCACTCCATCTCCATCAACATCACCAAAAAGTATGAACTGATATTCCTTCTTTATATTTCCATCCATATCTTTAATAATAGCTTTGTCTCCGGTTCCTATCTTTTTATCTGTAATTTCATTTCCATTTTTATCTGTTATTATAACAGTTCCATTTGTAACAGTAAAATTATTTTTTATCTCTGATGCTGTTGTTCCTATTGCAACTCCATATAAATATCCTAGGCTCTCATCTGTTTTTAGGGATGTGCTATATGTTGTTTCTGGCACAGCTCCTTCTTCTCTGAAAATATTTACTGTATACTCTCTAACATCACCATTTTCTGCTTTAACACTTATTACAGCTATATTATTTCCTGTTTCAAGGTTAATCCTTCCTGTTCCAGATATTGTAGCCTTGCTGTCATATGCTGATGCATTTATATCAATTGATGTAACAGCGGCTGATACATTTATAGAAAACTCTTTTGTATCTATTGGTTTTTCAGAATCAAATGAAGGTGTCAAAGTTCCGGCAGATACTGACAATTCTTTAAGGGCATTGTTTGGACTTCCATCATTTGTAGGAAGTGGTGCAACTGTTTCAGGCATATTTTTAAATACTGGGATATAAAATACGAATGGCATATTACGCTTCTGATCCACTGTATAAATATTTGAAACTCGCTGACCTTCAAGTCGTGCCGCCAAAATATGTGTCATATACTGGTGTGTATATGGTGTTCCAACAAAGTCAAATTTTTTATAATATGTTGTATTTTGGCCAATTGAAATGTAGTCTTTTCCAAGCTTTATAGCACCACCATATATTGCCTTTTCCTGACTGTCCCATGGTCTCATATCTGAAGGATCCTTATCATTAAAGCTCTTTGCATATATAAGTCCGTTTTCAATAGCTGACAGCCCATCCTTTGTTACTGCTCCCCAGTTATAATAATTATAATACCCCTCATATCCCGGATATGTACCTGAAATAATAACTGAAGGCGTTATCTTTCCAAGCTCCTGAATCATACTTGATGCAAGATGATAAGGACTAACCTGAGACCTTATTGCAGCCTCCATTATTGCTGCGCTATATGTCATACCACTTTTTAAATTAGTTGATGACATAAACGAGCCATTTATAAGTGTTTGGACACCTACTTCGTCATGTACATCGGGCTGGTATGCCAAGGACTCAAATTGAAAAATATAATTCTCATCAAGAGCATTTCTTGGATCAAGGCAATATGCAATCAATTCTCTTGATGCCTGAACCCATCCAGGTCCATCATAACCTGTCCATTCTCCTGTTGTCCAATTATAAGCAGCTCCTACTGTTGATTTCCATGAGCTCTTACTACTTGATGCAATAAGACTTCTTCCTATTACATCAGACTGGGCATTTAAAACTTCTTCAAATGTATAGTTAAGTTGATCTGCCTTAAAAATCCAGTTTGGATATTTCTCATGTAAAACTCTAAGATAAGGCTTATAGCTCTCTGGGAAACCTTGAGATGTTAAATATTCTTCAAATGTCTGTTCAACAGTCTCTATAATCTTAATATATGTACTATGTGCATATCCTTCATAATTCTTTTCGCCATATGTAAATTTAATCTTATACCACAAACTGCCATCAGATGCATTTCTTTCATCTACCACCATAACTAATGTACTATTCGGTATCTGTACTAATACAGTTGTATTCTGTGTTCCCGGATTATCTCTAACATTAAGAGAACTTCCCTGTTGAATTCCCACAACTATTCCCTGCTTTTCCTCATATCCATATGCAGTTATCTTGTTATAAGCAAAAAGGCCAATTATTATTGATATAATTAGCATATAACAAATAATACTGGCCTGCTTACTTGAAAACTTATGCTTCATCTATTGCCTTTCCGATATCATTTCGCATATACTTGTTTTCAAACTCTATTAACTTTGTGGCTTCATATGCATTAGCTCTTGCCTGCTTTAAGTCATCACCTTTAGCAACAACACCTAATACTCTTCCGCCATTTGTTACTATATCCCCGCCTGCAAGTTTTGTTCCTGCATGGAATACGTAATATCCATCTTTCCCTTCAAAGTTTTCAAATCCTGTGATTTTGAATCCTTTTTCATAATGTTCAGGATATCCGTCAGAAGCAAGAACTACACATACTGCAGCATTGTCTTCAAATTCTAAATCAATCTTATCTAAAGTTCCATCTATACAAGCTTCAAATACTTCTACAATATCATTTTTCATTCTAGGAAGTACTACCTGTGTTTCTGGATCTCCAAATCTTGCATTGTATTCTAATACTTTAGGACCGTTTTTTGTAAGCATAAGACCAAAGAAAATGATTCCCTTGAATTCTCTTCCTTCAGCTTTCATAGCATCTACACTCTTTTGATAGATATATTTCTTACAGAATTCATCTACCTCAGCTGTATAGAATGGACTTGGTGAAAAAGTTCCCATACCACCAGTATTTAAACCCTGATCTCCATCCTTTGCTCTCTTGTGATCCTGAGCCGATGTCATAATCTTAATAGTATTTCCATCTACAAAAGAAAGAACTGAAACCTCTCTACCTGTCATAAATTCTTCAACAACAATTGTATTTCCTGCCGAACCAAACTGCTTATCAAGCATAAGTGTCTTTACACCAGCTTTTGCTTCTTCTTTTGTATTACAGATTAAAACACCTTTTCCAAGTGCTAAACCATCTGCCTTTAATACTATTGGATAATCTGCTGTTTCAAGATATGCAAGTGCTGCCTCTGCCGAATCAAATGTTTCATAGGCAGCAGTTGGAATATCATACTTCTTCATAAGATCCTTTGAAAAGGCTTTTGAACCTTCAAGAATAGCTGCATTCTTTCTTGGTCCAAATACTCTAAGCCCTGCCTCTTCAAACACATCAACTATACCACCAACTAATGGATCATCCATTCCTATGACTGTTAAATCAATAGCTTCTTTCTTTGCAAATTCAAGCAGTTTATCAAACTCCATTGCACCGATATCTACACATTCAGCTATCTGTGCAATACCTGCATTTCCAGGTGCACAATATATTTTATCAACTTTTTTACTCTGTGCTACTTTCCATGCAATTGCGTGTTCTCTACCGCCGCTACCTACTATTAATACTTTCATAGCAACCTCCATATGTAAGTGTTTTATTTTGTATATACGATTTTATCTTTTACTTCTATTCTTCCGTTTGCAATATAATCAATTGCCTTTGGAAGTATTTTCCATTCAGCCTGTTCCATTACCCTTTGCTGAAGTTCCTTTGGTGTGTCATCAGGTTTTACTTCAACAGTCTGTTGGAAAATAATAGGACCTGTATCAGTTCCCTCATCGACAAAATGTACTGTTGCACCAGTAACCTTTACACCTCTTTCCAACGCTTTTTCATGAACTTTCAGTCCATAAAAACCTGTACCACAAAAGGCTGGTATAAGCGATGGATGAATATTAATTATTTTATTGTTATATTTTCTAATAAGTTCAGCAGGAAGCACAACAAGGCAACCCGCTAAAACTATTAAATCAACATTATAGCTATCGATTTTTTCGATAAGAGCCTTGTTAAAATCCTCTCTTACTTCAAAATCTTTTGGTGATACACAAACTGCATCAATATTATGGTTTTTAGCTCTTTCAAGTGCAAAGGCATTCTTGTTATTACTAATAACTACAGCAATTTCTGTATTTGTAATACTGCCATTTTCAATACTATCAATAATAGCCTGTAAATTCGTACCTCCACCAGATACTAAAACACCTATTCTTAGCATATTGTAACTCCCTTTTCACCAGCTTCAACTGTACCAAGTACAAATGTCTTATCACCAGCTGCTTCAATAGCTTTCATTGTCTTTTCTGCATCAGCTGGATCAACTGCTAACACCATACCAACACCCATATTGAATGTGTTATACATCATTTCTTCTGAAATGTCGCCATCTTTCATAAGCATTTTAAAGATTGCAGGTACTTCATAGCTGTCTTTCTTAACAACTGCTCTGACACCATCTGGAAGCATTCTAGGAATATTTTCATAGAATCCACCACCTGTAATATGGCTACATCCCTTAATTGTAACACCAGCTGCCTTAACGCTCTTAAGAGCTTTAACATAGATTCTTGTAGGAACAATCAAAGCTTCACCAAGTGTTGTTCCAAGAGAATCATAATATGTATTTAATGCTTCTTCTGTCATCTTGAATACTTTTCTAACAAGCGAAAAACCATTGCTATGTACACCACTTGAAGCAATACCAATAAGAGTATCACCTGGTTTAATATTCTCGCCTGTAATCAAATCCTTCTTGTCAACTACACCAACTGCAAAACCTGCTAAATCATATTCATCCTGTGGCATTAATCCAGGATGTTCTGCTGTTTCTCCACCAATAAGAGCACATTCAGACTGTCTGCATCCTTCTGCAACACCACTTACGATTGTAGCGATTTTTTCAGGATAATTCTTTCCACATGCAATGTAATCAAGGAAGAAAAGTGGCTCGCCACCTGCACATACAACGTCATTTACACACATTGCAACTGCATCAATACCAATTGTATCATGCTTGTCTAATATAAATGCAAGCTTAACCTTTGTTCCACAACCATCTGTACCAGACAAAAGTACTGGTTCTTCCATTTCTTTAATCTTTTCTAACGAAAATGCACCTGAAAATCCACCAAGTCCACCTAAAACTTCAGGTCTCATTGTTGATTTAACTGCATCTTTCATAAGCTCTACTGACTTATAACCTGCTTCTATATCTACTCCAGCGTTCTTGTAATCCATGTTTATATTTCCTTTCATATTACTTTGTATAATTCTTATGTCCTACTTTTTGCAACTTTTCAGACTTTGCTACTACAGTATCTTTCATACTTTCAGAATACTTCTTAAGTTTTTCTAAAAGTTCACTATCATTTGTTGCAAGAATCTTTGCAGCAAGTAAACCTGCATTAAGTCCTCCATTAATAGCAACTGTAGCAACCGGAATACCAGAAGGCATCTGTACTATTGAATAAAGAGAATCCACACCACCAAGGGATTTTGTATAAATTGGTACACCAATTACTGGCAATGGGAATAACGCTGCACACATACCTGGTAAATGAGCTGCACCACCTGCTCCAGCAATAATTACCTTCATACCTTTTGATTCAGCAGACTTAGCATAATCATAGAATATATCTGGCATTCTATGTGCTGAGATAATTGTCATCTCATAATCAATTCCTAATTCATCAAGAATGTCAGCTGCCTTACCCATGATTTCAAGATCTGAGTCGCTGCCCATAATAATACCGACTTTAGCCATGTTTCTATCTCCTTTAAGCTTTTATATATACAGTAATAAGGCTTAGAATCCATATTACAATACTTTAACATCTTATAATTTTACTTTATTTAATAAATCAAGTCAATGAAATAGATTAATAATTTTTAAAAAGGTGTGTTAAGTTCTTCGGTCCCATTAAGCACAAATCTTCCATTTTCAAGAATCTTTACTTTATCTCCGTTTGACTTTATTGCAGATATTTCCAATAGTTCATCATATGGAATTGTAATATCTGTATGCACTCCAAAATATGCTTTTTCCGGTTCAACATCTCTAAGAGCGCTTAATTCATTTTCTCTCGCAATAATCGCCTTTCCATCTGGATTATACGTCATAACATCTTCCTCATAGCTGTAACATGTATCACCTATTGCAAAATGAGGTCCCATTTTTTCTACTATGAGGATAGGTAATTTGTAGAGAATATTATATTTTCTGGCCATAGCATATGCTGTAGTATTGGTACCTATTGCAAATTCCCCAATAGGTAATGTTTCTCTGTTTTGTAGAAGATTTTCTTTTATAAATAACTTATTTTCCTTTTCAGATGGTAAATTATCGCAGGAATAATCTTTCACCATGCCATCTTCAAAAACAATCTTTAGATTACTGTATTTCAAATCATTCAAGTACACTTCACTAACATTTAATATTCCGGAAGTTCCTTTTAATACAGGAGATGTAAACACCTCTCCCAAAGGTATATTCACATCTGCAAGGCAGTTTTCAAAATTAGTCTCTCTGGTTTTATCTTTTAATTCATGCAAATACACTTTCATATCAGTTGTATTTTCATCCTTACCTTTTACAATAACATATTCGCTTTCATCAAGAGCATCAATTAAACTTTGCTGTATCTTTAAATAAACCTCATCATCAAGATTGTTAATTTTAATCGTTTCATCAAATAAGGTTTCAAAACTATCACCTATTTCAGGAACAGGGTAAGCTATTATTGTAAAGCTTGTATCTTCACTTTTCTGATATTCTCTAAAAATTTTTATATAACTGCTATCAAAAGATGATGTCAGTTTTCTTTGCTTGTCACTAAGTTTTATTGCATTCGTTTTTGGCACCGGACTAAATGGGTCCTCTCCAAATGTTTCAATACATGCCGGTCCTGCCATAAGTGATGCAGACTCTTTATATTTTTCAAAAGCTACTCTTACCATTGAAATCTTTCTATCCACAATAGCTTTATCAAGATAGAGCCCCTGATCAAACTTATGATCATATATCATTTGTTTATTTGCAGGCGTCGTACTTATTGTATTGTATCTGATAACAGCATCAAGTCCCATAGACTTAAACTGTTTCATAGCAGCTTTTACAACCCTTTCAAATCCAAGTGCATATCTTATCTCTACCCTGTCTTTCTTTGACATATCTTTCTTTGCAAGTTCAAAACCTTTTCTGAAACCATTTGTAAATGTAGCTGCAATTGAATCTATCTTTTCGTCTGAAAGTTTAGAAAGATACTCTGAAACCTTTAATTCATTTGAAGATACATTTAATCCATAATAATACAAATACTTTGGATTATCCAAATCACTTTCAGTAACTATCTTCTTGTAAAAATCCATATCCAAATCATACTGTTCCCTTATACGACTTTCAAAAAAGATATCGGAATAATCACTTTCAAACCAGTAAACTGCATCTGTCAGTTCTTTTTCAATTAACTCACTTTCGCCTTTGAAAATACTGTATATTTCCAGAAAATAGTTCAAATATATTGTAAATTCACTTACTCTGTATGAGAATGCATATGGTATTGATTTTCTAAGTGTTACACTCAAATAAGAAAGATATTTACCATACACCTCTCCAAACTGAGCTACCATATAATCTGGATTCAAATAACTTTTATGATAATTCTCTTCCTTAACATCAAAGTATAATTTTTCATTTATTTCCTTAAGCTCATCTATTGTTTTTTCTCTAATACCATCATACTCTGACAGAATCAGAATATCTGATAAAAACACAAGGAATTTTGCAGTATAATTAAAATATTCTGCGTATTTTGTTTCAAGTTCATTCTCACTACATATCTCTTTTATTCTTCCGTATGCAAGATCAAACATTTCCATTCCATCTGCATTATCTTCCATAAATAACTCTCTATAGCTCATATTAACCTCTTTAATTTTATATTCCTATCAGGATAATCGCGCCGATTCCAATCCATATAACTGCATTTCCAACAGTCCCAATCCAAGGGAACAAGAAAAATACATTTTCATCTTTAAAGCTCTTCAACCCAACACCGAAGCCGGAAATTGAAACTAAAAACGAAAAAATCCCCAGCACACCAACGCTCATACCGGCTTTTCCTTTTGCACTATATGCAATATATATTCCAATAATTAAAAGTATGGCCGCAACTAAAAAAAGAGCTGATGAAACCATACCTCTTTTAGATTGCTTTTTATCTGTAAATTTATATTTTCTTCTAAATAAAAAATTCATTTTTACGACCTTCCAGTCTGTATATTTCCAATTCGTTGCCTTACGACATTCCGTAAACATTTTAACTCACTAGAACTTCTATTAATGTGTCAAAAGGTACATTTAAGTTCATTTTGACACCTTAACCCTATTAAAGGGTGGCGTAGTAACGTCACCCTTTTCTTTTAGTATAAAATATCTGATTTTCCTTTAAGAAGTTTAGCTCCTGTAATTATTGCAATAATCCCAACTGTAACACCTGTAATAATCGAGATTACACCAAGTGTAATTGCAGCTCCACCACTTCTTTTCACAAGATTATATGTCTTTTCTTCCATATCAGCTATACCTCCAATTTATTTTGCTCCATAAATATCATAGTATTCATCAATTTTGGCTTTCATTGCATCATCAATGATTACTTTTCCTTTGTATTCCTTATTATACAGATGTTCAATTACCTCTGCCATTGTTACAATAGCTGTTGCTTCCATATTATAATTTTCTTTTAGTTCAGCAAGAGCGCTCTTTTCTGTCTTTCCTCTTTCCATACGATCTACAGAGATTACAAGACCAATTATATTTTTACCACCCTGTGCCTTAACAATTGGAAGTGTCTCATCAATTGATTTTCCTGACGTTGTAACATCTTCAATAAAAACTATCTTATCATCTTCACTGATTGGACTGCCAAGTAATATTCCTGTATCACCATGGTCTTTCTCTTCTTTTCTATTTGAACAATATTTAATATCTGCTCCATAAAGTCTATTGATTGCCATTGTTGTAGCTACAGTAAGTGGAATACCTTTATATGCTGGTCCAAAGAGCAAATCAAAATCAACACCATATTTATCATTTATTGCCTTTGCATAATATTCACCAAGTTTATTAAGCTGTGCACCTGTTCTGTAAAAACCTGTATTTATAAAAAACGGTGTTTTTCTACCACTTTTTGTGACGAAATCTCCAAACTTTAAGACTCCACAATCTACCATAAATTCGATAAATTCCTGCTTATACTGTTCCATAATGAACCTCCTAAAATGAATTATATCTTATTAAAACACTATCGCGTGTATTTTACCATAATCACCCAAAACATTCAACAAAATTTATGTTTTCTATTGGATTTGGACTTGTTTTTTTCTGAAATTTCTTGTAAAATTGCGAAAGCTACGAAAAATTTTGAAAGAGGAAAAGTTATGGAAAATATTACATTCTACAAAATGACAAAAAGTGAATTTCGTGCATCAGTAATAACAAAAGTGCTGGCAATACTTGCTTCATGTTATGGTATGTTTATAACAATCGAAGGTCTTTTTGCATTTTCATATTTTACAAATCAGTCAAACATATTTATAGATATTGCACTATTAATATCTCTGGTAGGAGATATTCTCGTATACACAGGCAAAAAACAGGAAAAAGCCAACTGGATATACATATTAAAGTTTCTCGCCACAATATCAATAACATTAACATTTCTTGTATATATGTTTCTATTGGCACCAACGGCGGAAGGTGGCATATTACATGCATATTTTAAAAACTACGCAGGAAGCTTTTTCGTTCATTTTGTTGGACCAGTTATTGCTATAGCAGATTTTATTATTTTTGATTACAGATATAAATCAAAAAATATTCATATTCTCTATGGAATTACACCACCTCTTTGCTATGTGGTATACGTAATTATCATGGGACAATGTTTTGATATGAGATGGGGAAAAGAAAAAGATATGATTGCACCATATAATTTTATGAATTATGGAGCAAAAACAGGATGGTTCGGATTTGACCTTAACGAAATGAGTAGCAAAACTTTAGGTATCGGAGTGTTTTATATGATAATCGCACTTGTGATTATCTTCCTTATACTTGGAGCAATATACTTGAAAATAAAAAATCTTAGAGCAAGAAAAAAAATGACTCTTTTAGAAAAATAACTTACAAATAATGCCAGTAAACCAATTGATTCATAATCTCTTGGATTACTGGCATTATTACCTTCTAAAAATTTCTAGACAATATCTTTTTATTATCTTTATTTTCTTTATTATCTATACTATCCTTTTACTGCTCCTGCTGCCATTCCATTTACCATATTTTTCACCAGCAGAAAATATAACAATACTATTGGCACTGCAATAAACACACTTCCTGCAGCAAATCTTGAAAACTGTGTCTCGTCAAGGCTTAATAGACCTACAGCTACAGTATACATATCTTTATTTTTCAAAAGAAGTTTTGGAAGAATAAAGTCGCTCCATGGCCATGTGAATGATGTTAATGCTGTATATACTATAATAGGCTTTGATAATGGAAGATTAATTTTTCTAAATATCTGGAAATTTGTTGCTCCATCTATTCTCGCAGCCTCATCAATTGATGATGGTATTGTGTCAAAAAATCCCTTCTGTGTGAGATATCCCATCGGTGCACCAGCACTATATATCAATATAAGTCCCCAAAGCTTATTTATAAGTCCAAATTGCGTCATCAAAATATATACTGCAATCATTCCCATAAATGAAGGAAACATTCCAAGTACAAGTGTTGTCTTCATTATTGTTTTTCTTGCCTTAAATCTAAAACGAGACATTGTATATGCTGTGAGTATTGTTAAAAATGTACCAAGAATACAACTTCCAGCTGCCACTATGAATGTATTTTTAAACCACTGTGGATAATTATATAATGCTGTATCCGTAAATAAGGTTTTAAAACTGTCTAAGCTATACGAAGATGGAAAAAATCCATCATATGTATAAATACTTCCACTCTTAGAAAAAGATGCAAGAATCAGCCAAAGACATGGAAAGAAAAATATAAATGCCACAATGATTAAAACAATATATGTAACAACAGTATCTATATTTCTGCCAATTTTACCATAATTCTTTTTCATTTATATGTATCCTCCTCCTTATAAGCTGATGATTTAATGTAAACTGTCAAAGATATCGCCGAAGTTATAATAAATATTACAAGGCTTATAGCAGCACCGATACTATAATAATTATTATCAATTGACAGATTATACAACCAGT
Source organism: Lachnospiraceae bacterium (assembly GCA_045126215.1). Taxonomy (GTDB): domain Bacteria; phylum Bacillota; class Clostridia; order Lachnospirales; family Lachnospiraceae; genus SVEL01. The sequence goes on along the minus strand of JBGVOD010000021.1, from coordinate 8,875 downwards.
TTATTAAAAGGTCAGTATCACTTGCCAGGAAATATCCATCCATATACAGACCGCCTCTTAAGAAGTAGAAAATACCAAAATTATTGAAATTTCCAATAAACTGATTAATAAGTACAGGTGTTGTAGAAAAAATCATAAATGGAAGTGTAAGTTTAATAAACTGTTTCCATCTTGTAGCACCATCAATTTTTGACGCTTCATATAAGGATTCATCAAGATTTGATAACATCCCCGTAGAAAGAAGCATTATTGATGGAACACTTACCCACGCATTAACTAATAATCCTATAATTCTGGCAGACCACTTTGCATCCAAATCTAGGAACCCTATTGGTGCATTACCCATATCTGTAATAATCTGATTTATAGGACCTCCATATGAAAACATAAACTTGAATGCAAGTAACGTAATGAATCCCGGAATTGCATAAGCTAGTACTGGAAATGCTCTCCAGAAAGCTTTACCCTTAACGCATTTTTTATTAAGCAGTAATGCAAGCCCCAGTCCTGCAAAATAATTTATCGCTGTTGAAAGTAATGCCCAGAGTACATTCCATCCTAGTATCTTAAAGAATGTAGGTGCAAACTGTGATAAACTTACGAGTTTTTCGAAGTTTTCCAACCCTACCCAGTCAACCAGTTCTGGTGGAACAATATTTCCACCGTAATTTGTAAAGGCAATTAGAATCATAAATATAATTGGCAATATATTAAATACACATACACCAATTACAGGAATAACCAGCACTGTAATATAAAAATTCTTATCAGTAAGCTGTTTCAATTCTTCCCTAAACTTATATGGTTTCAAGCCTTTTTCTACTCTTATTTGGGTTCTTTTTATATCTCTTAAATTTGCAAAATAACAATAGAGCCAGAATATCAGTATAATAAATGCAAATATTCCCATAAGCATCATTACTACTGAATTATCACCCTCTGTCCCAAGCCATGGATCTGCTTTTTTAGTTCCAAGGGTGAAAAATCCTATAATATCCTTTGTGCCTCTCATTACAAAATATACAATTGTTAATACAAAAATAGATAAATAAAGTATTCCTTTGGCAATCTGTCCATATAACATCTGACCTAATCCCATAATAAACAGACTCGCTTTACTCTTGCCCTTTAACTTTATTTTCTGTTTTTCCTTCTTTTGCTTTGTAAATGATTTCTTATTCAAGATTGTCACCTCAATTCGCTAAGGTAAAGATAGCATCATGTATCTGATTACACATCTTTACAAGTCCTGTTTCAAAATCATCATAAGTCAGATATTTTTTCTCACCTTCAGGTCTGAAAACATCCTTTGCAATATCTGAAAAATATGTTTCACCTGGTGTCCAAATCTGTGCAATTTCCTTTATTGAAGGCATAATAATAATTTTTCCTTCTGAAAGATTATCAAATAACGTAGCGGAAAGCTCTCCAGTAGCTTGTGCTGCATCACTTCTTACTGGTGCAATTCCTAAATACTTATTTCTCTCAATCATCATTTCATAACTTGTTGCAAATTCTACAAAAGCAAGGCTTGCATTTGGAGCTTTGGTGTATGCACTTATTGCATATCCGTTAATTCCACCCATTGAAATAAAATCAGTAAATTCACCATTCTCCTCTGACAAATCTCCACTTACCGGCAGTTTTGGAATACTGGTCATTACAAGATTCTCTTTTGCTTTTTTAACAGCTTCTTCATTTGATAATCCCTGATTTTCATATTCCAATACTAATTCCTTAAGAAATGTAGTATACACGTCCGGTGTACTTATTGTAGCAAAATATGTACCATCAGCTAATTTTGAATAACAATTTGTAGTAATTGTATCATCGATACATTCTTCATTCATTACTGATGCCAGCTGACTAAGCACCTGCGCTCCTTTAGCACTTTCCCCTTTGTCGAACCCAATATCATCTGGATTAGTATTATTATCTCCAAATACATAAGCACCATATGTGAATAAGAATCCTGATGAAAAATATACATCATAGAGAGATTTCATATAGCCGTATTTTGTGCTGTCATTACTATGTCTTTCTAAAGAAAATTTATATAAATCATTGAAATTTTCTACCATATCCGGAATATCATTTTCATTATCATCATATGTTTCTTTCCAGTTATCCGGTAACAGATCTTTTCTATAGTATAGAAGTCCTGACTGCACATTTACAGGTACTGCACAATAATACGTTTGTCCGTCTACATCTGCTTTATATGCATCCCAAGCCTCCTTTGGAACTTTATCATAACACTCCAGCTTATCAACCGGCAAAGGATATATATGTTTTCCATCTACATACTTCATAAGAATATCATTTGCCTGATATAAAACATCCGGTCCATATCCATAAGGTCCATCATTTGCCAAATCCAGATACTGATCCATATTTGCATCTACAGCCACTATTCCATATTCCTTGTACTTCTCATTGAAAGCATTAATCAATTCATCAAAATATCCTCTCTCAATGGCTGTATCATTCTCTAGAACTCTTATGGTTACATTACGTTCAAGTTCCCCTGTAAAAATAGTTGACAATAGATTATCATTATTATTTTCCTCTTCTTCTGCGCCACATCCTGCTAATGCAGATGCCGTCATTATTCCTGCCATCAGCAAACACAAAAATCTTTTTCTCATAATAGCCTCCTATACATTTGCAAACACAAAACCCTCATTACATAAAATATACGAATCAACCAAACTATTTTCTCTGTGTTTTATACTTTCAAGCAATATTTCCATCGATGAATAAGTATCTGTTCTATCTGATACTTTATTCTGATTTATATCATACACATTTGTATATTCATTCAAAAGATTAATCTGCTTGTCTTTTCCAGAGAAATTCATAGCAAATATCAAAGTCTTTTCATTATGTTTTCTTGCCAGATATAAAATATCGTCCCTGCTCCATATTTTTATATCACCATACATTACTTCTTCCATATTTCTAAGCTTAATCAACTCTTTAATTTTGCCTAATACTTCCTTGTCGTGATGTTTCTCATTCCAATCAAAACATCTTCTGCTATCAGGATCATATCCTCCCTCCATCAAAATCTCTGTACCATAATAAATACTTGGCGCACCAGGAAATACCATTTCAAGTGCAATAGCAGCTAAGACCTTATTTCTATTTTTGCCTGTTTCAGTATAAAATCTATGAGTATCATGAGAATCCAACAAATTTAGCATCATACTGTTCACCTGTTCAGTATTTCTCATTAAAATTTCATTTAGTTTACATGACAAATCTTTTGCCGAAAACTTATTAAATGCAAAAAAATCTAAACATGCCTTTGTGAATGAATAGTTCATGATACTATCATACTCGTCGCCTTGCAAATACGGATAAGCATCATGCCAATTTTCTCCTATTATTACAACATCCTCATTATATTCCTTGACTGCACTTCTGAACTTTTTCCAAAAATCATGACTTACTTCATCAGATACATCTAATCTCCAGCCATCTATTTTGTACTCTTTAATCCAATATAACGCCACATCTAGAAGAAATTCCTGTACTTCTTTATTTGAAGTATTCCACTTAGGCATATAATTGCAGGCTGCAAAGCATTCATAGTTACATCTTTTTACATCTACCTTATCATCATATACGATAAACCAATCATAGTATTTTGAATCTCTGCCATTTCTAATAACATCCTGAAATTTATCAGACAACATACTGCAATGATTGAAAACTGCATCCAAAACGATTTTGATACCTTTTTTATGCGCCTTTTCTACCAGTTCTTTAAAGTCTTCATTAGTTCCAAACTGTTCATCTACCAGTTTATAATCTATAATATCATATTTATGATTAGATATAGACTTAAAAATAGGAGTCAGATAAAGTACATTTATCCCTAAATCTTTTAAATAGTCAAGTTTTTTCGTTATACCAGGAATATCTCCTCCAGCAAAGCTCTTTGGAGTAGGTAAATCCCCCCATTTCATATTTATATATCCATCAGTCTTATCTTCAATTCCTCTGTTAAATCTTTCAACAAATATCTGATAAAATACAGCATTTCTCATCCAATCTACTGTTTTCATTACGTCATTTTTGTTGATATATGGCATTTGAAAAAAGTTGTAAAAACCCAGTTCAAAATTATAACTTTCTGTAATACCATCTTCGCTATAATAATATATATTTTCGTTTTCGATAATTTCAAACACATAAGCAAATCTGACATCATTAAGTTTAAGTTTTATTTCATAATAATTAAAATACCTATCTGTATATTTTATCTCCAACTCAGTTATTTCTCTTTTTAATGCAAAATCATATTTACATGCCGATATTAAATTTACTTTAAGCTTATCATTTTTATCAGTTCTTAAACGTAAAACCAATTCATCCATCTTTGTTGCAAAGCAAAATCTTGAATCTGGAACATGTAATATCGCTTGTTCGTTCATTACTTCCTCCAATTTTATTTCTATTGACAAATTTTAAAAAAACTTATATAAATAACTCTATGGAAAAAAAGATTACAATTAAGGATATTGCAAAGGAAGCAGGTGTTTCCGTTGCGACAGTTTCATATGTTTTAAATAACCGTACTGAGGAGAAACGCATTAGTGAGGCTACCAGAAAAAAGGTTCTTCAAATTATGAATCTTTATAACTACACACCTAATGTTCAGGCTCGTGCTCTGGCTGATGGTCGTAGCCACAATATTGCTTTATGCTATACCTTTGCTTCAAATATTTTTGAACAGGCAGAACAGCTATACTTCCTAAATGCTATATCTGACTTTTTATCTTCAAATGGTTTTCATACTATATACAAAACAGACAGCTCTTTTGAGCGTCTTACTAATGTTGATGCAATCATATGCTACAACTACAGCAATGAATCCTTTAGGAAACTGGCAGATATCAACTTTATTCCAATCATTGCCTTTGATTCTGTTATTAATGACCCTTTATTTTGTCAGGTCAATACAAACTTTAGCAAATTAAAGGCTACTTGTGATACTTATTTTAGAAATGAAGATTATTCATTAGTTCTGCTTTCCACAAACAGTGATAAGCTTAAAGATGAAATCACTTCCATTTTTTCAAACATAATCTACATTGAAAATGAAGCTGATATCTACAGTATTAAAAATAAAAATCTCGTAGTTATTCACAACAGTCTTAATCGACTTTTATCCATAGACAACAATGTTCTCTACTCATCACACATTAATGATGTCAAACTGAATGCTCTTTTATCATATATCAGAAACACAATTAATCGTGATGAAATAGATAATCATTGCTTTTACGACTAATCACGAAACATTATTGCATAGTAACGCTTAATACTTTTGTCTCTTCATTATATGTAAAAGTATAGTTTCCTGAAGTCTTTGTAATCATATTATAATTTGCAGACGCATCTAATAATTCATGAGATGCTGTATCTGCTTCATCAATATTTGAATATCTTACATATTCTGTTCCTACGCTGCTTGTTCCATCAGAAGATACCAATGTTGTAAATAAAAATTCATCACCTTCTTCAAGCTGTATATTTAATGTATAAATATTATCATTTTTTTCAAATTTCAAATTATCATCATACTTATCTTCCCAGCCTGTAATAATTGCACCCTTGATATAATAATCTGTAACAATATTTGATGAATTATCCTGTGTTTCCCCATTATACTTAAACTCGATAGTATCATATGGATTGATATTAAAACATTCCTTATTATCCTCTGAATACGATGCATTATCTGTTTCATATGTATCTTCTGCCGGATATGTTGTTAATGTAAATGTATAGTTTCCTGACTTCTTTATTTCCATATTCGAACGCTTTGTACTTGTCTCTCCAAGACCTCCTGCATTCTTGAAATATTCCTCACCATCCTGTTCAATAGAAGTCAGATATCCATATCCTCTTTGGTTATGCCATTTCTCATCAATAACAAATTGGAACTGGTCTCCTTCCTTCAAATCCAATGTGATTGTATATACATTTGAACCCTCTTCCTTTGTAAGTTTATGTGCATCTGTAATATTTTTGCCCCAGCTTGATTCTAACATTAATTGACTTGTTCCACTTCCAACAATGTAGAATTCTCTAGTATCTTCTTTATAAGAAACAAATCCTGCAAAAACAGAAGTATCTTCTGTTATTTTCTGACTAAAATCAAATTTGTGTCCCATAGAAGGTGTTGCATACCATCCTACAAATATGTAATCAGACTTTTCAGGTATATACTCACTTATAGCACTTCCTTTTTGAACTTCCTCTGTTTTCAATACTGTAGTTCCATCAGAATCAAAAAATGTTACTTTTACCTTTTCTGAGCTAGCAGAAGTATCATCTTTCTTTTCATTTCCATTTGAACCACATCCCATAATTGACATAATCATAGTCAAAATAAGAGTTACACATAATAAGACTTTTAATTTTCTTTTCATCATTTTTATTCCTCCCTTTCTTGGTTAAACATGTGTAAGGTCCCATTACATTTTTGATTAATCGTTTAAGCAAAATAGTAAAAGTTGTCTGGCAAATGAAATTGCCAGTTTTATTTGCTTAACCGTTTAATCTTAGTTAAATTTAACCATATAAAAAGTGTATTGTCAATATTTTTTTATAAAATATTCACAATACACTTATAATCCATACAGTTCCTATAAAATTACAAATTTATAACCTTCAGATACTATTCTAATGTAAAAGAATCTGCCATTTGTTTCAGATTTTGTGCACATCCATTAAGCTGCTGACTAATAGCTGTATTTTCTTCTGCACTTGCTGCATTATTTTCTACACTTTCTACAACTTCTTTTAATTCTTTATTTACATCTTCTATTGCCTTCTGCTGCTTCTCAACAAAATCTACAATTTCATCAATATGTTCTTTCGATTTGACTGAATCACCCATTCCCTTCTGAATCGTTTCTGAGGTAGCTGCAACCAGCTCTTTTCCTATAGAAACAGCTGATTTAGATTCTACAATAAGCCTGTCTATACTCTCGCTTGCCTGTGCGCTTGATTCAGCAAGTGTGCTGATTTCACTGGCAACAACGGCAAAACCTTTTCCTGCTTCCCCTGCTCTGGCAGCTTCAATTGATGCATTAAGAGAAAGAAGATTTGTCTGATCAGCAATATCCTTAATTATTCCTACAAAGCCTTCAATTTCAGTATAACATTTATCAATACTTTCCATCGCTTTTACCAGCTCTTCCATTTCACTATTGCCGGTTTCAAGATGTTCCTTTGTAATTTCTGCTGTATCACGAATAAACACTGCCCTCTCAGTAATCTGCTTTGTCTGTTCCGTCAACCTTGCCATATCTTCAGATACATTTGCAACTGATTCATTCTGCATTGATGCACTTTGAGCTACATTCTCCGTTGTCTTTTCTAATTTTTCTGCAAAGTCCAATACATTTTCAGCCTCTACTCTAATCTGTTTGAAAGATTCATTAAGATTGCTGACAATGCTTTGTAAAGCTTCCTTTATCTGAACAAAGCTTCCCTTAAACTCACCATCTATCGTTACTGTAAGGTTTTTATCTGAAATAGCTGTTACAGTACTTGAAATACTGCCAATGTAAAACTTAAGGCTTTCAACAGTTTCATTTATAGAATCTGTAAGTCTTTCGATTTCCGCTGAATTCTTGTCTTCGTCAAATACTACTGATAAATCACCTTCAGCAACCTGTTCCATCTTTCCACTAATAGATTCAATAGGTCTGAATAGAACACCCATCTTTCGACTAATATCTTTTTTTGTAATAGCAGTCATAATAAAATAATTTGCCAGATTAACCACGATAATAATAACAAAAAATAACACTACTGTGTTAATTGGTTTAACTGAAATAACTTTCCAACCTGTTACTTCTGAAGTATTACCAATTCCAAATTTGAATCCACCTTTATAATCCATGAAAACTTTTGTAGCCATATCATCTTTCATTAAAGCTTCATATCTTCCTGAATTAACATCCTTAACACTATATGTATTTTCTGCATTCATCGTATATTCTTCATTTGGATGAACAAGAATTGTTCCATCAGCTGTTGTCAAAAATACGTAACTACTATTTGTATAACTTTCTTCAATAAGAGAAACCAGGTTGTTCATATACATATCCATTCCAACAACACCAGCTACTTTTCCGTCTCGATAAGTTGCTTTAGATAAAGTAATACATATTCCTCCAGACTGTAAATCTAAATATGGATCAGAAACATATACCTTCTCCGGATTTTCCTGTGCTTTCTTATACCATTCGCGTTCAGTTACGACAAAATCATCTGGTGGCTGCCATCCTCCACTCATGATTGTAACATTCTCATCATAGCAGCTGTAAACTGCCGAAACTTGATCATCCATTTCTACCATAGAATCTACATAATCAAGAATAGCCTCTTTGTCATTTAATGTTCCACTACTAATTCCTGCCGCAATAGCCTCAAGCATACTAACTTTACTCTGCATTGCCATATCTATTTCTTCCGTATATTTTGAGGCAGAGCTACTGTTATCCTTCAGCGTATACATAATTGCAAAGACTCCTCCAACAATAGCTGACTCCAGGCATGCAATTATCAGTACACGTCTTAAGATTTTAATGAATGTGCGTCCTATCCTGCCGCTCAAACTCTCCTTAGTATTTTCGTTATCAGTCACCTTCATTAGTACTTCCTCCATTCTCCTTATTTTTTAACGCAAAACACTCATGATTATAATCATGAGATAAACGCGAAAATTTCATATTATACCTTTGTTTAGCAAATAAAATATGTTTTATTTAACACTAAATACTTTTATTTAAATATCTACGTTCCTACAATATACCTGGCATTAATTTTACAATAATATCCACTTCTT
>JBGVOD010000020.1:0-15260 GCA_045126215.1 Lachnospiraceae bacterium | reverse complement strand
TTTTTTTCTTCTGTGTCTGAAGATATTTTTTCTTTAAGGTGATTAATATATAACTCAATATGAAAAATAAACCAAATCATTACAACAGTTATTATAGAAGTTAAAATCGTAATGAAATTGACTTTTCCCTGAAACATTCCCCATGCAATACCTTCATTTCTGCAATATTCAATACCAAAAATATCGCCAATAACGGGATTATATTCATATAATTTTAGATTAGTGTCTGCAATATATTTTACATATTGATCAATCAAAATCAGCACAGATGTAATAATAAATATTAAAGCTATGCTTTTATAATTCTTTTTTTCTAGTTTCATGTCATCCTCTATTCCAGTTGCAAGCTTCGTTAAGTTAGTTACTAACCTCATTAAACAAATAATAAACTTTGTTAAGCTAATTACAAACTTCGTTAAGTGATTCTTTCATTAGTGCTTCTGTTACAGCTCTATCAATAACAGCATTTCCAATTGATCTTAAAACAACAAAGCTAATAACGCCTGCTTTCATTTTCTTATCACTCTTTGTTGTCTCAACAATAATATCTTTATCAATATCAGAGACATTAACAGGAAGTTCAAATGCTTTAATTGTTTCATAAATGTCCTTATAATCATTTTCAGAAATATAATTTTTCCTGTATGATATATATGCTGCTGTAATCATGCCTAATCCAACACATTCACCATGTAATAATGCGAAATTTGTATTCTTCTCAATTGCATGTCCAAGGGTATGTCCAAAGTTAAGTAAGGCACGTTCACCTTTTTCCATAAAATCATTTTCCACAACAATACGTTTCATATTACAGCTTTCCTTAACAACATAAATAAGTGTATCGGAATCATATGAAAGTATTTTATCCCTGTTTTCCTTCATCCAATTATAGAATGGTGCATCTTTAATAAGACCTGCCTTTATAACTTCACCCATACCTGAAAGAAACTGCTTCTTTGTAAGTGTTTTCAATGTTGAAATATTAGTGTATACAAGTCTTGGCTGATGAAAAGCTCCCACCATATTTTTATATGCATCAAAATCTACGCCAGTCTTTCCACCTACACTGCTATCTACCTGTGATAAAAGTGTTGTTGGAATCTGCATAAAATCAATGCCTCGTAAATACGTTGCCGCAGTATATCCTGTCAAATCACCTACAACACCACCTCCAAGAGCAACAAGCATGTCACTTCTATCAAAATGATTGATAATAAGAAATTCATATAGTTTTCTTACAACATCAAGATTTTTATTCTGTTCACCTGCTTCAAATGTAAATACATATACTTCTTTTGCTATTTTTGCAACGATGTTCTTTACCTCATCGGCGTATAATGGTCCAACAGTACTTTCTGTTACTATACATATTCTTTTATTTTCTACAGATAGTTTACTTATCTCATTTGAAAGCTCATCAAAACTATCTTCGATTACTATATCGTAAATTGGTTTCTGTTCCCAATGAACTGTTATTCTTTCACTCATACAATATTCCTTTCATAATATATTCGAATAAAGATCGCTACATACATCCTCAGGGAGTTTCTATTGCTTTTTAAGCCAGAACTTTCCTATAAAGTAAAAATATGCCTCCAGCTTTTATACTGGAGGTCATAATTAATTGTTTCCTTTAAATGCAGCTACATCGAATCCGCCACTAAGCAAATCCTGAAAATCACCTGAAATATCAACTGATTTTGGAGTAATAACAAATATGTAGCTGGATACTTTTTGTAAGTTACCATCAATTGAATAGCAAGAACCAGATGTAAAATCGATAATTCTTTGTGCTATATCAACATGTAATCCTTCAAGATTCAAGATTACTGCTCTACCACTAAGTAATGTATCTGTAATTTCTCTTGCATCATCAACGTTGGCTGGTTTAATAACACAAACTTCCATAGCTCCTCCTCTTTGATTTCTCATTGGAACAACCTTTGCAGGCGCCTTTGAAGCAAATCTTGATTTAACTGGCTGGTCAATTTCCTGTTCCTGTTCTTTTTCTTTAAGCTTTGCAGCTTCAAATCTTGATACTTTTTTCTGAGGTACTACTTCTTCTTCATCTTCCTCATCATACTCATCATCATCATATTCATCATCGAATTCTTCATCATCATCGCTAAGCTTAAGCATGTTCAATAATTTATCACCAAATTTACCCATTTCTATATCTCCTATATTGTATAATTTCTTGCTCCGAATATGTTTGAGCCTACTCGAACAATTGTAGCTCCCTCTTCAATAGCTACCTCGTAATCTCCACTCATACCCATAGACAGAGTTTGCATACATACATTATCAATGTTTTTGCGCTCTATGTCAACAGATAATTTTTTTAATTTTTCAAAAACTTCTCTGTTATCCTCGGCATATTCAACAAATGGAGCTATGGTCATAAGACCTTTAATTCTAATATGAGGCATCTTAGATATTTCTGTAACAATTTCTGTGACTTCTTCAAGGTTTAAGCCAAATTTTGTCTCTTCTTCTGCAACATTTACCTGTACAAGAATGTCTACAACAACATTCTTTTTTGCTGCTTCTTTTTCTATTGCACTTGCCAGATGTACTGAATCAACAGAATGAATCAATTTTACTTTATCAACAATATATTTTATCTTATTTGTCTGTAAGTGACCAATAAGATGCCAATTTATGTCTTTTGGAAGCACTTCGTATTTTTCACATAACTCTTGAACTTTATTTTCTCCAAAATCTCTTACACCATGATTATATAATTCCTCAATGTCACTTGCAGGCTTTGTTTTACTAACAGCCACCAGCAAAACATTCTGATTATATTTTGAACGTTCTTTAGCTGCATTAACATTTAAAAGAACTCTATCATAATTTTCTATAAGCATTTTAAAAACCTCCTAATTAGTGATAAACAATCTGATCTTCATCAACCAGACTACTATCAAGTACAATATGATCATATACAAGCAAACCATATGTCGTACCACTCTCAACAATGTAATATTCACTGGTTTCGCCTATAATATTTACCTCTCTGAATGTACAATAACCGTTATTAATGTTATATACACCCACAAGTTTTGCAATATTACTTATAACGTACGTCTCAGTAGAATCAGGCTTTACAAGAACATTTCCTGCCTCAAAAACTTCTTTTGCAACATAATATTCACTTTCTGTTTTGTGGTAAATCTCAGGAGTAATGAATTTTGTTGAAAGATTACCATTCTTATCATATACCTGCATCAAAAAACCTGTTTCATTACTATTACCACCCTCTGTTGCGTATTCAACAGGAATTGTAAAAAACTCTTTTTCAATCAAAGAAGTCTTTGGTATTTTTAAACCTGGAATATCATCACTGATTATCTGAATATCAACGAATCTGTCCTGACAAAATTTAACCATATATTGATTGAGAGTAACTATTCCATACGAAACACCATCAATATTCTTTATGGTAAAATCTCCGACTGATTCTATATCTTCACGAATAAACTTTATTTTCATTCGATCATCGCCATTATATTTTTCGACCTCTTCTTCGTTAAGTTCAAAGGCAAGATACCATTCTTCACTATTAATTACCTTGTAGATGCTTGTACCACTTTCAACCAAATCACTTGATTTATGTGTTATCTTATTGTATTTTGATTTATCAAAAGCATCTGCAGAAAGATTTGACATGTTGTATTTTTCAAAGCCATCAATCACATATGTAACAATACCTGATTTGTCTGCTGTGACTATCTTGAAAATATTTGATGAATCATTGTTATTCAGTACTTCATTGATATTTTCAATTGTATTCATATTAATATATTCCATAACAGAAGCTTCAATATCTGCTTTAAAAGAATATACATCTTTAAAATCAACATCGCTATATGATGTTGAAAAATCAACAATCTTATTTTTTAAATCCTGCAAATCATTTTTTGATATAGAATTATCCTCATTTGATGCATTTGCAAGTAATTCTTTTATCTTACCGCTTTCATCTATTGAATATACTTTTTGACCTACTGCAGCTTTTTGTCCATCTCTTACGAACAAGTTCAAATACCCTGATGATGTCGCATTGTAGACCTGTTCATCACGTATAATAAGTGCCTGATATGTCTTGTTTGTTGTCTCAGCATTCTTGCCATAAACAACTTCATACATCGAAATCTTGTCTCTTGTAATATACATAAAAACATACGAAACAAGATATACAAATATTATTCCAAAAATAATAATACCAACATTTATATTAAGATTTTTTCTATATTTAACTACTTTTTTCTTTTTATTTGATGCCATTTATCTTTCCTCCAGATAGTTTAGGCTTTTACAACTTAAAAGTATACTACAAATGTGCCTTTTAGTCTAGTTTTTAAGCATCAAAAAAGCGCCCAAATTACCACGTTTTCCCTTCAATCCTCTATGTGAAAACAGTATATCTTTATTTTCATTTGTACACATATCTGGTATTGATATATTTTCCGTTTTTATTCCTGATTTCACCATATTGATATAGTTTGCAGCCCATAAATTGAGAAAATACTTATCATTTTCCCCCTTATATATAATTCTCTTCATATCCATAGCTTTGTCATCAATATTTGTATTATCCTTAATATTAACAATGCTATCTTCATAAATTTCAAATGCATTCATAAATTCATTTGCAACATCACTACTTACTTCATAACAATTGACACAAATAGAAGGTCCAATTGCTGAAATAATATCTTTAGGATTTGTATTAAATTCTTTTTTCATCACATTAAGTGTTGACTCAACCATATTGCCAACGGTTCCTCTCCAGCCGGCATGTGATAAGCCAATAGCTTTGTTGACAGGATCATAAAAATATAAAGGCACACAATCTGCATAAAAGGTTGATAGTGTAACACCTTTCATATTCGTAACAAGACCATCAACATTATCATATGTCATTTCTTTTGTCAGTCCCATTCCTATATGTTCTTCTGAAACTTTTAAAACATTCGTAGTATGAGTCTGCTTACTTAACATAAAATTATTATGTCCACTTATCTTCCCATATAGTTCAAAATTATTTCTGACATTATCAATTGAGTCACCAAGAGAGGTGCAAAAATTCATCGTAGAAAACTGACCCTCGCTTACTCCGCCAAATCTGGTCGAAAAACTGGCAAGCACTTCATCATATTTTTCAAAAATATTTAGGGATACATACGGAACTTCACCAAATATTATTTTTGTTGTATTACTCGATTTCTTAACTAATTTTGTATTTATTATTTCATCCTTCTGACTATTAAATTCATTTGCATTCATTATATGCCTCCAAATGCATTTTTTATAAGCGATATATTATTATTATCAATTGCAACTACATCAAATCTTGCAGGACGGCTCATTGGAATTTTGTACCGTGTATAATAGAAATTTGCCACTTTAAGTATTATCTGCTGCTTTTTTATATTTACAGATTCTGCTGCATAACCGCTATATTTGTTTTTTCTGTATTTTACTTCAACAAAACATAAATACCCTTCATTGGCCGCAATAATATCTATTTCACCAAGTCTACATCTAAAATTACTCTCTATAATATCATATCCATTGTTTTTTAAGAATTCACATGCCAGTATTTCCTGATTCATGCCTAATCTTCTGTGATTCGTTTGATTATGATGAGAATTATATTTCATTATATGATTTTCTTTCTATTTATTTTATCTTGTATCTAAAACTTTAGATTTAATTTTATCCATTCTATCAACAAATACCAGAACCTCTGCTACAACACTATATAGCTCTGGAGGTATCGCATCTCCAAGTTCCAGTTTTGAAAGTGTGTTTGCAAGCTTATAATCTTCATATAAAGGTATGTCATTTTCTTTTGCACCTTCAATGATTTTTTCTGCTATCAATCCTTTGCCACTGGCAATAACTGTAGGTGCATCTTCAGCAGGATTATATGATAATGCAACAGCAACTTTCTTTTCTTTACTTTTTATTACATTTCCCATACCATCACCTATGCCCTTACATCAAATGAATATCTTTTAATAGATATCTTTGGTTTATCTGCTTCCATAATTATATCAAGAGGATTCTGCTCTTTCTGTTCATGTGATAATGATACAGATACATCAAATCCAAGCTTATTTAAGCGTTCCTTTAATTCATCCAGATGTTCTTCAACAATCTTATATGACAAATCATCTGCAAGTGTAAAATTTGTAGATAATTTATTATCATTCTGAAGTCTTATAAAACAGTCTGTTGTTCCAAGATGATCCATATCAAGGTGCATAGCCGCTGTTACTTCATCATCAGAAATGGTTTTATTTCTATGTTTATTAAATACATATAATTCGCCATGATTTTCACCATTTGATGTAATTAGTGGTAATTGCACATATGATGCCATACTGTTTAACTCATTCATAAATGATAAATTATCTTTCAAATTTGATATATCATTTCTGAGTTTATTTGCATTGTCAGATAAACTTTTTGACATATCAAGCAGTTTATCTGTCTTTGAATCCATCTTCTCATAAATACTCTTAATTGTTTCTTTTAATTCTTCACCATCTGCTTTATCTGATTTAAGTGAATTCAAATCAATCTTAAAATTCTTACTAAAAGATTTCCTTATATATTTTCTAAACTCGTCTGAACTAAATAGTTCATTTAACTTTTTATTATCAAGTGTATTTATAATATCCTTTAATAGATTCTTATCAACAGCCTTTGAATCAGACGCCTCTAAAAAAGACTGTCTGACTTTATCCATAACTTCATCTGCTTTATCACTATTATTAAGATTACCATTAATAATATTCTCTGAATCATCTTCTGAAATATTATCTAAATTGTCCCTTAAAAGATTATTCATTTCTTCAATTTTATCTTCACTCTCAAGACTTATTATTTCATTTAAATTGATATTGTCGCCAACTGTAAAGTCTATTATACTTTCATTTTCTTTTGCAACAAATGTACTCTCAGGAAGTATATCTATAAGATTCCTTGTAAAATCTTTAATAATGTTTTCACTTTGAAGCTCATTTTGGGTAGCAGTAAACTTAAGCATATCAACTATATCATCCGCAATAGTATCAACTTCATTTGATATTCTATGTTCATAGTTAACATACTTTTCAAATTGGGTAAGATTTTTCTCATTCACGTCGATATCATGTCTTACCATATCAACAATATTTATAACATCAAATTCTTCAAAAGCCGATGCTATTTTATACATATCATAAACAGATGTTTTATCTATAGGCATTTCATTATGCATCATTTCATTAATCATCTGCATATTTCTTTCATTTACAGGTATATTGGCACTTTCAAGTGCCTGTGTAAGAGGACTTGTGTATCTATTATTGATATTAAGAGCTTTTATCATAATACTCTTTCCATCATTTTCCTCAACTCTAAAATTAATATGATCACCAATATTTAGCTCTGTAGAATTTGATGCTTTTGCCTGTACTGTCTGATTATCAGAAAGCAGAATTTTGATGGCAGTACTTCTGACATCTATAATGTCACCGGCAAATACACTTCCTTTTGCCAAATCTGCAAGTGAAGAATTCACACCTTGTCCCGAAACTGATATATTCTGGTTACTTGAGCTCAGAACACCTCTGTTTTCAGATGTTGCATTTGATGAACCTGTTGATAATCCTATGTTTTTTATTTCCATTTAATCACCATCTATTATACAAATTACACAAAGTTTTTAATAAAGAAATTCCTATGAATTGGACATGGACCATATTTTTTCAATGCTGCAATATGTTTCTCACTTCCATATCCTTTATTTCCTGCAAAATCATATTCCGGAAACAATTTATCATATTCAATCATCATTCTGTCTCTGGTAACCTTTGCTATAATACTTGCTGACGCAATAGTAATACTTTTTGCATCACCCTTTATAATAGGCACCTGAGGGATTGTAATTTCAGGAATTGTTACAGCATCATTTAAGAGTATATCGGGTTTTATTTTTAAATTGTTTATAGAATCCTGCATTGCCTTATAAGTAGCCTGTAAAATATTGATATCATCAATAACATCAGGTCCTTTTATTCCAATGCTTACAGCCAAAGCTCTCTCCATAATGATATCATATAGCTCTTCACGCTTTTTTTCACTAAGCTTCTTTGAATCATTTACGTATAATATTTTTTCACCCTTTGGCAAAATAACAGCACACGTAACAACAGGTCCCGCAAGTGGTCCCCTTCCAACCTCATCAATACCTGCTATGTATTCAAACTGATTATACTTTTCTTCATATTCACGCATTTTCTCAATACGCAATACTTCTTCATTGTATTTCTCAATCTTCTTTTCGTATTTTTTAATCAGGTTAATAACGCCTGTTCTCTCATCTGTTCTAAACACATCTATCTGTTTTTCTAATTCTTCAAAAGATATGTTCATTGCTTTCTCAAGAATATTATTTATTTCTGCAAGTTTCATACTCATATGCATTCCTCTTATATTTGTTAAAATCTCAATATATTTTATTGATATTCAAGTGAGCCAAAACTATTTAATGGCCATATTCTATATTTTGCAATACCTATTATATCATCTCTGTTAAGAGTTCCAAAGTCTTCATTTCGACTGTCAATACTTGTATATCTATTATCTCCCATTACAAAGTATTCATCTATTTTTAGCTTTATTTCGCTCATATTAATAAAACTGTCATTGACCTTGCCCTCTAATTCTTCATTATAATATCCATAATACTCAGATAACTCTTCACCATTTATATATATTACATTATTAACTATCTTTACGCTATCTCCCGGCAATCCAATGACACGTTTTATATAGGAATGTTTATTGTCATATTTATATTTAAGAACAACAAGGTCAAAACGCTCTATCTCATCAATTGCACTCTCTGTTGTATTTGCAAGAATAAAATCTCCAGCATTAATTGTTGGATACATTGATTCACCAATTACTATTATCGGAGAAATAAAATACTTAAATAAGACAACTAAGACAATAATTAATACAATAAGAATAGAAAAAAATCTAATAAATATTTTGTTTTTCTTTATAAAGTCAAAAATTTTTTCTTTCATACTCTAATATTCAGAAGGTAATTCCAAAGTTATCTTTCCAATCTTTCCGCTTCTAAAATCATCAATAATTAAAGCAGCTGCTTTGTCATAGTCGACCTCAGACCCCTTCTTTAAACAACCTCTGTCTCTTCCAATTTTTTCAAGAATCGCAACATTTTCATCATTACATGATATAGAATATCTCTCTTCCAACAAATCACTATATCTGTTTTTTAAGAATTCTATAAGTTTAATTGATAAATTAGCTATATCTAAAATATCATCATTAATAGAACCTACTAAGGCTAGATTTATTCCAATCTTTTCATCCTCAAACTTTGGCCATAAGATTCCCGGTGTATCTAAAAGTTCAAGAACATTTGACATACGAATCCACTGTTTGCCCTTTGTAACACCTGGTTTATTTCCAGTCTTTGTACATGCCTTTTTTGCATAAGCATTAATAAATGTCGATTTACCAACATTTGGAATTCCGCAAACCATAGCTCTTACAGGTCTGTTCAAAATTCCTCTTTTTCTATCTCTTTCAATCTTTTCCTTACAAGCCTCTTTTATAACAGTATTTATGCTATTAATACCAACTCTATTCTTTGAATCGATTTCAAGAACATAATATCCCTTTTCCATGAAATATTCTATCCATTGTTTGTTAGCTCTAACATCAGCTAAATCTGATTTGTTAAGAAGTATAAGTCTTGACTTATTAGCTCCCATTTTGTCTATATCAGGATTTCTGCTACTCATAGGAAGTCTTGCATCCACAATCTCAATAATCAGATCAATCAGTTTTAAATCTTCCTGCATCTGTCGTTTTGCCTTTGTCATATGACCTGGATACCATTGAATATTTGTTTTATTTTCAGACATTTAAATTGCTCCTTAATTCATTCTATTCTATTATAATATAACTTAAAAACTCTAAAAGAACATCTCTTTATGCAGATGCAAGACTAATCAATAAAACCAAGTTTATTGAATGGTGATGCAACAAACCATGCACACCCTATTATATCTTCATATTTTATATTGCCAACGTAAGTAAATCTTGAATCTTCACTTACATTTCTATTGTCACCCATAACAAAATATTCGTCAGGACCGATTTCAATTTCAGTATCTACATAACCACTTTCATAATTGCCCTCAAAGTATTTGTCTTCAATAGCTTTTCCATCTATATATATTGTACTATCAACAATTTTTATCTTCTCACCCGGTAAGCCTATAATTCTCTTAATATTTATATTATCATCAATCTTATAAACAATCACATCGAATCGTTTTGGTTCACGAAGCTCATACTTCATCTTATCGATTAAAACAACCTCTCCATTTACAATTTCATCAGACATA
This sequence comes from Lachnospiraceae bacterium, assembly GCA_045126215.1. GTDB lineage: Bacteria > Bacillota > Clostridia > Lachnospirales > Lachnospiraceae > SVEL01. The sequence continues at coordinate 4,815 of JBGVOD010000020.1, read as the reverse complement.
GAATTTCCAACTACATCTGCCTTTTCACAAAAGAAATATATAAAAAAACACGCCAGAGCAATAACAACTATAACATCACATATTGTCTTTAAAACAAAATCTATTGCAGTTTTTTTCTCTGGTATCGGATTAAAATATCCCATAAAACCCTCCAATTCGAGCAAGCATGATAGTGCTCCATATTCTTACGACCGGCAAATACCATTTCATGCAAGCATTATGGTGCTTGCCGGTCTTGTGCAACAAAAAGGACAAATACATAAGTACTTGTCCTGCTCTGCTTAAATTATTTAACTAATTCTTTAACCTTAGCTGCCTTACCAACTCTGTCTCTTAAGTAGTTAAGTTTAGCACGTCTTACTTTACCAGCTCTAACAACTTCGATTTTTTCAATTGTTGGTGAGTGTAATGGCCAAGTCTTTTCAACTCCAATACCATTTGAGTTCTTTCTAACTGTGAAAGTTTCTCTTGAGCTTCCGCCCTGTCTCTTAAGTACAACACCTTCGAAAACCTGTACTCTTTCACGGTTACCTTCTTTAATTTTAGCGTATACCTTAACAGTATCACCTACGTTGAAGTCTGAAACATTTTCTTTAAGCTGTGCAGCTTCGATGTTTTTAATAATTTCGTTCATCTGATGAACCTCCTTAAATACCCGATGTTCTATAATACAATGTTCAGAAAACAATTCCTGATATACCAGAGGAACATCTAATTTATTTTAACTTTGGTAGTTTACCATAAGTTTTAAAGATATGCAACCCCTTATTGTAATAAATCTGGTCTTCTTTCTTTAGTTCTTTCTATTGATTTATTAAGTCTCCATTCATCTATCATTTTATGGTTACCGCTTAAAAGAACTTCTGGCACCTCTTTACCCATAAATACAGGTGGTCTTGTATATTGTGGATACTCTAAAAGATTATTCGAAAAGCTCTCTGTTTCAGCAGAAATGTCATTATTTAATACACCTTTTATATTTCTTGATATTGAATCAATCATTACCATTGCAGGAAGTTCTCCTCCTGTTAATACATAGTCACCAATGGACACATTATCTGTAACTATCATTTCAATAACTCTTTCATCAATACCCTCATAATGTCCACATAAAAATATTATGTCATCTTCCATAGCAAGCTCTTTACTCATCTGCTGATTAAATACCTTACCTGTTGGTGTAAGAAAAACTACACGTGGTTTTTTGATATTGTACGTATTTACAATATCCATATAACAATCATATACCGGCTGAGCCTGCATTACCATACCTGCGCCACCACCATATGGATAATCATCTACATGATTATGTTTATCTTTTGTATATTTTCTTATATCAACAGTATTAAGAGTCATAAGCCCATTTGCAATAGCTCTCCCTGTTATGCTTGTATTCAGACCATTATATACCATATCAGGAAATAACGTCATTACATGAAAATTCATAATTTTCTCCTAAAATATTTAGTCTAGTAATCCATCAAGAATATGAATCTTAATATAGCCTTCTTCAAGATTTATATCAAGTACACAGTCATCTATAGCCGGCAATAGCAGCTCTTTACCATTTGTCATATTGATGACATATACATCATTTGCACCCGTCTGCATTACATCATATAGAACACCGATTTCTTCATTATCTTCATTGATGACTTTTAAATCAATCAAATCTGCAATATAGTATTCTCCCTCTTCAAGAGGTACTGCGTTTTCCCTGCTTACAAGTAAATCCTTACCTTTATACTTTTCAATATCATTTATATCATCAATTCCCTTGAATTTTACTATTACAAGATTCTTAAAGAATCTACAACCTGCAACTTCAAGTTCAACTTTTTCTCTTCCTAAATCAACATAAACCTGTTTAAGCTTCTTAAAACGATTTGCATCATCAGTTGTTGGAAAAACTTTTACTTCACCTTTAATACCATGTGTATTGGCAATTACACCAACTCTAAAATAATTATCCATATGCCTCCAAAACTTAACTAAAAACACTGTCACAGATTGTTCTGTGACAGTGTAATGTACTTATTGCAAAATATCAACAATAACTTTTTTATCTTCTTTTGATGCAGCAGCTTTTACTACTGAACGAATAGATTTAGCAATACGTCCCTGTTTACCGATTACCTTGCCCATATCATCTGGTGCAACTTTAAGTTCGATAACAATAGCTTTTTCTTCTTCTCTCTCAGTAACTACTACTTCATCCGGCAAATCAACTAGTGCTTTTGCAATTACTTCAACTAATTCCTTCATAGAATCACCTCACAGTATGTCTATATACATACTAATTTGCTATTATTTTTCGATACCAGCCTGCTTTAATAACTTTGCAACAACTTCTGTAGGCTGAGCTCCGTTTGCTAACCATTTCTTTGTTTCTTCTTCATTGAAAGATATAGCACTTGGTTCAACTGTTGGATCATATGTTCCAACTTCAGCGATGAATTTACCATCTCTTGGTGATCTAGAATCTGCAACGATTACTCTATAAAAAGGTGCTTTCTTCTGTCCCATTCTTCTTAATCTCATTTTAACTGCCATTTTATTTGCCTCCTAAATGTTTAAAAATATTAATTAATAAAGTTTATATGATTAAAATGGAAATCTGAATTTTCCCATTCTACCACCGTGTTTTTTACCGCCCATCAATCCAGGCATCTGTTTCATCATCTTCTTAGCTTGTTCAAAATTCTTAACAAGTCGATTTACCTCAGCAATATCAACACCAGCACCCTTTGCAATTCTGTTCTTTCTTGAAGGATTCAAAATGTTTGGATTGCTTCTTTCCTTTGGTGTCATTGAAAAGATAATTGCTTCAATTCTTCCAAGAGCCTTGTCATCAGGAAGCTGTGCTCCCTTTAATTGACTTCCCATACCAGGAATCATTGCCAGAATATCCTGCAAGCCACCCATCTGACGAATCTGATTCATATATTCTAGATAATCATCAAATCCTATTTCAGCCTTTTTAAGCTTCTTTTCCATTTCTCTGGCTTTTTCTTCATCTACAGCCTGTGATGCTTTTTCAATAAGTGTAAGCACATCACCCATTCCAAGAATTCTTGAAGCCATTCTATCCGGATAGAACTGTTCCAAATCAGATAGTTTTTCGCCCATACCAATGTATAATATTGGTTTTCCTGTAACCGCTCTGATTGATAATGCAGCACCACCTCTTGTATCACCATCAAGTTTTGTAAGAATTACACCATCAATTCCTATCTTTTCCTCAAATGATGAAGCAACATTTACGGCATCCTGACCTGTCATGGCATCTACAACCAAAACTGTCTGATGTATATCAATGTTTTCTCTTATTTCAACAAGCTCATTCATCATATCTTCATCAACATGAAGTCGACCAGCTGTATCAAGAATAACAACATTGTTGCCATTTTTTGCTGCATGTTCTAATGCTGCTTTTGCAATATTTACAGGCTTATGTCCTGTACCCATGGCAAATACAGGTACACCCTGCTTTTCACCATTTATCTGCAACTGTTCAATAGCTGCAGGACGATATACGTCACAGGCTACAAGTAACGGTCTCTTACCAGACTGTTTAAGCTTACCGGCAATCTTTGCTGTAGTAGTTGTTTTACCGGCACCTTGCAAACCCATCATCATAATAACAGTAATTTCATTACCCGGTTTGATAGATAACTCTGTAGTTTCTGAGCCCATAAGCTTAACCATCTCTTCGTTAACTATCTTTATAACCATCTGTCCAGGTGTGAGTGATGTCATAACATCCTGACCTACAGCTCTTTCCTGTACAGAGTTTATAAACTGTTTAACCACCTTGAAACTAACATCAGCTTCAAGTAATGCCATCTTAACTTCCTTTAATGCTGCCTTTACATCAGCCTCTGTAAGACGTCCTTTTCCTCTGAGGTTTTTAAATATGTTTTGTAATTTGTCTGATAAACTTTCAAATGCCATACTTAACCTCCTCTACATTTCTTCTAATATTTCATTTGACAATTCGTTAATATTGTTTATTAATTTTCTCTCATCATCAGAAATATCAAGCAAATCAAACTGTTTTGTAATATCGTGAATCTTTTTAACCTTTGCTTTTGCAGTCATAAACTTATCAATAAGCTTAAGCTTTGTCTCATATCCTTCTAAAATATTATCACATCTTTTAACAAGATCATGTACTGACTGTCTTGAAACCCCCATCTCAGAGGCTATTTCACTAAGGCCAACATCATTTAATACATGTTCTTCATATATATTCTTCTGATGTTCTGTAAGAAGCTCTCCATAAAAATCATAAAGCAATGATTGTCTTAAAATCTTTTCCATAGTAGTCTCCTTATGATTCACGAACTGCCATATTGTTGTACATAATATTACAGTCCAAATGACTCCGTATGCTATATTATACTATATATAAGAATGTGTCAAGTATTTTTTCTTGACAAATCTTTTTCTTATCTCATCTGCATCATTTATACCAATTGTAGTATCCACGTATATATATTTCTGTATGCAAAATCTAAATTTCTCCATATCCACCATATCAGACAGGTAACAGATATCAAACATATCCTTTCTAAATTGTAAGAGCACTGATTGGTTCTCACCCTTTTTCCAGTGCACTAATACATGAACTTTTTTATTAATTCTATACATCATCAATTCGATAAACTGAAGTTGAACAAAATCGCTGCGCGATGGCCTGCCAAGGCTGTGGCGCAGTTTTTCTACTTTTTCTAAAAAAGGCAGTGACAGGATTGTCCCAAGATAGTATTGTTAAAGTACGACCAATAACAAACTTCAAACACGGGCTTAGTC
>JBGVOD010000019.1:0-41200 GCA_045126215.1 Lachnospiraceae bacterium | reverse complement strand
ATTCGTGAACAGATAAAAATATTGTAATAATGTTTTGACAAGAAAATGAAAGATATGTAAGATATAAAGAAAAAAGTTAAAATCTAGATATCTAAGGGATTCCCTGATTACTCCTAACTGACAGTAAATTTACTCTATCTTCATAGTTTAAAGTACATTGACAATTGCGTATAAAATGAGTAATATATTTAGTATATTGCAATATTCCTAGTACGAAATTCAAAGGATGAGCTGACATAAATACAATCGAAAAGAGGTCTTATTTATGAAAAACATAGAAGAGTATATTAGAAGTATTCCTGATTTTCCAAAGGAAGGTATAATTTTTAGAGATATTACAAGTGTTCTGGAGAGTGGCGAAAGCCTTAAACTTTCTGTTGATTTGATGCAGGAAAAGATTAAAGATATTGATTTTGATGTGGTAGTTGGACCTGAATCAAGAGGATTTATTTTTGGTATGCCTATAGCATATAATTTAGAAAAACCTTTTGCACCCGTTAGAAAAAAAGGAAAATTACCATGTGAAACTGTTTCACAGGAGTATGATCTTGAATATGGTAGTGCTGTTATAGAAATGCATAAGTCCTCAATTAAAAAAGGTGATAAAGTAGTCGTGGTAGATGATTTGCTTGCAACAGGTGGTACATTAGAGGCTATAGTTAAGCTTGTTGAATCACTTGGTGGTAAAGTTGTGGCAGCGGTATTCCTTATTGAGTTAAAAGGATTAAATGGTAGAGAAAAGCTTAAGAACATTGAAAGAGTTGAATCTGTTATTGCATATGATGGCAAATAACAATATATATAGAACTATTATAGATTCGATTACCAAGCACAGAAATGAGGGATAAATATGGCAGATAAAACAAACAACTTAGATATATTAGTAGAATCGCCAAAACTCAAGAATCCAGAGGATTATGAGGACCCAGAAGTACTATATGACAGATTGATTGAAACAATCAGAAAATATCATCCATCTGATGATATTACAATGATTGAAAAAGCATACAAATTAGCATATGAGGCCCATAAGGACCAGAGAAGAAGATCGGGTGAACCATACATTATTCATCCTATTTCTGTTGCTATAATTGCTGCTGAGCTGGAGCTTGATAAAGAAACTATAGTAGCGAGTATTTTACATGATGTTGTAGAAGATACAGTATATACGCTTGATGAGATAACAGAGATGTTTGGAAGCGAAGTGGCACTTTTGGTAGATGGTGTTACAAAGCTCACTCAGTTATCATATTCAAAGGATAAGGTTGAAATACAGGCGGAAAATCTACGTAAGATGTTCCTTGCGATGGCGAAGGACATTAGAGTAATACTAATTAAACTTGCAGACCGACTTCATAATATGCGTACACTTGAGTATATGAATACTGCAAAACAGACAGAGAAGGCTAGGGAGACGATGGATATATATGCTCCAATAGCAAATCGTCTTGGTATTTCGAAAATTAAGATTGAGCTTGATGATTTGGCTCTTAAATATCTCGAGACAGAAAAATTTAATGAAATATCATTTCAGCGAGATGTAAAGCTTAAGTCTGGAAGAGGCTTTATTGATGAACTTGTTATAGAAGTAAATGAAGAAATGAAAAAAGCTGGAATAAAGGCGAAAGTTTATGGTCGTATGAAGCATATTTTCAGCATTTACAAGAAGATGAAAAATCAGCATAAGACCTTTGACCAGATATTCGATTTGTTTGCTATTAGAATAATTGTAGATTCTGTAAAGGACTGTTATGCAGCACTTGGTATTATACATGAAAAGTATAAACCTATTCAGGGCAGATTCAAAGATTATATTGCTATGCCAAAGCCAAATATGTATCAGTCACTTCATACAACTTTGATTGGTCCAAATGGTCAGCCATTTGAGATACAGATTCGTACTGAAGAGATGCATAAGATAGCTGAGTACGGTATTGCAGCACATTGGAAATACAAGGAAAAGGGTAGTGGTGAGGCTGCATCAAATACTGAAGAGGCAAAACTTAGCTGGCTTAGACAGATTCTTGAATGGCAGAGGGATATGTCTGACAATAAAGAGTTTATGTCACTGTTGAAAAGTGATTTGGATTTATTCTCGGAAGATGTGTATTGTTTTACACCAACAGGAGATGTAAAGAATCTTCCAAATGGTTCCACACCTATCGATTTTGCATATTCAATCCATAGCGCTGTTGGAAACAAGATGGTTGGAGCCAGAGTAAATGGTCGTATTGTCAATATTGATTATGTTATCCAAAATGGTGACAGAATTGAGGTAATTACTTCACAGAATTCAAAAGGACCAAGCCGTGACTGGTTAAACATTGTTAAGAGTACACAGGCTAAGAATAAAATTAATCAATGGTTTAAAAATGAGTTCAAAGAAGATAATATAATTCGAGGAAAAGAACTTGTTGATAAATATTGTAAGGCTAAGGGTATTATTTTATCTGAATACACAAAACCTGAATATATGGAAAAAATCTTCTCTAAGTATAATCTTAAGAACTGGGAAGCTGTTTTGGCAGCAATTGGTCATGGCGGACTAAAAGAAGGTCAGGTCATTAATAAACTTATTGAGGAATATGACAGAAAAAATAAAAAACAGATTACGGATGAAGATATTTTATCTGAAGCAAACAGTAATACTGACAAAAAATACGATAGCGGTTCAAAAGGTGGTATTATTGTTAAAGGTATCCATGATGTTTCGGTTAGGTATTCAAAGTGTTGTAATCCTGTTCCAGGTGATGAAATAGTAGGTTTTGTTACAAGAGGACGTGGTATTTCAATACATAGAACAGATTGTGTAAATGTAATGAATTTACCTGAAATCGAAAGGGCAAGACTTATTGAAGCAGACTGGCAAAAGAGTGAAGATGAGTCACCAAACGGTGAGAAATATCTTGCAGAAATTCAGATATTTGCAAACAACAGAACAGGACTTCTTGCTGATATCTCAAAGATATTTACAGAAAAAGAAATAGATGTTCAGAGTATAAACAGTAGAACAAGTAAGCAGGAGATAGCTACAATATCGATGACTTTCCTTATTGGAGGTAAGTCGGAGCTTACAAAGCTTGTTGATAAGATTAGAATGGTAGACAGTGTAATTGATATTGTTCGTACGGCGGGATAATGCTTGCATTGGAGGAAAAATGAGTAATTTTAACATGAAACAATTAGTTCTAGGCATGCTTAGAACTAATTGTTATATTATTTATAATGATGATAAAGAGGCTATAGTGATTGATCCTGGTGCATCTTTTATGCAAATAAAGGATATGATTTTAAAAGAAGGATTCTCTGTAAAGGCAATATTGCTTACACATGGACATTTTGACCATATGGGAGCAGCCGATGAAACAAGAAAGTTTTCAGGTGCAAAAATATATGCTCTTGAGAATGAAAAGGAAATATTGGAGAGTTCATCATACAATCTTTCCTCTATGTTTGGTGATGCATTTGCAATAAAAGCAGATGAATTCCTTAAGGATGGACAGGAGATAAATATTGTTGGATTTGATATCAAGGTTATAAACACACCTGGACATACAAAGGGAAGCTGTTCATATTTTTTTAAGGATTATGGAGTGCTTTTCTCAGGAGATACTTTATTTTGCAAAAGTCACGGAAGAGTTGATTTCCCAACAGGTAGTATGAGAGAACTGATGGATTCAATTAAAAATAAGCTGTTTGTTTTTGATGATAATATAGTAGTTTTTTCAGGACATGGTGAGTCAACCACAATAGGCGACGAAAAGAAATGGTATAGATAGGTTTGTATATGGAAAATAATGAAAAAGCAATAATAGTACATTTAAATAAGCAGGAATTAGAATATGATATTTGGACACTGATTAGGGCATTTTATCCGGGTAGAGAGATAATTGTAAATGAAGAAAAAATAAATGAGTATATTGGTGAGATAGATTTTATAGTGAATATAAATGTATCTGATAAATCTATGCATGTACATATTGAACATGCTGGTATTTATTTCGAGACAAGTGTCAATAATAAAGATTCAAAAATGTATAAAAATCAGTTAAAGAGACTCATTTATATGGCATTTGAAAAATATACAGGAAAGACATTGCCATGGGGAATTCTTACAGGCATAAGACCTACAAAGTTGTGTGTAAATATGCTTGAACATGGTATGAATGATGAAGATATATATGACGTCTTAAAAAATGAGTATTATGTTTCAGATGAAAAAATTGCTCTTAGTATAGAAATATCAAAACGTGAGTTGAAATTATTAAAGGATATTGATTATAACGAAGGATACAGCTTATATATTGGTATTCCATTTTGTCCTACAACATGTTTATACTGCTCATTTACGTCGTATCCAATCAGTATGTACAAAAACAAGTCGGATGATTACGTAGATGCACTCATTGAAGAAATATATTTTGCAAAAGAGATATTTAAAGACAAAAAGCTGAATACAGTTTATTTTGGAGGAGGTACACCAACAGCACTTAGTGATATCCAATTGGACAAAATTTTGTCAGCTGTTAGAGAAAATTTTGATTTTACCTATTGTCAGGAGTTTACTGTTGAGGCCGGAAGACCAGATAGTATAACAAGAGAGAAATTGCTTGTGCTTAAGAAACATGGTGTGACCAGAATATCAATAAATCCTCAGACAATGAAACAGGAGACGCTTGACATTATTGGAAGAAGACATACTGTTGAACAGGTAGTAGAGACCTATAATCTTGCCAGAGAGCTTGGATTTGATAATATTAATATGGACTTTATTGTTGGACTTCCAAATGAAAATTATGATGATGTAAAAAATACTATGGAAGAGATTATAAAACTTAATCCGGATAGTATTACGGTACATTCACTTGCAATTAAACGTGCTGCTAGATTAAATATGTTTAAAGATAAATACAAAGAGATGTCTATTGAAAATAATATGGACATAATGAATATGACAGAACAGTATGCCAGAAAAATGAATATGACACCATACTATTTATACAGACAGAAAAATATGGCTGGAAATATGGAAAACGTAGGATATGCCAGGGTTGACAAAGCAGGAATTTACAATATACTAATTATGGAGGAAAAACAGACTATACTTGCGCTTGGAGCAGGTGCTGTGACAAAGTACGTATTTCCGGAAAGTGGTCGAATCGAGAGAAACAGTAATGTAAAAAATGTCGACCAGTATATTGAAAGAATTCATGAAATGATAGAAAAGAAGAGAAGCTTTTTATGGGAAATGTTATCTTAAAACAAGATGTAATAGAAGCTATAAGACATGGAATATATGTTGCAAATATGGCTTGTGCAATTGGAAAAGAACTAGAGTTATCGGACGATATGATAAAAGAACTTTCAATTGCAGGACTTTTTCATGATATTGGAAAACTGAAATTGGCAAAAGAGGTTGAAGATGATACAATGGTCATTCAACAGCTGCGCGCAGTAAGAATGCATTCTGAATTAAGCTATGAAATCCTTAAAGAAGAAGGATTTTCTGAATTTATTCTGGATAGCATTCATCATCATCATGAAAATTACGATGGTTCAGGATATCCTGACAGACTTCAGGGAGAAGACATACCATTTGGGGCAAGAATATTACGTGTATGTGATGTATTTATTGCACTCACATCTGACAGGGCATATAGAAAATCAATTGAAGTAGATGCAGCAGTATCTACAATGATTGAGGAAGCTAAGAATTACGATATGAAGATAATGATGGCTTTTTTAAACGTTATTAATAGCATTGATGTAAATTCTGTCATAAAAAACAATAGTACTCTTGCAAAAATCGATTCAAAATATATTGATTTATTTGAAAAAAATGCATAAAATTATTTTGGCTTAAAATAACGCAAATGCGTTTTAATTTATAATAGGCGACTTGCCGATAGGAGGAAAAATGGCACTTAGTAAGAAACCTGTTACAGGAATGAAGGATATATTACCTAGAGAAATGAAAATCAGAGACTATGTAATGTCGGTTATAAAAGATACATACAGAGCATTTGGTTTTACATCTATAGAAACACCTTGCATGGAGAATATTGCTAATCTTTCAAACAAGCAGGGCGGTGAAAATGAAAAGCTGATTTTCAAAGTATTAAAAAGAGGCGAAAAGCTGAATTTGGAAACAGCTGAAAATGAAAGCGATTTGGTTGATTTTGGAATGAGATATGATCTTACAGTTCCACTTGTAAGATTCTATTCAAACAATGCGAATGAACTTCCAACACCATTTAAGGCACTTCAAATGGGAAATGTCTGGAGAGCGGACAGACCTCAGAGAGGCAGATATCGTCAGTTTATGCAGTGTGATATAGATATTCTTGGAGAACCAAGCAATCTTGCTGAAATAGAGTTGATTCTTGCAACAACTACAACTCTTGGAAAACTTGGATTCAAAAATTTCCAGATTCGTATAAACGAGAGAAGAATTCTTAAGGCAATGGCAGCATATTGTGGATTTTCTGAAGAATCCTTTGATTTGGTGTTTATCATTTTAGATAAAATGGATAAGATTGGTGAAGAGGGAGTAGCAGAAGAGTTAATTAAGGCTGGATTCTCAAAAGAAAGCACCGATAAGTATTTGAACTTATTTAAGAATATTACAAATGACGTGGCAGGAATCAAATATCTTAAAGATACATTAGGTGATTTCCTTGAAGAAGATATTGCAGTATCTTTAACAGAAATAATTGAAAGTGTTCAGGCCACAAAGTCATCAGATTTTGAAATAGTATTTGATCCAACTTTAGTAAGAGGTATGTCTTATTACACAGGCACAATATTTGAAATTGCAATCCCTGAGTTTGGAGGAAGCTGCGGAGGTGGCGGAAGATACGATAAGATGGTTGGAAACTTTACAGGCAAGGACGTTCCAGCATGTGGATTTTCAATCGGCTTTGAAAGAATTGTTCTTTTACTTATGGAAAGTGGTTTTGAAGTGCCAAATGAGAGTAAAAAGATAGCATATCTTATTGAAAAAGGAGTTTCAGGACAGAAACTTTGTGATATAATTGCTGAGGCACAGGATGAAAGAAAGAATGGCAATCAGATTTTAGTTGCAAGAATGAATAAGAATAAAAAGTTCCAGAAGGAACAGCTTCAGACTGAAGGCTATAATGAATTCAAAGAATTCTACAAAGAAGAATTAAAATAGAGAGGAAAAAATAATGGCAGAGTCAATGAAGGGACTTCATAGAAGTCACAGATGTACAGAATTATCAAATAAAAATATTGGTGAAGCAGTCACAGTAATGGGCTGGGTTGCAAAGAGAAGAAATCTCGGAAGTCTTATATTTGTAGATTTAAGAGACCGTACAGGTATTCTTCAAATAGTATTTGACGAAGAAAATGTTGGTGCAGATGGCTTTTCTAAAGCGGAAACAATCAGGAATGAATTTGTTATTGCTGTAACAGGTGAAGTTATTAAGCGTGGTGGTGCAATCAATGAAAACCTTGCAACAGGTGATATTGAGATTAAGGCTACATCGCTTAGAATTTTATCTGAGGCTGAAACACCTCCATTCCCAGTAGAAGATAGCATTACAGTAAAAGACGAGCTTAGACTTAAGTACAGATATCTTGACCTTAGAAGACCACATATTCAGAAGAATCTTATGCTTAGAAGTCAGGTTACAACACTCGTTCGTTCATTTATGGCCAATGAGGGATTTCTTGAGATAGAAACACCGATTCTTACTAAGAGTACACCTGAAGGTGCAAGAGATTATCTTGTACCAAGCCGTGTTCATCCTGGCAATTTCTATGCACTTCCTCAGTCACCACAGCTCTTTAAGCAGTTGCTTATGTGTTCTGGATATGATAGATATATGCAGATTGCAAAGTGTTTTAGAGATGAAGATTTAAGAGCAGACAGACAGCCTGAATTTACTCAGATAGATATGGAACTTTCATTTGTAGATATTGATGACGTTATTGATGTAAATGAAAGACTTTTAGCTACACTTTGGAAAGAAGTATTAGGAGTGGAAATAAAAACTCCATTTAAGAGAATGACATGGCAGGAGGCTATGGACAGATTTGGTTCAGACAAGCCTGATACAAGATTTGGATTTGAACTTAAAAATATCTCAGATATTGTAAAGAACTGTGGATTTGGTGTGTTTACCGGTGCTCTTGAAAATGGCGGTTCTGTAAGAGGTATCAATATTAACGGACAGGGTGCAATGCCAAGAAAGAAAATAGATGCTTTAGTTGAATTTGCAAAGGGATATGGTGCAAAGGGATTGGCATATATTTGTATTAATGAAGATGGTACATATAAGTCATCTTTTGCAAAGTTTATGACAGAAGATGAAATGGCTGCTATAGTTGAAAGAATGGAAGGAAAGCCTGGAGATTTACTTCTTTTTGCAGCTGATAAAGATAAGATTGTGTACAATGTTCTTGGAGCATTAAGATGTGAGATAGCAGAAAGTTTAGGAATGCTTGATAAAGACACATACAATTTCCTTTGGATTACTGAATTTCCATTATTTGAGTACTCAGAGGAAGAAGAAAGATTTGTTGCAATGCATCATCCTTTTACAATGCCAATGGAAGAAGATGTTGAGTTTATAGAGTCAGATCCGGGCAGAGTCCGTGCAAAAGCATATGACATTGTATTAAACGGAACAGAACTTGGTGGTGGTAGTGTAAGAATCCACCAGGATGATATACAGGAGACAATGTTTAGAGCATTAGGATTTACAACAGAAGAAGCATATGAAAAGTTTGGTTTCCTTTTAAATGCATTCAAGTATGGTGTTCCACCACACGCTGGTCTTGCATTTGGTTTGGATAGACTTATTATGCATATGGCTAAAGAAGATAACATTCGTGATGTTATTGCATTCCCTAAGGTAAAGGATGCATCATGTTTATTGACAGATGCACCAAATACTGTTGAACAGAAACAGTTAGATGAATTATTTATTAGAACTGTAGAAAATAAAGAAGAATAAACATAGCTTAAATAACATATGGTAAAGATAAATAATATATGATAAAGAACAATAATATTATCACAGATTTTTGAAAAAATCTTGAAGGAAATTTATCATTACATTCATACTTTTTGATTTGTATCGATATGGATTCCATTGAAGAATAATGTATCTGTAACAAGGAGTATCAAGTTTTTTTAGCACAATATTATCGTTGTGGATAAGAGGTGCCCATGTTTTTATAGGTACCAGAGTGATACCTTTGCTAAGAGAAACAAGAGAAAAAATAAGTTCTCTATTATCAAGCTCTAATGAAATATTTGGAGAGAAACCTGCTTTTTGACATAAGTCATGAGTTAATCTATTGAGAGGAAGCTGTCCTTGCATTGCAAGAAAATTTTGATTTTTAAGCATTGCAGGAGACAGCTTTTTTTCTTTTGAAAGAGGATTGTCTAAGGACATACCAATATAGCAGGATTCTTTTATGAGAACCGTCATATAGTCTTCTGATGGTGGAATAAGAGAAGAATATATATATAAATCAGCATTTTCCATATAGTTACTCACATTTGCCTGACTTATAAATAGTTGAATTTCAGGGTACAAGTTTGCAAACTTTGTCATTATATCGGGTAACATTCCTGTTGCTGCGGTTATAGACAGTGTTAAGCTAGGTGATGATGCAGAAACCTCGGATAATTCCTTCTTTGCATCAGCCATGGCATTTATGGCAATGGATGCATATTTTTTTAGAATTTCGCCTTCTTTTGTAAGAATGGTACCTTTTTTATCCCTTTCAAATAATTTAATATTTAGTTCCTGCTCTAAATTATGAATAGTCTGGGATAACGATGGTTGAGATATATATAAATCTTTGGCTGCCTTTGTTATATTACATGTATTTGCAACTTTTAAAAAGTATTCTAATTGCAAAAAATTCATATTACATTTCTCCTTGTAATGTTGTCTTTTAAGTATTATTTTATCATAAGTAATTACTTATGAAAATATAAATAAATACATATTTGTATAATTATATATAAAGGAATATACTGTGATTGTGATAAAGATTTTTACAATAAAGAAAAGAGGTGAAAGATGTGCTTGTAAAAAATGGTTTTGAAGAATATTTTGATGACTTAAAAGAATCTGTTTATCAGGCATTGATAAGAGACTATAGTTTTGTAAAAAAACCTGAAATTAATTTATTAAAGTTTTCTGAGAATATAACATGTCTTGTAACTGAGAATGAACATAAATATGTTTTGCAGATTAATAGGATTGGCTATCATAATGATGAAGAACTTAAGAGTGAATTATTATGGATGCAGGAACTTGCAGGACAATTAGATATAGAAATTGCAACTGTTTATAAGGGGGAAGATGGTGAATTGTTACACTACATTGATTCTCCAAAAGGAAATAAATATCGTTATAGTGTTCAATCGTTTGTAAAAGGTGAATCACTTCGAAAAATGTCTGGAGACAAGCTATATGAGCAGATGCAACAGCTGGGGAAAATAACTGCAAAACTTCATCTTATTAGTGAAAAAAGAACAGAATCAAAAGAAAAATTAAAAACATTTACCTGGGACATTGAGGATACACTTTCCGAAAATGCCAGATGGGGATATTATTTGGAGTTGTGGAATATGTCAATAGAGGAAAAAAGTTTTTTTGAAAAGGTTAATACAAAAATAAAAGACAGATTATTGAAATATGGTAGAAATGCTACAAATTATGGACTTATACATGCAGATCTTCACAGTGAGAATATATTGATTGATGGAGAAAATATTGCAGTTATAGATTTTGATGATTGCGGATATAGTTGGTTTTTATATGATTTTGCCAGTGCTGTAAGTCAATTTGTGGATAATATTGATGAACTGAAAAAGAGTTTTCTTAAAGGATATGAAAGTATTAGGAAACTTAAAGAAATAGATAAGGAAATGATTGATGATATGATACTTCTTCGAAGACTGGTACGTATGGGATGGATGATAAGCCACAAGGATAATGGTGTATTTGAAAGAGAAGGAGAGAGATATTACAAAAAAACATATGATATGGCAAAGAAATATTTAGAAAGTAAATAGTAAAATGAAATGGGCATCAGGAGGAAAGAAATATGTATAAGACATTACCAAACATTACAAAAGAAGAAATTTTAGATTACAGTATTGAATATGTTAATCCAAGTAAAACAAAGGAATGGATGGATAGGGGAATAAATATTGTAATGGGAAAAAGAGAAGGATACGCATTCTGGGATATGGATGGTAGAAAGCTTTTAGATATTCATTTGAATGGTGGCACATATAACCTTGGACATCGTAATCCTGAATTGATTCAGGCATTAATTGATGCAACAGAGGATTTTGATATAGGAAATCATCATTTTGCAGCAACTGGACGTGCACTTTTAGGGAAAAAAATGGCTGAACTTACACCTGAAGGATTAAAGTACTCAGTATTTTCACCAAGTGGTGGAGAAGCTGTTGATGTAGCTATAAAAAGTGCCCGTTATGCAACTAAGAGAAAGAAAATAGTATCCCTTTGTGGTTGTTATCATGGACACACAGGGTTAGCTGTTTCAACTGGTGATGATAGGTTTAAGAAACCATTTCTTGCAGAAGGCGAAGAAGGTTGCTTTGAACAGGTGCCTTTAAATGACCTTAATGCTATGGAAGAAGTGCTAAAGAAAGAAGATGTTGCAGCAGTAATTATAGAATCAATTCTTGCAACATACGGATTTATGATTCCAGACGAAGGATATCTTGCCAATGTGAAGAAAATGTGCGAGAAATATGGAACTTTATATATTGCTGATGAAGTACAGACAGGACTGATGAGAACTGGAAAAATGTGGAGTATTGATTATGAAGGATTTATTCCTGATATGATTATTTCTGCAAAAGGTTTTGGTGGTGGAATTTATCCAATGGCATGTACTGTAATGAATGAAAAGGCGGGAAAATGGCTTTTAGATATTGGACGTATGCATGGTTCAACAACGGGAGGCTCTGAGCTTGGATGTATGGTTTCGTTAAAAATGCTAGAAATTACAACAAGAGAATCAACTGTTGCAAATATTCATAAGAATGCGAAATTAATGACAGAGTTTGCAAATGAGATGCAGAAAAAAACAGACGGATTTCTGAAAAATTATACTCAGAGGGGTGTAATAATGGGTATGAATTTTGATGTTAATGATGCAAGTGAAACCTTAACACCAGCATTATTTAAGAATGGTGTATGGGCTCACAATTCAAGACTGAATCCAAGCGTTTTACAGTTTAAGCTCGGGCTTCTTGCAGATGACGCATATATGGATGAACTCTTCACAAAAATGGAAGCTGGCATTAAGGAGGCTGCATCAAAGTAGTGAAACTTCAAAAGAAAATATATGGAGGTATATATGTTTGATTTTAGAAATCGGGTATGTTTAGTAACAGGAGTCGGAAATCCAATGGGAATTGGATTTGGATGTGCAAAGGCACTTGGAATGGCTGGAGCTACTATTATTGTAACATCGACTACTGATAGGATAAATGACAGGGTTAATGAACTCAAATCATATGGAATTAGTGAAGTGTATGGATATGTTGCAAATTTATGTAATAGAGCTGAAGTTGTATCATTGATTGATAAAATTATTCTAAAATTCAAAAAGATAGATGTTCTTGTAAATAATGCGGGCAATGCATCAATTTCTGAAAGAAATGCAGGAGATATTCATTATGATATTGATAATTTGAATTGTGATATATGGGATAAAATTATCAATAGAAACCTAACATTAAATTTTAATGTTACCCATACAGTTCTTCCATATATGAAAGAAAATAAATATGGAAGAATAGTACATATATCTTCTGTAACGGGACCTTTGGTAACGCATAAGGGACAAGCAGCATATGGTGCTTCAAAAGCTGGTATAGCAGCTTTTAGCAAGAGTATAGCAGTTGAATATGGACAGTATAATATATTGTCGAATTGTATTCTTCCAGGATGGATAAAAACAGGAGTGCTTACAGAAAAACAAATGGAAGCAGGAAGTAATAATCCACTAAAACGTCCGGGAAATGCTGATGAAGTAGGAATGTTAGCATTATATCTGTCATCTTCAGAGAACAGTTATATAACAGGGCAGGATATTGTTATTGATGGCGGAAATTGTATACAGGAAATGAAGTGAAAGATAACAAAAAGGGCTTTGGTATTTATATCACAGGAAATATATAAGGACAGCACATATAGTTTCTGCAATAAAAATAAGTGGCATACCTATTACAAAATACCAATGCTTTGTTTTGTGTCTGAATGTATACATTCCAAGTATAGAACCTAAAGCCCCGCCAAGCAATGCAAAAGTAAAAAGTGTTTTTTCTTTGATTCTCCATTTATGGCTTATAGCTTTTCTTTTATCTATATACATTGATAAAAAACCACATAAATTTATAATTAATATATATATTATTACTATTTCGATACTAAGATATTTCATAGAACCTCCATATTAAAATTAGTGTATGTATTCACTAGGTTTCGGGTTTATTATATAGATTAAGACACAAAAAGTCTATAAAATTGGATTTGCTGTATCTTCTTTGACTAAAAATATAGAATAATTATTGTTTATATGATAAAATATTACTATATCTTTGTACTCTAGTATGGAAGGAGCTAAATGTTATGGATAAGTTATACAGTTTGATGAATTGGAGAAATATTGAAGGCGTTGTTTATTCTGATATTGGTAACCCTAAATCAGTATTAGGATTAAAGGATGAAAAGTATGGAAGTCGCATTGGTGTTTTTGCACCAGATGCCAAAAATGTTTCAATTAAAGTTGAAGGTATAGATGAACTTTATAGTACAGAGAAAATGGATGAATCAGGATATTATGCAACCTTACTTCCTAAGAATGTTAAAGGTGTGTATAAAGTAGTTGAAGAACGTGAAGATGGAACTACAAAGGAATATTATGATGCATATCAGTTTGATGTAGGGTTCGGTGAAGCTGAATTAAAGAGTTTTAATGCTGGTATTTGTTATGATGTATACAAATATCTTGGAGCACATAAGAAAACAATAGATGGTGTTACAGGTTATACATTTGCAGTATGGGCACCAAATGCAGACAGAGTAAGTGTAGTTGGTGATTTCAATAACTGGGATGGAAGATTACATATGATGGAAAGAATTTCAAACACTGGTGTGTTTGCATTATTTGTTCCAGATGTCAAGGATGGAGAGTTTTATAAATATGAGATCAGAAAGAAAGATGGAAATCTCTTACTTAAAGCTGATCCATATGGCTTTTGTGCACAGCTTAGACCTGAAACTGCCTCAGTTACATATGATATTGATAGATATATGTGGAGCGATAGCAAGTGGATAGATGAAAGGGCAAAAAAGAGTCCGGTTAAAGAACCATTATCTATTTATGAATTACATTTAGGATCTATACTAAAACCGGATGGCGAAGAAGAGTTTATGAATTATAGAGAACTTGCGCCAAATATTGCTGCATATGTAAAAGAAATGGGATATACACATATTGAACTTATGCCGGTTATGGAGCATCCACTCGATGAATCGTGGGGATATCAGGTTACTGGTTATTATGCTGCTACATCAAGATATGGAACACCAGATGATTTGATGTATTTTATGGATTATATGCATAGAGAAGGTATTGGAGTAATATTTGACTGGGTTCCAGCACATTTTCCAAAGGATGAAGCAGGGTTAGCAAGATTTGACGGAACATGTCTTTATGAACATGCGAATCCATTACAGGGCGAGCATCCTGATTGGGGAACACTTATTTTTAATTATGGAAGACCAGAGGTTAGTAATTTCCTTATTGCAAATGCTATGTTCTGGGTAGACAAGTATCATGCTGATGGACTTCGAATTGATGCCGTTGCATCTATGCTTTACCTCGATTATGGTAGAAGGGATGGTAGTTGGATACCAAATATTTATGGTGGCAATGAGAATTTAGAGGCGGTTGAATTTTTCAAACATATGAATTCTCAGTTTAAGAAAAGAATGAAAGGTGCATTACTTATCGCAGAGGATTCTACAGCATGGCCAATGATGACAGGTAGTGTTGATGATGACGGTCTTGGATTTGATTTTAAATGGAATATGGGTTGGATGAATGATTTCCTTTCATATATGAGCACAGATCCATATTTTAGAAAGAATAATTATAATCAGCTTACATTTAGTATGATTTACCAATACAGTGAAAATTTCACTCTTGTATATTCACATGATGAGGTAGTGCATGGAAAGGGCTCAATGTTTGGAAAAATGGCAGGAGCCAATGATGATGAAAAGTTTGCAAACTTAAGAGCAGCATATGGTTATATGATGACTCATCCTGGAAAGAAACTTATTTTTATGGGTCAGGACTTTGGTACAAGAGAGGAATGGTCAGAAAAGAAGAGCATCAATTGGGATGAGATGAAAAATGAAAAAAATAAGGGCATAAATGATTATGTAAAGGCTCTTAATAAACTATATAAATCTGAACCTGCTTTATACGAACTTGATCAGGAAATTGAAGGCTTTAATTGGATTAACTGCGTATCACCTTCAAATAGTACTGTATCTTTCATTAGAAAAGGTGAAGATGATAATGATATGCTTCTTGTAGTATGCAATTTTGACACAGTATCATTCCCTGAGTTTCAGGTAGGTGTACCTAAATATGGAAAATACAAAGAAATAATTAACAGCGATGATAAAAAGTTTGGTGGAAATGGGCTTACAAATACAAAAACAAAAGTTGCAAAGAAAGCTGCATACGATGGAAGAGAATATTCAATTTCAATTGCTCTTCCAGGTTTATCTGTTGTAATTTTTAAGTATGAATATGTTGAAGAAAAGTCTGCTACCAATAAAAAAGAAGTAAAAGAAACAAAGAAAACGGTAGCAAAGAAAGTTACAAAATCAAAACTTGCAACACAGCTTGAAAAACAGATAGCAAAAGAAACTACTACAAGAGAAAAAGAAGAAGATAAAAATATTAAAAAGCTTGTAGCGGGAAAAACAGCAAAAAAGCCAGAACCGGCAAAAAAAGCTGAAGCAGTGAAAAAGGCTGAACCGGCAAAAAAAACAGAAGCAGTGAAAAAGGCCGAACCGGCAAAAAAAGCAGGAACAGTAAAAAAGGCTGAACCAGCGAAAAAAACAGAACCAGCAAAGAAGACTGAAACAGCAGAAAAAACTGAAACAGTAAAGAAGGCTGAAACAGTAAAGAAGGCTGAGGCATTGAAGAAAACTGAGACAAAAAAAACTGGAGGCACTAAATAATGTTACTAAGTACAGAAGTAGATCCGGAAAAGGTAGTTGAAGAAGCGAATAAGCTGATTCGTACATTAGAAGGTTTTTTACCGTCAGTGTTAACTTTTTTTGTAAACGTTATTATTGCAATTCTTATATTGATTGTTGGCAAGTTTATAATCAAATTTATATTAAAGATTATGAACAGATGTTTAGCAAAATCTAAAGTTGAAGTAAGCGTTCAAAAGTTTTTGGATTCACTTGTTAAAGCAAGTTTATATGTTATTCTTGTTATTGTAATGTGTGGACAGGTAGGTGTGCAAACATCATCATTTATAGCTGTACTTGGCTCTGCAGGATTGACATTAGGTCTTGCATTACAAGGAAGTTTATCAAACTTTGCAGGCGGTGTATTAATTCTTATTCTTAAACCATTTAAAATAGGGGATTATATTGCTGATGGAGTTTCAGGTAAGGAAGGAACCGTAAATAGGATAGATTTGTTCTATACTTATATTGATACCTTGGATAATAAAAAGTTGATAATTCCAAATGGTGCACTTAGCAATTCAAATATTGTCAATTATACTGCAAATCAAGAACGAATGCTGGATTTGAGTGTAGGAATCAGTTATTCAAGTAGTATAGAAGATGCAAAAAATGCCCTAAAAGAAGTTATTGATGCAGAAGATAGAATTCTTAAGAATAAAGATATTACAATCTTTGTAAGAGCATTAGAAGATTCGCAGGTAACAATGGGAATAAGAGCATGGACAAAAACCAGTGATTATTGGCCGGTTTATTTCAAAATAACTGAAGAGAATAAAAAAGCGCTAGATAGGGCTGGAGTTGAAATACCATATAATCAGATGTCCGTACACATTGTTGAAGATAAGAATTAAAGCTAATAAATCTTGTATTTGTTAAATAAATATTCTATAATAAAATTTACTGACGAGAAGTCAGACATAATACCGATTTCAGGAGGCATAAAATGTTAGATATGAAATTTGTCAGAGAAAATCCTGACATAGTTAAGCAGAACATCAAAAATAAATTTCAGGACAGTAAACTTCCACTGGTTGATGAAGTTATAGCCTTAGATGAAGAGAATCGTAAGGCAAAGCAGGAAGCTGATGATCTTCGTGCTGAAAAGAACAAAATATCTAAGATGATTGGTGCATTGATGGCACAGGGCAAAAAAGAAGAAGCTGAAGAAGCAAAAAAGAAGGTGACTGAAAATTCTGAAAAGCTTGCTGCTTTAGAGGCAAAAGAAGCTGAATTAGAAGAAAAAGTTAAGAAAATCATGATGACTATTCCAAATATCATAGATCCTTCAGTACCAATCGGAAAAGATGACAGTGAAAATGTTGAAATCCAGAAGTATGGTGAACCAGTAGTTCCAGATTTTGAGATTCCATATCATTCAGAAATTATGGAAAGATTCAATGGTCTTGATCTTGATGCAGCAAGAAAGGTTGCTGGAAATGGTTTCTATTATTTGATGGGAGATATTGCAAGACTTCATTCTGCTGTTATTTCGTATGCTAGAGATTTTATGATTAATAGAGGTTTTACATATTGTGTACCACCTTTTATGATTAGAAGCGATGTCGTTACAGGTGTAATGAGCTTTGCCGAAATGGATGCAATGATGTACAAAATTGAAGGTGAAGATTTATATCTTATCGGTACAAGTGAACATTCTATGATTGGAAAGTTCATTGATACAATTATTCCTGAGGATAAGTTGCCATATACTCTTACAAGCTATTCTCCATGCTTTAGAAAAGAAAAGGGAGCACATGGTATTGAGGAGCGTGGTGTTTACAGAATTCACCAGTTTGAAAAACAGGAAATGATAGTTGTATGTAAGCCGGAAGACAGCAAAATGTGGTTTGATAAGTTATGGCAGAATACAGTTGATTTATTCAGAAGTCTTGACATTCCTGTTAGAACACTTGAGTGTTGTTCAGGGGATTTAGCTGACCTTAAGGTTAAGTCAATTGATGTTGAGGCATGGTCTCCAAGACAGAAGAAATACTTTGAAGTAGGTAGCTGTTCAAATCTTGGTGATGCTCAGGCTAGAAGACTTAAGATTCGTGTAAATGGTGAGGATGGAAAGTATTTTGCACATACACTTAATAATACAGTGGTAGCACCACCACGTATGCTTATTGCATTTTTAGAAAATAATTTACAGGCAGATGGATCTGTAAGAATTCCTGAAGCTCTTAGACCATATATGGGTGGTATGGACAAGATTCAGTAGACAAGTTACAAGGAGGTATTTGAGCGTGAATGATAGTCTCTTGTCGATGTGCAAACGTGATACAATAACTAATCTTCCTTATTTTGATGATTTTTGCCATATATGTGATGAACTGATACAAATGGCAAAAAAGGATTATTATCTTGTAGCGTTTGATATTGCAAATTTCAAACTGATTAATGATAATTATGGTTTTGCAATGGGTGATGTTCTTTTAAATAAGGCAATCGAGAAATTTTGTATGGAGGATGAAGAGTGTATCGTGGCTACACGAATTTATTCTGACCATATTGTTGCTTTGTATAGCCGTATTAATGAACATGAATTGATCCCAGAGAAAGTAACAAGACTTAATGCAGAGTTTGTTAAAGATAATCAGCTTAATTTTCCTCTTGTTCCTTTGCATATACATGCAGGTGTATATTCTCTTGGAGGAAGGGTTGAACATATTACTGTATGCGTTGATAAGGCAAATATGGCTAGAAAGGCAGCAAAAGGTCATTATAAGATTGATTGTGTCGAATATAGTGATGTACTTATGAAACAGCAGGTAAGAGTTGCAGAGATACTTACAACACTTGAAGAGAATATTAGAAATAATCAGGTATTGATTTATTTACAACCAAAGATAAATGTCGAAAAACAGAGAGTTGTTGGTGCAGAAGCATTAACAAGACTTATTGATAAGAATGGAAAAATTATTTCACCGGATGAGTTTATCCCTGTTCTTGAAAAGACTGGCAAAGTTATTGATCTTGATAAGTATGTAATGAAGAATGTTGTTAAGCTTGTTTATAAGTGGAGCAGACTGGGTATAAAGGATATAAGAGTATCTATTAACATGTCAAAGGTACATTTTTATCTTGAGGATATTGCAGATCAGATTATTGCCAATTTCAAGGAGCTTGATTTGTCACCAAGTCTGATAGAATTTGAAGTTACAGAGTCAGTATTTTTAAAAGATACAGATATGATTATCGAAAAAATAAAGAAACTTAGAGACTTTGGATTTAAAATCAGTATTGATGATTTTGGTTCAGGATATTCATCTTTAAATCTTATAAGTATTCTTCCTGTTGACACAGTAAAGCTTGATAAGCGATTTATTGAGACCTCACTTAATACAAAGCGAGGCAAGGAGATTATGAAGGGATTAATTACGATGTTAAATGAAATTAATCTTGGAATAGTTTGCGAGGGAATTGAAACTGCAGAAGAAGAAAAAGTAATTTATGAATATGGATGCAGTGAAGTTCAAGGTTTCTTATATGATAAACCAATTCGAATTGATGAATTTGAGAAAAAATATTTAAATTTATAATTATAATTTTTATTTTAGGAGGATTAATATGTTTTCATTTGATGAAATCCAAACATTTGACAATGAAGTTGCACAGGCAATGCAAAGTGAGATAGAGCGTCAGAATAGTCATATTGAGCTTATTGCATCTGAAAACTTTGTTAGCAAGGCTGTTATGGCAGCAATGGGAAGCCCATTAACAAACAAATACGCAGAAGGTTATCCTGGAAAGAGATACTATGGTGGATGCGAATATGTTGATATCGTTGAAACATTAGCTATTGAAAGAGCAAAGAAACTTTTTGGATGTGATTATGTAAATGTTCAGCCACACTCAGGAGCACAGGCAAATCTTGCAGCATTCTTTGCAATGGTTGAGCCAGGCGATACAGTTATGGGTATGGGATTACCAGATGGTGGACACTTAACACATGGTTCTCCTGTAAATATTTCAGGAAAATATTTTAATATTGTTCCTTATGGTGTTAATGAAGAAGGTTTCTTGGATTACGAAGAAGTTAGAAAGCTTGCAAAAGAGTGCAATCCTAAGCTTATTGTAGCAGGTGCTTCTGCATATCCAAGAGAAATTGATTTTAAGAAATTCAGAGAAATAGCAGATGAAGTGGGAGCATATCTTATGGTAGATATGGCACATATTGCAGGTCTTGTGGCTACAGGTCTTCATATGAGCCCAATTCCTTATGCTGATGTTACAACAACAACAACACATAAGACTCTTAGAGGACCACGAGGTGGTATGATTCTTTGTAATCAGGAAGCAGCTGATAAGTTCAATTTCAACAAAGCTGTTTTCCCAGGTATTCAGGGTGGTCCACTTATGCATGTTATTGCTGGTAAAGCAGTATGTTTCAAAGAAGCATTAGATGATAGCTTCAAAGTATATATGCAGAATGTAAAAGATAATGCAAAGGCTCTTGCAAAGGGATTAACTGACAGAGGATTCAATCTTGTTTCTGGTGGTACAGACAATCATCTTATGTTAGTAGACCTTAGAAATATGAATGTTACTGGTAAAGAGTGTGAAAAACTTCTAGATGCTGCCAATATTACATGTAACAAGAATGCTATTCCAAAGGATCCAGCATCTCCATTTGTAACAAGTGGTATCAGACTTGGCACACCAGCTGTTACATCAAGAGGTATGGTTGCAGAAGATATGGATGTTATAGCAGAGGCTATATCATTATTAGTAAAAGATGTTGATGCAAATAAGGAAAAGGCAATGGCTTTAGTTAAGACATTAACAGATAAATATCCATTATATAAGTAATAGTGTAGTAGTAGGTGTTTATACAAATTCTTGCTAAAATAACATAATTATAGTAAAATCAATAATCGAGCGAGTTAACAAATTAAAGATTTGTTACTTGCCCGATTATTTTATTAATTAAAAGAATTTTCATGCAGAAAATTAGAAATAGAGGTAGAATATGGCAGGTTCAAGTTTTGGAAATATTTTTAAGATTACAACATGGGGTGAGTCTCATGGAAAGGGAATTGGAGTTGTTGTTGATGGATGTCCTGCTGGACTTGAATTATCAGAAGAAGATATTCAGATATATTTAAATAGAAGAAAACCTGGTCAGTCTAAATATACAACACCAAGAAGTGAGGATGATGCAGTTGAGATTCTTTCGGGTATTTTTGAAGGAAAGACAACAGGAACACCTATTTCTATGGTTGTATATAATAAAACTCAACGTTCACAGGATTATGGTGAAATAGCAAATTATTACAGACCTGGTCATGCAGATTATACTTTTGATGAAAAATATGGCTTTAGAGACTATAGAGGTGGCGGACGCTCGTCAGGAAGAGAAACTATCGGAAGAGTTGCTGCAGGTGCAATTGCTGCAAAACTCTTAAAGGAGCTTGGTATTGAGGTTTGTGCATATACAAAGGCAATAGGTGATGTAGAAATCAAATATGACAGATTCAATATAGAAGAAAGAGATAATAATGCAGTAGCAATGCCAGATATGGAAAGCGCAAAGCTGGCACAGGAGCTTCTTGATAAAAAGATGAAGGAAAAAGATTCTGTAGGTGGAATCGTTGAATGCGTTGTAAAAGGCATGAAAAAAGGTGTTGGAGAACCTGTTTTTGAAAAACTTGATGCAAACCTTGCAAAAGCTATTATGTCTATTGGTGCTGTAAAAGGCGTGGAAATTGGAGAAGGTTTTGGAGTTTCCAAAAAATCTGGTTCGGAAAACAATGATTCATTTGCAATTGATGAAAACAATAATGTTATAAAGAAGACAAACCATGCAGGAGGTATACTTGGAGGAATTTCTGATGGTGATGAAATAGTTCTAAGAGCTGCATTTAAGCCAACACCATCAATCTTTTCGGAACAGGAAACAATAAATAAACAGCATGAAGAAATAAAGATAAATATTAAGGGAAGACATGACCCTATTATTGTGCCAAGAGCTGTTGTAGTTGTTGAAACAATGACAGCATTAACAGTGCTTGATATGTTACTTATGAGTATGACATCAACTGTAAGTGGAATTAAGAAATTTTTTGAATAGTTTTATCCCCTACCACTTATGTGGTAGGGGTTTTGCACACTTGAATTAGGAAATAATTTGTGGTAATATAGTAAAAGTCTGCAACTATATAGAAAATTTGCAGTAGAATAAGTATGAGGTATTTTATGTATAAACTTATAAAACGTGATGGTTTGGCCAAACGTGGAGAATTTCATACGGTTCATGGAATTATTCAGACACCTGTATTTATGAATGTTGGTACTATAGCTGCAATAAAAGGAGCGGTATCTACGGAAGATTTACAGGGAATTAAGACTCAGGTACAGCTTTCAAACACATATCATCTTCATGTAAGACCTGGAGATGAGATAGTTAAGAAAATGGGTGGACTCCATAAGTTTATGGTATGGGATAAACCTATACTTACTGATTCAGGTGGATTTCAGGTATTTTCGCTGGCAGGGCTTAGAAAGATAAAAGAGGAAGGAGTATATTTTAACTCCCATGTTGATGGACGAAAGATTTTTATGGGTCCTGAAGAGAGCATGAAGATTCAGTCGAATCTTGCATCTACTATAGCGATGGCATTTGACGAATGTCCTCCTGCAAAGGCAGAAAGAAAATACATTGAGAATTCAGTTGCCAGAACTACGAGATGGCTTGAAAGATGTAAAAATGAAATGAACAGATTAAATAATCTGGAAGATACAATTAATAAGAAGCAGATGTTATTTGCAATAAATCAGGGTGGAATTTTACCGGATGTTCGTATAGAGCATGCAAAGATTATATCAGAGATGGACCTTGACGGATATGCAATTGGAGGATTGGCTGTTGGTGAGTCACATGAGGAAATGTACAATATTCTCGATGAGACAGTACCATATTTGCCACTTGAAAAACCAACATATCTTATGGGAGTAGGAACACCTGCAAACATTCTCGAAGCAGTTGACAGAGGCGTAGATTTCTTTGACTGTGTATATCCTACAAGAAATGGAAGACATGGTCATTTATATACAAACAAAGGTAAGATTAATCTTTTCAATGCAAAGTATGAGACTGATCCAAATCCAATAGAAGAGGGATGTGGATGTCCGGCTTGCAAGACATATAGCAGAGCTTATATTCGACATTTATTGAAGGCGAAGGAAATGTTAGGAATGAGGTTATGCGTATTGCATAATTTATATTTCTATAATACAATGATGGAAGAAATTCGCCAGGCAATAGATGCCGGTAAATATAAAGAATATAAGAAAAATAAGTTGGATGGTATGAGCCAGGAAAACTAATTTTAGGAGGACACATGAACGCATTATCAATTTTAGCAGAAGCAGCACAGACACAGGATACATCACAGATGTGGATAACAATTGCTATTTATGTAGTAGTATTTGGTGGTATTATCTACTTTATGATGATTAGACCAACAAAGAAACAGCAGACACAGCAGAAGGCACTTATGGAATCCTTAGCAGTAGGAGATGCAGTACTTACACAGGCTGGATTCTATGGTGTTATTATAGATATTAACGAAGATATGGTTATCGTAGAATTTGGTAACAACAAAAATTGTAGAATTCCAATGCAGAAGGCTGCAATCGTAGAAGTTGAAAAAACAACAGAAGAATAAATAATACCAAAATAAAACATTAATTATAAAATTAACATAAAAGATAGGTGGCGTAGTTATGAAATTTAATATCGCATCAATTTCAGGTGATGGTATAGGACCAGAAATCGTAGCAGAGGCAAAAAAAGTTTTAGAGGCTGTTGCAAAGAAATACGGTCATGAGTTTAATTATACAGAAGTACTTATGGGTGGTGTTTCAATTGATGCAACAGGAGTACCACTTACAGATGAAGCATTAGCAACAGCAAAGGCTTCAGATGCAGTACTTTTAGGTGCAGTTGGCGGAAAAGTCGGAGTGGATAAATGGTATGAATTACCACCACGCTTAAGACCAGAGGCAGGACTTCTTGCTATTAGAAAGGGACTTGAACTTTTCGCAAACTTAAGACCAGCTTTCCTCTATGATGAATTAAGGGATGCATGCCCATTAAAGGAAAGTGTAGCACAAGAAGGTTTTGATATGATCGTTGTAAGAGAACTTACAGGTGGATTATATTTCGGAGAAAGAGAAACAAAAGAAGTCAACGGTGTTATGACAGCTGTTGATACTCTTAAGTATGATGAAAACGAAATCAGAAGAATTGCAATTAAAGCTTTTGAAATTGCAATGAAGAGAAATAAAAAGGTAACAAGCGTAGATAAGGCAAATGTCCTTGATACAAGCAGACTTTGGAATAAGGTTGTTGCAGAAGTAGCAAAGGATTATCCGGAAGTTACAGTGGAAAATATGCTTGTTGATAACTGTGCAATGCAGTTAGTAAAGGATCCAAAACAGTTCGATGTAATTCTTACAGAGAATATGTTTGGCGATATATTATCTGATGAAGCAAGTATGATTACAGGTTCAATTGGTATGTTATCATCAGCTTCACTCGGAGCCACAAAGCTTGGTTTATATGAGCCAAGTCATGGAGCAGCACCAGACATTGCAGGACAGGATATTGCAAATCCTATTGCAACTATTTTGTCAGCAGCTATGATGCTTAGGTATTCATTTGACTTAGATAAAGAAGCTGATGCTGTAGAAGCTGCTATTAAGCAGGTTCTTAAAGAAGGCTATAGAACAGTTGATATTATGTCAGATGGATTAAAACAGGTTAAGTGCTCAGAAATGGGTTCACTTATTGCTGAAAGAGTATAGAAAGGAAGTATTGTAAGATGAGAAGCGATGCAGTAACAAAAGGGATGCAGCAGGCACCACACAGATCTTTGTTTAATGCGTTAGGTATGACAAAGGAAGAAATTGAAAAGCCATTAGTAGGTATCGTGTGTTCATACAACGAAATCGTTCCAGGACATATGAACCTTGATAAGATTGCTAATGCCGTCAAACTCGGCGTGGCTATGGCAGGTGGAACACCAATTATGTTCCCAGCAATCGCCGTCTGTGATGGTATTGCAATGGGACATACAGGAATGAAGTATTCTTTGGTCACAAGAGATCTTATTGCTGATTCTACAGAATGTATGGCATTAGCTCATCAGTTCGATGCTTTAGTTATGATACCGAACTGTGATAAGAATGTACCAGGTCTTTTAATGGCTGCAGCAAGACTTAATGTACCAACAGTATTCGTTAGTGGTGGCCCAATGCTTGCAGGTAGAGTTAAGGGATGTAAGACATCATTATCAAGTATGTTTGAAGCTGTTGGCTCATACGCAGCTGGTACAATGACATTAGAGGATGTTGAAGAATTCGAAGCAAAGGCATGTCCAACATGTGGTTCATGTTCTGGTATGTACACAGCAAATAGTATGAACTGTTTAACAGAAGCTTTAGGTATGGGTCTTAGAGGTAATGGTACAATTCCAGCTGTATATTCAGAAAGAATCAAACTTGCAAAGCATGCAGGTATGAAGGTTATGGAACTTCTTGAAAAGAATATCAGACCAAGAGATATTATGACAAAGGAGGCATTTGAAAATGCTCTTACTGTAGATATGGCATTAGGATGCAGCACAAACAGTATGTTACATCTTCCAGCTATTGCACATGAAGCAGGTGTTGAATTAAATCTTGATATGGCAAACGAAATAAGTGCCAGAACACCAAATCTTTGTCATCTTGCACCAGCTGGTCATACATATATGGAAGACCTCAATGAGGCAGGTGGTGTATATGCCGTAATGAATGAGCTTTCAAAGAAGAATCTTCTTCATACAGATCTCATTACAGCTACAGGTAAGACAGTTGGTGAAAATATTGCAAATTGTGTAAATAAAGATCCTGAAACAATCAGACCAATTGATAATCCATATAGTGAAGTTGGTGGTATTGCAGTATTACGTGGTAATATCGCACCAGATTCTTGTGTGGTTAAGCGTTCAGCAGTTGTTCCTGAAATGTTAAAGCATGAGGGACCAGCAAGGGTATTTGATTGTGAAGAAGATGCTATTGCAGCTATCAAGGGTGGAAAGATTGTTGCTGGTGATGTAGTAGTTATCAGATATGAAGGACCAAAGGGTGGCCCTGGTATGAGAGAAATGCTTAATCCTACATCTGCCATTGCAGGTATGGGACTTGGTTCATCTGTAGCACTTATAACAGATGGTCGTTTCTCAGGCGCTTCAAGAGGAGCTTCAATTGGTCATGTTTCACCAGAAGCAGCAGTAGGTGGTCCTATTGCACTCATTGAAGAAGGCGATATTATTAAGATTGATATAAATGCAAATACAATTAATGTTGATTTAACAGACGAAGAGCTTGCAGCTAGAAAAGCTAAGTGGCAGCCAAAAGAGCCAAAGGTTAAGACAGGTTATCTTGCAAGATATGCATCACTTGTTACATCAGCAAATGAAGGAGCTATTTTAAAGGGCTCATTATAAAAACCAGCTACAGAGAGGAAAATGAAAATGCAGTTAACAGGTTCAGAAATTATTATAGAATGCTTAAAAGAGCAGGGTGTAGATACAGTTTTCGGATATCCGGGTGGAACAATCCTTAATGTATATGATGCTCTTTACAAGCACCAGGATGAAATCAAGCATGTTCTTACATCTCATGAACAGGGTGCATCACATGCTGCTGATGGATATGCCAGAGCAACAGGTAAGGTTGGTGTATGTATGGCAACTTCAGGTCCTGGTGCAACAAATCTTGTAACAGGTATTGCTACAGCATATATGGATTCTATTCCTATGGTTGCTATTACAGCAAATGTTGCTAAGCCAGCACTTGGTAGAGATTCTTTCCAGGAAATAGATATTGCAGGTGTAACATTACCAATTACAAAGCATAACTATATTGTAAAGAATGTTGAAGACATTGCAGATACACTTAGAGAAGCTTTCTTTATTGCAGCATCTGGTAGACCAGGTCCCGTATTAGTAGATATTACAAAAGATGCCACAGCAGAAAAAGCCGATTATGTAAAGAAAGCTCCAAAGCCAATTGTTAGAGAAGCTAAGACAGAAATCGTTGAAGCAGATATTGAAAAAGCTGTAAAGCTTATCAATAAAGCAAAGAAGCCATACATTTTTGTAGGTGGTGGTATTATTGCTGCTGATGCTTCAAAGGAATTAGCTGAATTTGTAGAAAAGATTGATGCTCCAGTATGTGATTCTTTAATGGGTAAGGGTGCATTTGATGGAACAAATGATCACTACACAGGTATGATTGGTATGCATGGTACAAAAACAGCAAACTTTGGTGTTACACAGTGTGATTTGCTTATTGCAATCGGTGTAAGATTTAGTGATCGTGTTACTGGTAATACAAAGAAGTTTGCAAAAGATGCAAAGATTTTACATATTGATATTGATGCAGCTGAAATCAACAAGAATGTTAAAGCAGATACAAGTATTGTTGGTAACGCAAAAGAAGTTCTTACAAGATTAAATGAAAAGCTTACAAAGACAGAAAGACCTGAGTGGAATGCTAAAATCAAAGAATTTAAGGAAAAATATCCACTTAAGTACAATAAAGAAGCGCTTACAGGTCCATTAGTTATTGAAACTTTATACGAAGTAACTAAGGGTGATGCTATTATTACAACAGAAGTTGGTCAGCATCAGATGTGGGCTGCTCAGTTCTATAAATATAAAGAGCCTAGAACACTTATTACATCAGGTGGTCTTGGTACTATGGGTTATGGTCTTGGCGCTTCAATCGGTGCTAAGATGGCAAGACCTGATAAGGTAGTATGTAATATCGCTGGTGATGGTTGCTTCAGAATGAACATGAACGAATTATGTACAGCAGTAAGATACAATGTACCAATTGTTCAAATCGTAATTAACAACCATGTATTAGGTATGGTTAGACAGTGGCAGACACTTTTCTATGACAAGAGATATTCAAATACTATTCTTAATGATGGTGTTGATTTTGTTAAACTTGCAGAAGCTATGGGAGCAGAAGCTTTCAGAGTAACAAACAAGGATGATTTAAAAGAAACACTTGAAAAGGCAGTAGCTCTTAAC
This sequence comes from Lachnospiraceae bacterium, assembly GCA_045126215.1. Lineage (GTDB taxonomy): Bacteria > Bacillota > Clostridia > Lachnospirales > Lachnospiraceae > SVEL01. The sequence continues at coordinate 12,789 of JBGVOD010000019.1, read as the reverse complement.
AAACCAGTATTAATCGATTGTATTATTGATTCTGATGATAAGGTATTCCCAATGGTTGCACCAGGTGGAGCAATTGCGGAAGCATTTAGCGAAGAAGATTTAAAAGCTAAAGAAAACAAATAAGTATGCAAGCGAAAGCTTACAAGAAGGGTCTGTCGCTTATATCCCTAATGCTACAGCCCCTTCACATATATCAAGCAGAATTTCTTTTCATCATGGAAATTTTGCAAAAATAAGTAGAGACATATCTACAAATATTTAGGAGGATTTTATAATGAGTAGAGTGTACAACTTTTCAGCAGGTCCTGCAGTATTACCTGAAGAGGTATTAAAAGAAGCTGCAGAGGAAATGTTTGATTACAAAGGAACTGGTATGTCAGTTATGGAAATGAGCCATCGTTCAAAGGCTTATGATGAAATCATCAAGACAGCAGAGGCTGATTTAAGAGAATTAATGAACATTCCTGACAACTACAAGGTATTATTCTTACAGGGTGGTGCATCACAGCAGTTTGCTATGATTCCAATGAACCTTATGAAGAATAAGAAAGCTGCTTACATAGTTACAGGACAGTGGGCAAAGAAAGCATATCAGGAAGCTAAAATCTATGGTGACGCAGTAGAAGTTGCCTCATCAGCAGATAAGACATTCTCTTACATTCCAGATTGTAGCGATCTTAATATTCCAGAAGATGCAGATTATGTATATATCTGTGAAAACAATACAATCTATGGTACAAAGTTTAAAGAATTACCAAATACAAAGGGTAAGACATTAGTAGCTGATGTTTCATCATGCTTCTTATCAGAGCCAGTTGATGTAACAAAGTATGGTGTTATTTATGGTGGTGTTCAGAAGAACATCGGACCAGCAGGTGTTGTAATCGTTATTATTAGAGAAGATTTAATTACAGAAGATACACTTCCTGGAACACCTACAATGTTAAAGTATAAGATTCATGCAGATGCTGAGTCTTTATATAACACACCACCATGTTATGGTATCTATATCTGTGGCAAGGTATTCAAGTGGTTAAAGAAGATGGGTGGTCTTGAAAAGATGAAAGAGCTTAATGAAAAGAAAGCTAGGATTCTTTATGATTTCCTTGACGAAAGCGAATTATTTAAGGGAACTGTAGAAAAGAAAGATCGTTCGCTTATGAATGTACCATTTGTTACAGGCAATGAAGAACTTGATGCTAAGTTCGTTAAGGAAGCAAAGGCTGCTGGTTTTGAAAACCTTAAAGGTCATAGAACAGTTGGTGGTATGAGAGCATCTATCTATAATGCTATGCCAATCGAAGGTGTTGAAAAGCTTGTTGAATTCATGAGAGAATTTGAGAAGAACAATAAATAATTTTTTATTACAAACCTGAATATCATGTAACGGACAGACATCTGATAGTTTCTAGTCTGGCTGGTTGCTGTGATATAGATAATATCTAAATGGAAGGAAGTAAAAAAATGGTAAAAGTTAATTGCTTAAACCCAATCGCAAAAGTAGGTATGAATTTATTACCTGATACTTTTGGAACAACTGATAATTTTGCAGAAGCAGATGCTGTACTCGTAAGAAGTGCTGCTATGCATGAATTGGAATTACCAGAAAGCTTACTTGCAGTTGCAAGAGCTGGTGCCGGAGTAAACAATATTCCACTTGATAAGTGTGCTGAAAAAGGTATTGTTGTATTTAATACTCCAGGTGCAAACGCTAATGGCGTTAAAGAACTTGTTGTAGCATCTATGTTACTGGCTTCAAGAGATTTGAAGGGTGGTATGCAGTGGGTTGCAGACAACAAAGATGATGAAACAATTAATAAGACAATGGAAAAGGCAAAGGCTAAGTTTGCCGGAACAGAAATTAAAGGCAAAAAGCTCGGTGTTATCGGTCTTGGTGCAATCGGTGTGTTAGTTGCTAATGCAGGTATTGCAATGGGAATGGAAGTTATGGGTTGTGATCCTTTCCTTTCAGTAGGAAATGCTCTTAACCTTTCAAGAGAAGTTAAGATTGTAAAGTCTAACTCTGATATTTTTGCGGACTGTGATTTCATTTCTGTTCATGTTCCACTTCTTGATGATACAAAGGGAATGTTCAATAAAGCATCTTTATCAATGATGAAAGATGGTGTTGTAGTTCTTAACTTTGCTAGAGATCTTCTTGTAAATGAAGATGATATGATTGAAGCACTTGCTTCTGGTAAGGTAAAGAAATATGTTACAGATTTCCCTACAAAGAAAATCCTCACAGCTGAAAATGTTATTGCATTTCCACATCTTGGTGCTTCAACAGCTGAATCAGAAGATAACTGTGCAATTATGGCTGTAAATCAGATTGTTGATTATATCGAAAATGGTAATATCAAGAATTCTGTAAACTATCCAGCATGTGATATGGGTGTTTGCTCAAAGGCTGGACGTATCACAATCAACCATAAGAATGTACCAAATATGTTAAGTCAGTTAACAGGTGCATTGGCATCTGCTAATATCAATATTTCTGATATGGCAAGCAAGTCTAAGGGTGATTTTGCTTATACAATTCTTGATCTTGATGCTGCAGCTACACCAGATGCAGTTGAAAAGATTAAAGCTCTTGACGGAGTAATCAAGGTAAGAGTTGTAAAATAATTAATGAATATAGGAAAGCTAAGGCTTTCAAATGCAAATAAATATTTGTGGCCCTCATCATCCCTCGCTTATGCGGGGGATGTATTTGTAAAGAGAGTTTTTTCTTTATGATATTCTGGCCTTATAAAGAAAAAACTTCGTAAGGATTTGTCGGTGCGAAGATAAAGATGAAAAGATTCGTAATATAAGCTATAGGATGATGTCCAGAAATATATGGAAAGGCAGAAAAATATATGAGAAGAAGTGTCATATCACAGATTCCCTTGTTGTTGACAGTTTTATTGGTTACGATAATGGTGGGTATATCAGAGATAATGAATGAAAAAGAAATAATATTTCCTGAGATTACGGCGTTAGCAGTTGGAACTCTGATTGCCCCTACTATATCCTGGAGAACATCAAGAATAAGAATGGTGGTACTTATAGCAATCTGTTCGGTATTTGGTCTGGGAATGGTAGTATTTGTATCGATTCCGATATGGTTAAAGATAATAGTGGGATATATTTTTTGCAACATTTTGTACATATATTCAGGTACTAGTTTTGCACCACTTATATCAGCGGCAATACTTCCAATACTTATGGGTACCGAAAGTATTATATATCCAATATCTTCTGTAATATTTACATTCACAATTATTATTTTAGAATATATACTTATAAAAACAAAGTGTAAAGTAAAGGAAGAGTATATAAAGGTGCCTGCACCGGGAAGAGCTGAGTATATAAATTTGATAAAGAGAATATTAATTGTAAGCATTATTTCATTTATTATGATAAAATGGGTTGATAAGTTTGTAATAGCGCCTCCTCTGATGGTTGCTTTTACAGAGTTTTCGAATATTAACAGTAATGCCAGAAAGAAACCATTAAATGTTGTATTTTTAGTGACAGTGTGTGCTATGATAGGAGTAATTGCGAGACTTATTATATGTAATTATTTCGGAGAAATATTAACTATTGCAGCTGCGCTTACAACGATATGTGTGGTAAGCATAATGAAGTTTATGAAGATGTATATACCTCCAGCAGGAGCATTGGGAATTCTGCCGATGCTGATACCAGAAGATAAGTTGTATATATATCCTGTTGAAATATTTGCAGGCATAAGTCTGTTTATGATGTGTGCATTGGCATTTTTTAGAAAAAACATAATTGATGATAATGGTAAGCTTTAAGAGAAAGGATAAATATGGAAAAATTTAGAAATACGGCTGATAAATTAATTGATATGTTATCTGTATGTACATGTTCATTTACAACGGTAAAGAAATGTATTGAATTACTTGAAGAAAATGGATTTAAGAGCCTTAAATTAGGCAAAAGATTTAATATAGAAGAGGGTGGAAAATATTATATCAATATATATGATTCATCTTTATTTGCATTTACAGTTGGCAAAGAACTTGACATATATAGTGGATTAAAAATGGTAATAGCACATACCGACCATCCATGTTTATATATAAAGCCTAATCCGGAACTTAAGAGAGCTGAATATGGAATGGTAAATGTTGAAATGTATGGAGGCATGATACTTAATACATGGCTTGACAGACCACTATCAGCAGCCGGAAAGGTTATGATTAAGACAAATAATGTTATGAAACCTGAAAGTCGGATTGTTGATTTTAATAAATCTCTCTTCACAATACCAAATCTTGCAATTCATCAAAACAGGGATGTAAATAAAGGGATAGAACTTAATAGACAAAAAGATATGATGCCTTTATGTACTATGGTTTCGGAAATTCTTAACAAGGATGATTATTTTATGAGTTATCTTGCAAAGATGTTAAAGGTTGAAAAGGAAGATATTCTGGACTATGAAATATACATCTATAATAATGATATTCCGGAAACTGTGGGTTTGAATGATGAATTTATTTCCTCTCCAAGACTTGACAATATTACCTCTGTGGCAGCTGCAATTGAAGGTCTTATTCAATGTAGGAATGAAAAGAGTATCTGCGCTATTTCACTGTTTGATAACGAGGAGATTGGCAGTAGGACAAAACAGGGAGCTGATTCTAATATTATCAATATGATATTGGAAAAGATATATGATGCACTTTCTTATAACAGAAGTGAATATATTGATTCGGTGATGAATAGTTTTTGTATATCACTTGATGTGGCACATGGTGAGCATCCAAACAAGCTTGAAAAATCAGATGAAACAAACAAAAATCCACTGAATAACGGAGTAGTAATAAAGAGAGCATGTTCACAGACATACGCTACTGATTCAGAAACAATTGCTATTTTGGAACAAATAATGAAACAGACAAATATACCGTATCAGAAGTTCACATCAAGATCTGACGTAACAACAGGAAGTACGCTTGGATGTTATGTTGGAAAATATCTACCAATGAGAATGGTAGATGTAGGAGTGCCTATATTGGCAATGCATTCAGCCAGGGAGCTAATGGGAGTAAAAGACCAAAGAGCATTGGAAAAACTTGTTGAAGAATTCTTTAATATAGGTGTATAATGTAGATTGTTTATAAATTAAGTAAATACAGTAGATTGTTTTAAGTGATTTAGGAGGAAAAATAATGGCAAATGTAAAACCATTTATTTGTATCAGACCAAATGAAAATGTTGCTTCAAAGGTAGCAGCATTACCTTATGATGTATATAATAGAAAGGAAGCTTGTGAAGTAGTAAAGGATAATAAACTTTCATTCTTAAATATAGATAGAGCAGAAACACAGTTTGATGATTCTGTAGATACATATGATGCGAAAGTTTATGCAAAGGCAAAAGAACTTTTAGAAGGAATGATTGAAGATGGTACATTTATCACAGATACAGATGAATGTTACTATATTTACGAACTTACCATGGATGGTAGAGTTCAGACAGGTCTTGTAGCTTGTGCGTCAATTGATGATTATCAGAACAATGTTATCATGAAACATGAAAATACAAGAGCAGACAAAGAAGCAGACAGAATCAACCATGTTGATATCTGTAATGCACAGACAGGTCCAATATTCCTTGCATACAGAGCAAATGATGTTATTAGAACAATTGTTAATAAGACAAAGGAAGGAACAGCTTTATACGATTTTACATCAGAAGATGGAATCAGACACAGAGTTTTCAAAATCGGCGATGCAAAAGATGTAGCAGATATTAAGAGTGCATTTGCAACTATTGAAAGCATTTATATTGCTGATGGACATCATAGAGCTGCATCAGCTGTAAAAGTTGGTCTTAAGAGAAGAGCTGAGAATCCAAACTATGATGGAACAGAAGAATTTAATTACTTCCTTTCTGTATTGTTCCCAGATGAAGAATTAATGATTATGCCATACAATAGAGTAGTAAAAGACTTAAATGGCAAGTCTGTAGATGAATATATGGCAGCAATAGCTGAAAAGTTTGATGTATCAAAAGAGGCAGAACCATTCGCACCAGAGAATAAGGGTGAAATCGGTATGTTCCTTGATGGTCAGTGGTACAAGCTTGTAGCACATGATGATATCAAGAGTAATGATCCTGTTAAAGGTCTTGACGTGGCAGTACTTCAGGACAATCTTCTTACACCAGTATTAGGAATCGGTGATCCTAGAGTAGATAAGAGAATAGATTTTATCGGTGGAATCAGAGGTTTAGCTGAACTTGAAAAGAGATGTAATGAAGATATGAAGGTAGCATTTTCTATGTATCCAACAGCAATTTCAGAGTTGTTTGCCGTATCTGATGCCGGAATGCTTATGCCTCCTAAGTCAACATGGTTTGAGCCAAAGCTTAGAAGTGGATTATTTATACATAAATTATCATAAATATATTGTTCATTCGAAAAAAGGATAAATTCATTAGCATTCCCCCTCTAAAAGGGGGTAGAAAAAATATCTTTTAAAATATAGAATACCATACGTGTTAAACATTTAATTTTAGGAGGAAATGAAAATGAATTTTTCAGAACAGGACGTATCACAAAATAAGGTAATGGGTATCCTTAGTTATATTGGAATTCTTTGCTTGATTCCTTTATTTACTGCTAAAGATTCTCAGTATGCACAGTTCCATGCAAAACAGGGAGTAAACTTATTTATAGTTGAAGCAATTTATAGTGTTGCTTTTTCTATTCTTTCAATTATTTTAGCATTTATTCCAATTATCGGATGGATTGCAATTGCATTATTAAGCTTAGTATCAATCGCTTTCTTAGTTCTTGCTATTATGGGTATTGTAAATGCTTGTGGTACAGAAGCAAAAGAACTTCCATTAGTAGGAAAGATTAAAATAGTTAAATAATTACATTTAAGTATATTGCAAGAAGGCTATCTGATGATAGTCTTCTTTTTTACTTTATAGGAAATTACTCAGTATTTCCTATAAAGCAAAATGCTCCGCAGGGATGCACAGAAACGCATATGGAAATTGGTCACTTCGTGACATGCGTTTCGCGCCAAAGTGACCAAGTCCCTCATGAGTGAGGGATTCAGGGAGTTGAAGTGGACTTGTCCACTTTGTTCTTATGAGCTATGGTATAATCCTCTTGCAATAACAATAAAAATATTTACAATACAGGGAGTAAAATATGGAAGAAAAGATAGAGTTAAATTACATACAAAAAAAATTTATAAGTAAAAAAATAAAAAAAAGTGCAGATACAGATGAAATCAATATAGTGCTATATATGATAATAACAACATTATATTTAATGATTTTTGGTTTTATATTTGTATTTATTTTGCCAAGTGCTTTATCAGATAAGATACCATTTATGAGTTTTTTAAATGTTGGATTAATAAAAAAAATAAATGATATGTTTTCAAAAAACTACGTTTTTATTAAAACCATTATAGCAGTGGGGATGTTGCTTGTTTTGACTATTATATATAGAAGATGTGTACATAGAAGGATTTTTGAACCTTCTTTGGATAATGAAATATTTATGAATGTTAGTACTGCTACAACGTTTACATTAGTTAATGATGATAGTATTAAAGTGGTTAAAGATAATGACAGCAGGAAAAGATATATTGAGTATGAATTAAGGGGGAGAAGATATAAATCATGTAATCTGGTTGGAAATACGATAGATGAATTATTACGTTGTAAGAATCGACTGCTTGTAATTGAGTTTCTTGATACAAGATATGAAATTGCATTGACATTAACAGATTCTACACTAGTTAGTAAGTATTTATGATTTGAAGTAAGATAATATGATGATTTTGGTCATAAGATGAATGCAAAAAAGGGGAATAAAAATGAATTTTGAATTACCATTAACATATAAACAAAAGAAATATATATCAAAAGCTTTATTGGAAAAGAATGGAAAAGGAACAGATGGTCTGGGAAAAGAGTTGCTGTTTTCTGGTTTAACGATGTTTAGTATGATATTGCCATTATTTTTACTACTTAATGTCATTGTAAGGATCATAAGCATTGATAGTATCTCAGCAAATAAGATTTTTCTTATTCTGGTATTTGTATTTTTTTACTGTATGGCTATTGTTGGCTATTATTTTATGTCTAAAATGATATATAACAAAATTAGTTTTTTTGGAACATATATTTTTAAGAATAATTTTAAGTGTTATGTTGTCAGACCAGAAGATATAACAGACATAGGTTTAGGAAGTCATATTGTTAACATAAAAGGAAAAGACTATTATTTTAATGCGATTGGTAAAGGAAAAAACTTTGTTATTTCATTTAATGAAATTGAGCCTCTTGCAGTAATACCTTATATTAGGGGAAATGTTATTTATATGTCCGTGTCTACAATTGATAGCAGGTACTTAAAAATGAAATATGAGGATTTAAAAGAATTTGCAGAAATAATGAAGGAGTTAAAACTAAGTGAAGAAGAAATAGATGCATATTTTGAAGATATTGGTATTGGTATATTAGATAATAGTGGAATACAATTAGATAAAGTGGATAGAGCTATTTATGCAAAAAAATTATATAAGCATTTTTATTTTGAAAATAATGAAGGTGATTTTTATGAGGAAATTGTATACAGAAAAGAGGAAATGCTTAAAGAATTTAAAAAAAGTGTGTTTGATTTTACAGAGCTAGGCGTATATATATTCGCAATTGTCTGTCTTTTTTTCGTTAGTTCCAAATCATTTGGAGCGATACCAGGCGTTTTTAAATTTTCAGTGTGTATTCTTATACTAGTATATGGTATTCTTTTGGCAATATGTATATACAGATATTTTTTGAAAAATGAATATGCAAAAGCAATATATAGTGCAAAAAAATGTAATATTTACAAAGGAACAATTGAATGTGTAAAAAATACTACGGATGATTTAAAGACTGAGGATATGGATGAAAAAATGTACAACATAAAATTGAATGTTGGATATGAGATAAAAAATGTATCATCAGGTAACAATATATATGTATATCCAAATGTGAAAGATGGAATAGTAGATGTGCTTGTAGCAGATAGTTGTATAATTGTTATGCAGGATGAGTAATAAGGAGTTTATAAAGAGATATTAGAATAAAAAAATAAGTTTAAAATAAAATATTGCATATATTTTACAGCTTTGGTATAATTTGTCTCGAGTTAAATATGTAGGGGCAAACTTATAGAAATATAAGGACGCAAAGCTAGAAGCCATCAAATTATGGTAGTTCGGTTGCAAAAACGTTTGCTTTTTGCAACCTTTTTTGATTAAAAAAGTCTGATTACATAAATAAGAATACATCAAAGATAAGACAATATCCGTTTAACTTAATGTAAACTACATGAAAGGAAATCATATGGGAAAGAATAGCATCATTTACGAATTTATTAAAAAAATAAGATAATAGTAGCAGCCGCATCGGCTTTAGTAGTGGTCGCGGTTGCAACAGTTGTGATTTTAGCAAGTGGAGGCAGTGAGGAAGAACCTGAGACAAAAAAGGAAGCAGTGGTTACAACGAAACAGGAAACTACAGTAAAAGATAAAGAAACCACGAAGTCAGAGACTACAACTGTTGAAGAAACAAGTGAGGAGACTACAGAGGAAGAAACCACAGTAGAAGAGACAGCTTCACAGGAGGTAACAACGAATCAGGTTCCTGCAACAAGTGGTGAAAGTCACACTACAGCAGCACAGGTAAGCGAAACAACCAAAGAGCCAGTACAGACTACGACCCCACAGCCACAGACGACACAGCCTACAGAGGAAACCACCACAGCAGCACCACGAGGTAGGGATGGAGTGATACTTGAGGAGCTGTGGATGACAGGCAAGTTTAGAAATTATGTGACAAATGAATTAGCAAAAGAGACGAGAGCTGTTCCAAAGACTTATATGGAGTTAAAGCAGCAAGAACCACAGTTTGATGCTTATAGTATAAATTATTATTCACGAGCAGTAATACAAAAAAACTTGTTTAATAATGAAATAGAGTTTGAAAAGACAAAACTTGAAGATATTACCGCGATATATGGAGATGCAATTAAAGTTTATGGTGACGATGCTGGAAATAAGGGTATGATATATAGATATGGGTATTATACAGACGGAAACGATTATGAAACAATATATATTATTTTTAAGTTTCATGTAGAAATAAACAGTACCCTTGCAACGATTGTTATATGTAACGGAGAAGATTTAGATTTAACATAGGAGAGAACAGAGAATGAATCCGTAGGAGAATCAGGATGGTATCAGCACACATATGTAATATCAAAGGATAATTTCAAACTGGACGGAGTATATGCCATAACAGTGTCAACACAAGACGCAGCCGGAAATTATTCAGAGAATATTTCATACGACAGCCATGAAATAAGATTTTCAGTAGATACCACAAAACCAAAGCTTGTAAAGGTAATTGGTCTAAGTGAGAATTCATTTAACGCTGATAAGATAGATGTAACATATGAAGTCTTTGATTCTATTTCTGTAAAAGAAGTCAGAGTATATGTAAACAGTAAGCTTGTGCAAAAGGTAGATGAATTTGAAAATGTAACAAAATATGAAGGAGTCTTTACAATAGATGAGGGAATGAACCAGAGCATTCGCTTTGAAGTGGAAGATATGGCAGGAAACTCAATCAACAGCGATGACGAAGAAGATAATAAATCAGGTAATGTAATAAGCTTTACAAAAGTAGTAACAGTATCAGAAAATTTCTTTGTAAGATGGTATGCAAACAAAGTGGCATTCATTGCAACAATAGGAGGAGTTGTATTGCTTATTGGTGGAACTGTTGTGTTTTTTAGAAAAAGAAAGAGCCTATGATATAAAAATATATTTTAGCATATAAAAAAATGCAAGTTTGTGGTATAATATAAGAATATTTGTGCTTTTATGATTTGGTGCATGACACTTGTGAGTGAAGTAACAGGTTGAATGCGAAAAAACGAGTCTTGAAACAAAGAATTATCTGGAGGAACATTATGGCGCAGCTTACATGTAAAAACCTTACAATTGCATATGAGAAAGTTAATGTAGTTGAAGACTTTGATATGGAAGTAGAGGCAGGCGATTATGTTAGTATAATTGGTGAAAATGGGACTGGTAAAAGTTCGTTGCTAAAAGGAATACTTGGAATTATACCTATTAGAAAGGGCGAAGTAATCTTTGGAGATGGACTAAAGCGTAATAATATTGGATATTTGTCGCAACAGAGTACATTACAGTCAGACTTTCCTGCATCATGTTTTGAGGTTGTAATTTCGGGATTCCTTACAAAAAAGGGAATACTTCCTATATATCAAAAGAAATATAAAAAACAGGCATTAGAGAATATGGACAAGCTTGGTATAAAAGACCTTGCAAATATATCGTTTCAAGAATTGTCAGGAGGACAGAGACAGAGAGTACTTCTTGCAAGAGCTCTGTGCGCTACTGACAAGATTATTTTTTTAGATGAGCCTATTACAGGACTTGATCCGATTGCATGCCGTGATTTCTATAATATTATTGAAAAACTCAATAAAGAAATGGGTATTACAATTATTATGATTACACATGATGTTGAGAATGCTTTAAAATATTCAAATAAAGTTTTACATATGCATAAATATAAATATTTCTTTGGAAATATTGCTGAGTACAAAAAGAGTGGTGGTTGCACAGAGGAGTGTATGTGTGAAAAACATTCGAAAGGAGTAAAGAAATAATGGCTGGATTTATTGACGAGTTTTTGAAGATGTTTTCTTATTCCTTTATGGTCAGAGCACTTTTTATAGGTGGACTTGTAGCATTATGTTCGTCTGTTTTAGGTGTGGTACTTGTATTAAAGAGATATTCAATGATAGGGGATGGCCTAAGTCATGTTAGTTTTGGAGCAATGGCTATCGCACTTGCATTTAATCAGGCACCATTATATATTGCAATTCCTGTTGTTATGGTAGCGGCTTATCTGTTACTTAGGATAAGTGAGAACAGCAAGGTTAAAGGAGATGCTGCAATTGGTCTTGTTTCAAGTAGTTCAGTTGCAATTGGTATAATTATAAATACACTTGAAGGTGGGTCAAATATCGATTTAAACAGCTATATGTTTGGCAGCATACTTGCGATAAATAAGGAAGATGCAGTCCTTTATATTGTTGTAGGTATAATAATATTATTAGCATTTATGTTTTTCTATCATTATATATTTGCTATTACATTTGATGAAAATTTTGCAAAAGCCACTGGTATAAAGGTTGAAATTTTTAAAACATTATTGGCGGTATTAACTGCACTTACAATTGTAATTGGAATGAGAATAATGGGAACATTGCTTATATCAAGCTTGATAGTTTTCCCTGCTATTACATCTATGAGAGTTGCAAAGAAATTTAATGTTGTTTTGATACTTGCTGTAATTATATCAATGGTCAGCTACTTTATAGGTATGGTTGCATCATTTATGCTTGAAATACCAAGTGGAGCAAGTATAGTAGTTGTAAATCTTGTTATGTTTATAATAGTTTCACTTATAAGGAAAATACGTGAGAAAATATAGTATGTTGTAGCAAGCTTTACAATAAAACATCAATTTGATATAATGTGAACCGAAATATGAGATATAAGGCTTTATGCCTGATTGGAGGAAATATGAAACTTTGGGGCGGTCGCTTCACAAAAGAAGAAAATCAGTTGGTACACAATTTTAATGAATCATTATCATTTGACCAGAAGTTTTATAAGCAGGATATTAGAGGTAGTATTGCACACGTTACAATGT
>JBGVOD010000018.1:0-53588 GCA_045126215.1 Lachnospiraceae bacterium | reverse complement strand
ACGCAATGCTTCTTTTGAATCTCCAAATTTTTGCAGAACCTTAACAAACTTCTGTGGTAACGAAGCACCACACATTGTTACCATTCTTTCTATTTGATTTTTATTTGTAACAGGCATAATTCCTGCTTCAATTGGAACATTAATCCCTGCTATTCTTGCTTTTTCAATAAACTCATAAAATTTATTATTATCAAAAAACAACTGACTCATAAGATGAGATGCCCCTGCATCTACTTTTTTCTTGAGGTTTGTTATATCTTCAATCATATTTGCAGCATCTTGGTGAACTTCAGGATAGCATGCTCCTGATATATGAAAATTACCATTTTCTTTTATAAATGATACAAGTTCACTTGCATGTAGAAAATCATTTTTTCTAGGAATATCAGGTATAATATCTCCTCTAAGAGCAAGTATATTCTCAATTCCATGATTTTTCAGATTCTCAAGTTCTCGTAATACTTCTTCTTTTGCAGAATTCACACATGTTAAATGAGCAACCGGTGTAATATTGTATTTATCTTTTATTATTGATGCAATTTCACAAGTCTTACTATTTCCAGCTTCTCTTCCACCTGCACCATATGTTACACTTATAAAATCAGGATTCAAATCCTTAAGTTCAGAAAGTGTTGTATATATTGTATCTATTGGAGCATCCTTTTTTGGTGGAAAAACTTCAAATGAAAATACAGTCTTTCCGTGTTTAAATATTTCGTTAATCTTCATATATCCTCCTAGTTACATGATTGAAATAGAAAAAAACCTAATACAATCATTGTTATTATTGTTAAAACAGAAAGAAAGCTTGCTTCTAAATATAGACCAATAACTATACCTATCGCAAGCCAGAATAAAATAAAGCCACACATTTTTTTCATATAATTCTCCATAATGCTATTATATATATTATATGATTCATGTATCAAAAGGTCATTTACACCTTGCTTATATCATTCTTTTTCTCTTAATCGACTTAATATATTGTAAAATTAATTATTTTCAAATGAATCTTTTGCCGCTTCAAGGACTTCTTCATCACTAAGCTCATTTTTTTCATCTTTTTTCATAATTTTATTTATTACATCAGGAATAATATCAAGAATCTTTGACAGGCTATCTTGGTTCTTTACATTAATAATCTTACTTGAGCCATTACTAATTACCAAAACTGCACTAGGCGACATCTTTCCACCCATTCCACCTTGGCTTGAATCTTTTGAACCATCAAGTTTTGAACCTACACCCATACCAAAAGAAACATCTACCAATGGTAATATAATTGTTTCACCAATATGAATTGCATCACCTACAACTGTTTTTGTAGAAACAAAGTTTGACATACCTCCAAACAATGATGTTACTGCTGAATCAAAATTATTTTTTTCTGACATAATATCCTCCTATCTCTTAATATATGAGAGCATTTCTCTCAAACGTTTCTGTCTATATAACTTTATACCAATTATCAAAAGAGTAAAAATTCTAATGCGTCCTCGTACATAGAGCTTACCCTTCATAATTTCATTTTCAAAATCTGGAGTAATAAGGAGTTTTTCTCCATACACACCATAGAACAAACATATAAAACCATAAACTTGTCCTGTTGTTGCAGGATCACTAAAACCAAATTCAATATTTCCTTTGATTTTTCTTGGTGATATATGTCTTAATAATTTAAAACACATTGTCTTAAGAACATTCAAAGCATCCTTTGATTCTTTTTCTTTCAAATAATTAACAATGTTATCTTTCTTATCAGATACCTGTTTTAGTTTATCACATATTTCTATAATTTTGCTATCAAAATTCTTAACAAAAAGCACAATTTTTTCAAAAAGCATTCTGACTTTTATAAAAAAGCTCTTAATTTTCTGAAAAATACCTGTTTTTTTATTATTTAAGACATTTTCTTCAATTGTTTTTTCATTAACTTTTTCATTTGTCTTTACGTCATTTGATATACTAGCATTAACATTTGCGGATGTACTATTATTATTGTTTTCAGATATATTATCATTATGATTTTCAGATATACTGTGATTTATGTCTACACTATCATTATCGTTTTCAATCACACTTGTATTATCTGATTTAGTTGTTTTATCAATTTCAATTTCATCCTCAAATAAATCAACTTTGTTTTTTTTCTCTTTCTTTGGAAAAAGTGTAAAAAACAAGATTTTAAATTTGTATTTTACATTATTTTCAAGAAAAGACAATGTAAATCGCACCAGATTCATAAAATATGAAACTTTTATATTAAGTTTTATGTCCTTTTTATCAAATTCAATTGTCCCCTTATATCTAACAGGTACAAAGAGTATTGATAAAATAAGAAATAATATAATACCCAAAATTACAAGAAGTATTATTCCTATAATCTTTAGTATTGTCAATATTACATAAAGCAATGCAATTACCTCTCCAAATACTCTTTAATATCAAATGCAGCTGTCATATTATAGCATTCTGTAACAATATTTCGTGTTATATCAACAGCATCCTCCATTGAATCAGCAACACCAATAACAAATACATCAGATTCCTGATATATCTTCTGCATTAATACAATGTATGGATAAATCTCTAATATTCCATAATTACCAACAGGCAATGTAATGATATATTTTCCAAGCATTATTTTATTCTTTTTAATATTTGAAATTATCTTTCTTTTATTTTTTATAAGAGAATCGCTTAAATAAATATCTTTGTAGATATTCATACTATTCCTCCATTATTTTTTCAAACAACTCATAGATTGCCAGCTTCTCAGCGTTATCTGTACATTGACTAATACTTGATGTGATATAATTCTTTATCTCATCAACGTTTCCAAAGAAAATAGGTAATGACGATAAAATATTTGCCATAACAGCTCTATTGACAATCTTAGAATTCTCTTTAAAGAATAAGCTTAAATCATTCTTTGTTTCCTCAATTTTACTATCAATAAAGCTATCATCTGCTATTTCTGTATCATTTTCTATATCAAATTCTACAAAGGAGCTACCTGACTCAAGCTTTTCAACTTTTTCAAGTGACATATATGTTTCAAGAAGTCCGTATTTATTGACCTCATCAATATACATATCATTTATAACATCAAGAATATTTGATAAGTTCATGATTTTTCTATAGTATTCTTCCTGTTTACCTTCAAGATTAATAAATAACTCTTCTATCTCTTCATTGTCATTTTCTTTATCTTTAAGCTTATTATTAATCATACTTATAATCTTGCAGGATATTTGTCTGGTTACATTATTATCAGATAAATATTCTTTAGACAGGCAATATGCATATAAATCATTTATTGCATCTATAAGCATCTGATAAAGGCTGACATTTTTCTGAATAATATCTGTGGTATAAGTAAGCTTATTATGCAGATTATTATATGTTTCTCCATCAATAGCTGAATAATCCGTCTCTCTGAATTCTTTGTATATTTCATTTATATCTTCAGAAAAAAGTTTTGCATTTTCATCTATATCAAGCATTGCACTTGTTCGAATCATATACAAAAAGTCATTTACAGATTGTTTTTCGCTACCTTTATAGACCTTTAATCCATTTGAAAACAATTCAAAGAATTTATTTTTTGTCATTCTTACAGGAAGTTCTCTAACAACCTCAGATATTCTCGTGTTAATAAGCATCTGATCCTTTTCTGACAGAATATATGAAATAATTCTTGATGCAAACATATCATCACTCTCTACTACAATATCAGAGCCATCTTTAAAACGATATTCGATTCTATTTAAAACATATTCATAAATACTAAAAATGTCCGCAAGTGAAATTATACCTTTCATCTTGTTTATGATGTTATTTCTTAATGTATTTACTTTTTCAATTATCTCTGAAGAAACATTTTCATTTTCAAATACTTCTTCTACAAGTTTTAAAACTTCTTCTTCAAATAATGTTTCACTATTTTCATTATCCTCTAAATATATTTCTGCAAGAGAATAATAATTCATTGAAAATCTTATTAGAGAATAATTATTATATAAATCCATCATACCATAACTATATTTTTTGAGATTAGTATCAAGATTTTTTCCTTTTGTTATTTCATTTGCAGCTGTTATCATATCTTTGTACCTTTCCTACCATATCTATATACTCCTAAAGGATACACACTTTGCAATTATATCACATACTTTTAAAAAAATCTATCGACATATAATCGATAGATTTTTCTCATTTATTCGTACCTTAAAAATTGATATAATTTTTAAAAAATATCTGTAAAATCAAATGTTGCAAGGTAATCCTTTATAGTTTCAGCACGTCTGATAAGTTGTACTGAACCATCTTCTTTTAATAATAACTCTGCAGATTTTAGCTTTCCATTATAGTTATATCCCATTGCAAATCCGTGAGCACCTGCATCATGGATGAAGAGGTAGTCTCCTATATCAATCTTTGGAAGCATTCTGTCTATAGCAAATTTATCATTGTTTTCGCATAATGAACCTGTTACATCGTACATATGATCGCATGGTTCATTTTCCTTTCCAAGGACAGTGATATGATGATATGCACCGTACATTGCAGGTCTCATAAGATTACATGCACATGCATCACATCCAATATATTCTTTGTAGATATGTTTTTCATGTACAGCTTTTGTTACAAGTCCACCATATGGTCCCATCATAAATCTACCAAGCTCTGTAAATAAAGCCACATCTCCAAGACCATTTGGAACTAACACTTCATCATATACCTTTTTAACACCTTCACCAATCACAAGAATATCATTTGGCTCTTGATCAGGTCTGTATGGAATACCAATACCACCAGAAAGATTAATAAATGAAAGACTTATACCAAGTTCATTTTTAATTTCAACTGCAAGCTCAAATAATTCTCTTGCAAGTGTTGGATAATATTCATTTGTAACTGTATTGCTAGCAAGAAATGCATGAATACCAAAAGTCTTAACGCCTTTTTCTTTTAATATCTTATATGCTTCAAATAATTGAGCCTTTGTAAGACCATATTTTGCATCACCAGGGTTGTCCATAATTGTTGTACTAATAGAAAATGTTCCACCAGGATTATATCTTAAACAGATTCTTTCTGGTATTCCTGCTGTTTTTTCAAGAAATTCAATATGTGTAAAATCATCAAGATTAATAATAGCACCAAGTTCCTTTGCATATACAAATTCTTCTGCTGGTGTTGCGTTTGATGAAAACATTATTCCATCTGTTGTATCCTTTGAAGAAAATCCCATCTTTTCAGCCATATATAATTCTGCCATTGATGAACAATCAACTCCACAACCATATTCCTTAAGAATTGATATTAAAAATGGATTTGGAGTAGCCTTAATAGCAAAATATTCTTTAAACCCTTTATTCCATGAGAAAGCCTGCTTTAATTTCTGGACATTTTCTCTAATCCCCTTTTCATCATAGATATGAAAAGGTGTAGGGTATGTTTTTGTAATTTCTTTAATTTGGTCAAGTGTAACGAATGGTTTCTTTTCCATATTCACTCGCTCCTTCCTAAGTATTTTATCGTTAAAAGTATACACATAAAATAAAAAATTGTAAATAACAACATTTATTTTTACATCAATGGAGATACAAGACTTGCAACCTTACCAAGCATACGTTTAACAATACTATATCTTTCACAATCAAACATTGTTATCTCAATACATTTTGATAATGTATCTTCAAAATCATCTTCTATTTCAAGTATTTCATCATCATCCTGCATATATACAGCACATTCCATATTTAAATACAAACTTCTAAAGTCAAAATTTATTGTTCCTACTACAGCTTTTTTATCATCTGACACTACTGTCTTTGCATGTACAAATCCAGGTTCATATTCATATATTTTTATACCTCTTTCTATTAATTGAGGATATAAATTTCTTGCAATAAGATATGCTGAAGGATTATCTGTAACATGTGGTAAAATAATTTTTACATCAACACCTCTTTTTGCTGCATATTCCATACATGTTATCATTTCATTATCAAGAACTAAATATGGTGTCATTATATGGACATAATCTCTTGCATTATTCAAAACATCCATATAAACCATTTCACCAACATTTTCTTTATCAAAAGGACTGTCTCCATATGGCATAATAAATCCCTTTCCTGATACAGAAATGGAATTAATATATTTCTTATAGTTCTCTTTACCTCTTTCTGTTATATTCCAGTTCTGCAGAAACATTACTGTAAAGTTCCTTACTGCCTCTCCTTTTATCATTACAGCAGTATCCTTCCAGTGTCCAAACTTTGAACCAATATTGATATATTCATCAGAAAGATTCACACCTCCGGTAAAAGCAACCTGTCCATCAATAACACATATTTTTCTATGATCTCTATTATTCTGATATGATGAAATTGCAGGACGAATATTAGAAAATACCTTACATTTAATACCATATGATTCAAGTGTTTTTGGATAATCATGAGGCAAAAGTTTCAATGTACACATACCATCGTACATAAATCTGACCTCTACTCCTTCTTTTGCTTTTCTTTTAAGAATTTCAAGCACAGAATTCCACATAACACCTTCATCTACAATATAATATTCCATAAAAATAAAGGACTTAGCTTTTTCAAGTTCTTCTAATAATGCTTCATATTTATAATCACCAAGTCTGAAATATTTCACGCTTGTATTTTTATATGTCGGATATCCTCCATATGTGTCTACATATCTTGCAAGACCATAAAAATCATCCTTCTTTTCTTTAAGTTCTTCAAGAACACTCATATTTTGAGGAATATAACATTTTGTTTTTTTGCATATTTCTATATGTCTTTTTCTTATTAACCCTGTTGAAGGATGAATTTTTAATAGCACGTAAAAAAGTGCTCCAAATACAGGAATTGCTAACAGCAAAGTAGTCCATGCAAGTTTATATGATGCGTTTATATCCTTACTCGTAACTCTTATTGTCAACAATATAGAGAAAATAGAACAAACAGAAAAAAAGTATACATTATGTTTGCTTAATTTAAATATAAATACTATATAAAATAATAACTGTACAATGACAGCAAACATCAAAAAAAATGTTCTACCAAATACAATACGGAATACACTGTTTTTACTTCTTTCACGAATTGTATAATGCTCTTTTAATTGCTTTTCTTTTTTCTTTTTTTCTTCACTATTCTGATTAATATCTTTCATCTTATCACCATAATTACATAATAAAGAGTCGTATAACCAAATAGATTATACGACTTTAAATAATGACTTTGTATCTTGTAACATCTCTATTATTTCGCCAAGACTAACCCTAATTTTACCATTATCCCATAAAAGACTAAATCCATCAGTTTTGACTTTCATAAAGATATTTTTATTATCAAGTTTATGAAATCTGAAAGTATTTAACTTTTTTTCAAAATCAAGTATTATAGCATTCCCATTATTAAGTTCAACCAAAACCCTGTAATCACTAAATGCAATAGCATTACTAATCATCGACATTTATTTCCTCCAAGCATATACACCCTTAAAAGCATCACAAATTATATAATTTTTACAATAACAATATACTATAACTTTTAAACCATATCTTCCCCCTAAAAGTAGGAAATATTCTTTTTAAAAGAAATTTTTCAGTTCACTTCTTGATGAAATTTCAAGTTTACTAAAGATTACTTTCATATTTGATTTTACAGTACTTTCTGCAATATACAGAATATCTGCAATTTCTTTATTTGACAATCTTTGCGCAGCAAGTCTTGCTACTTCAAGTTCTCTGTTTGTTAATCCAAAATTCTGTTCAAATTTTGATGCTTTCTGAGATACTTTTATATTTTTCATTGTCTTCTTATAAAGTGTATTTATATTTTCAATAAAAGGATTATATTTATCTACATCCATTTCTTTAAGAAGCATTCCAATATAATTATAGTTATGTATAAACGGTATAACAATGTTATCTTTATATGCCAGTTCAAGCGCATCAACTAAATATTCTTTAGCCTTTTCCTTTTCATGAAATTCTTTTGAATTCTTTGCTTCTGATAAAAACAGATAAAAATATATTTTATAAATGACATTATTAAATCTTTCAGAAAGTTTTAATAACTGTCCTGATATAGCGACATACTCCTGATACATCTCACGGGTTATAAGATACTTACCATATATCAAATATGCAAAACCAAGATTATATATATTACATTTTTTCTCGATTTCATTTACATCTTTAATCCACATTGGAATAAATTTATCTGTATCAGTAATCACTCCAATAAAGCCTTGAATTAAAGCACACATAACATCTATATCTTTTTCTAAACCAGAATCAGATATCTCCTTAATTCTTTCAATGTTTTTATTTATCTTTTCGTAGTTACCATTATAATAATCAATTATTGACTGAATCATTAATGCTTGTGCTTCAACACTATTTTGTTCTCTTGTCTTTGACATATATATAGCTTTATCGCACAACATATTTGCATCTGTCAAGTTACCATTATGCATCAAAACCTCGGCTCTAAACAAAGCCTCTGATCCCTTGGAATTACCACTAAACAATTTATAGAACAATTGCATCATTTTATCAAATGATTCTATTTCATTTTGAATATTTCCTGCCTTCGTAAAAAATTCTGAAAGCACACTTGGATTTCCTAGTGCAATTCCATTCTCCATAGAAAACAAAACAGATGGTGCTTTTAAATAACCAAAGGCTTCCTCAAAACTATTACACATATCATCAATATTATTATAGTTCACATATGCTTCTACAATCTTTAATTCACCTAGAAGCTCATTAAGCTCTCTGTCTGATAATTTTAAAGACTTTATTCTATCCATATGTTTTTCAAATTCATTTTTTAATAAATCCCACTCATTATACATAAACAGAGCAAAAATGAATATAAGATAATTCTTACAATATTTTGATTTTTCAAATTCCGAAGCATTATTTACAACATATAAAAATATATCTTTATTTACAGGTACCATCTCATTAATCAATTTACTGCAAGTATAATTCATTGCTAAAATATCTTTTGTACTTCCAACTTTATAAAAGAATTTGATTGCATTAAAATACTCTTCATTTGAGCAATACCATTCTCCAGCTTTTCGATATACTTCTTTCCTAAATACAAGCTCCATTTTTTCAAATTCCATATTGAGAAAATACTTTAAAATTGAATGTATATAATATTTTCTAGCCTTAGAATCATACTTGATAAAAGAATTATTCTTTAGGAAATACTCTATTTCATCCATTTCAAGGTCAGACAATGATATCTTATATGCCTGTCTAAGCGAGAAACTGTTAAAAATACTCATTGTAATGAGTAAATCCTGCTCCTTACTTGAAATATTATTCCAGATAGCATTACAAATCAAATTATCAACACTTACAGTCGGTTCAAACTTTTGTGTCATGTTGTATGAAAGCATTTGTAAGAAAAGGGCACTTATCCATCCTTCAGTATATGTATATAAAAAGTCTGCTTCTTCGTCTAAAAGCTTTATTCCACATTCCTTATAATATTCAAGAATTTCGTCTTTTGTAAGTTCAAAATCAGATTTACTTATATAATTTAACTTCTTCTTTAATACTAATTCAAAAGTTATGCTTGATGTTACTGCCTGTGTAAGAATTACAACTCTAAGATTCTTATTC
Organism: Lachnospiraceae bacterium; assembly: GCA_045126215.1. Classification (GTDB taxonomy): domain Bacteria; phylum Bacillota; class Clostridia; order Lachnospirales; family Lachnospiraceae; genus SVEL01. The sequence goes on along the minus strand of JBGVOD010000018.1, from coordinate 43,909 downwards.
TTTTCAAAGGATAAATCTTTTATAACTCTATTAAAATTCTCATCACTAATTAACTGATAATTATCAAAAACAAGTATTGTTTTTTCTCTGAATTCAAGATTAAGTAAAATGTTTGCAAACATTGATGATGTTTCAGCATTGTTCGGATATCCTATTGATCTTATCTGTCTTGCAGCATTAATGTCAAATGTTTCGATTCTATTACAAAAATCATTAAAAAATGTATGTTTGTCATCATTATCAATATTAAACCATATATATTTAACATTATTTTCTTTTAAAAATTGTCTGACAACTGTAGTTTTTCCATATCCTGTTGGTGCTTCAACAATTGATAAAGGCGAAAACAGAATAGTTCTCATTCTATTTATCATTCTTGAAGAAATATATACTTTATCTGGATTAAACTTCTTTATTATAGCCATTGAAACTCTCTTCCTTTTTGTGTTATTTCTTTGATTTACTCTTCCCAATAATCCTCAGAAATTTCTGATGTTTTGTCTCTAAGCATTAACTCCTTAACTGCAACATTAACATCTTTATTATCAAATAATACATGATTTACCTGTTCGATAATCGGCAATGAAATATTATATTTCTTTGCAAGCTTCAATCCTGCTTTTGCAGCATATACACCCTCTACAACCTGATTAACTTCCTTCATTGCTTCATCAGCTGTCTTTCCCTGTCCTATAAGAATACCGGCTCTTCTGTTCCTACTGTGCATACTTGCACATGTAACAATCAAATCACCTATTCCGGTTAATCCAGCAAATGTTTCAGCTTTTGCTCCCATAGCAATACCAAGTCTTCCTATTTCTGCTATACCTCTTGTAATAAGAGCAGCTTTCGTATTATCACCATAGTTAAGTCCATCAGCCATACCTGCAGCTAAGGCTATAACATTTTTTAATGCACCACCTATTTCGATTCCAAGAATATCAGGGCTTGTGTACACTCTAAATGCATTACTCATAAACACTTCCTGGATATATTCTGCTGTTTTCTTTCTTCTTGCGCCAACTACACATGTTGTAGGCAATCCTCTTCCTACCTCTTCTGCATGACTTGGTCCTGAAAGTACAGCAACATCCGCATTTGGTATTTCATTATTTATTATATCAGTCAGTGTCATAAGTGTATCTTCTTCAATACCCTTTGCAACATTTAAAATAATCTGATTATCTTTTATTAAATCTTTTATTCTATTTGATGTACTTCTTGTAAACTTTGAAGCAACAGCCATAACAATAATATCTTTATCTGTTACAGCATCAACAATATCTGATGTAATTTTTATCTTATCATCAATTATTACACCTTTTAAACTATTTGTATTTTCTCTGTTTTTCAAGAGCATCTCTACTTCATTTTCAAGGGCGGACCACATCGTAACGTTGTGGCCATTGTTATTTAATAACACTCCTATTCCGATGCCCCATGCTCCGCATCCTAAAATGGAAATATTAGCCATATGTTTCTCCTATCCATTCTTAATTATTCAGTCTTCTTCTGACCTATTTTTCTCTCTGTACCATTTAACAGTCTTACAATATTAGATCTATGTCTATATACAGCTAATGCCGAAAGAATAAATGCTAATATATATGTTTCTAGTAAATATGACGTGTTGCTAACAGGCATCCACCCAAGAAATCCAAAAATAATAATTTCAATAAAGAAAAACATCATCATACATATAGATCCAAGAGAAACATACTTTGAAACAAATGTAATAACAGCAAAAGTAACTAAAGCCAAAAGCATCAATCTTAAATCAAACAATGATACAATAACACCACTTGATGCTGCAATTCCCTTTCCACCTCTAAATTTCATATAAAATGGAAAATTATGGCCAAGTACTACTCCTAAACCTCCATATAAAACAAGTACAAATACATATGCTGCATCTAAATCAATAAATGTTCCAAATATTAATCTGATTAGAAGACCACAGAATATTCCTTTAAATGCATCTCCTAAATATGTGATTACTCCAGCTTTTTTGCCAAGAACTCTCATTGCATTTGTTGTTCCTGCATTTCCGCTTCCATAATCCCTTATATCTATATGATTCATCTTTCCATAAATATATCCTGTCTGAAACAAACCAAAAATATATCCAATTACTAAACAAATAATTCTGTAAAGTATATCCATTTTCATATCTCCTATTGTTCTTTTTCTTTACGTTCTCTAATTATGAATTTCAAAGGAGTACCCTTAAATCCAAAGCAATCTCTTATCTTATTTTCTATATATCTTGTATAAGAAAAATGCATTAACTCTTTGTCATTTACAAAGATAACAAAAGTTGGTGGTTTAACAGAAACCTGTGTAATATAATATAGTCTCAGTCGTTTACCTTTATCTGAAGGTGGCTGTTGCATTGCAACTGCCTCTGCCATAATTTCATTAAGTACACCTGTTCCAACACGAAGAGTTGCATTTTCAATAACAACATCAATAAGATCAAAGAGTTTATTTAAACGCTGTCCTGTCTGTGCGGAAATAAATAGTAATTCTGCATATGGCATAAATGATAAAATATCCTTAACATTTCTTGTATATTCGTAAATTGTTTTATCATTCTTTTCTATTGCATCCCATTTATTTACTGCAATTATAACACCTTTGCCTCTTTCATGGGCAATACCTGCGATTTTCGCATCCTGTTCCGTTACGCCTTCTACAGCATCAATTACAAGAACAATTACATCAGCTCTTTCTACAGCTGTAACAGAACGAATAATGGAATATCTTTCTAACTCTTCTTTTATCTTATTCTTTCTTCTTAGTCCTGCAGTATCAATAAATACATATTCTTTACCATCTTTTTTTATAACAGTATCAACTGCGTCTCTTGTTGTACCTGCAATATTTGATACAATAAGTCTGTTTTCACCTGACAATTTATTGATAAGTGAGCTTTTTCCTACATTTGGCTTTCCGATAATAGCAATACGAGGCCTTTCATCTTCTTCGTCAGTATAATCAATTTCTTCAAAATGACGTGTCACTTCATCAAGTAACTCACCTAGTCCTAACTTTGAAACAGCACTAATCGGTATTGGATCACCAATGCCCAGATTATAAAATTCATATACATCTGGCTGCATTTTTTCAAAATTATCAACCTTATTAACACAAAGGATTACTGGTTTGTGACTTTTTCTAAGCATATCACATACCTTTGAATCGCTATCAACAAGACCTTGCTTAACATCTGTCATAAAGATAATTACATCTGCTGTTGCAATAGCTATTTCTGCCTGTTCTCTCATCTGTGATAAAATTATATCATTGCTATCTGGTTCAATACCACCTGTATCAATCATTGTAAAATTATAATTAAGCCATGTAACATCTGCATATATTCTGTCTCTTGTAACACCCGGAGTATCTTTTACAATCGATATCATCTCACCGGCAAGCATATTAAACAATGTAGACTTACCAACATTTGGTCTTCCAACAATGGCAACCACTGGTTTACTCATAACATCTCTCCTTACGCTCTGTCTTTGTAATATTTTACATATACAAAGTTTGCTTTGTTATATTCTTTATTATTATATTCTTTTGCTAGTACTGCTTCAAGAAGTGACATACCACTACTTTCTGGTACGCAAATATCTATTGACAGCTTATCAGATAACTCATATAAATGCATGTCATCCAGAAATACATCTTCTCCACTTCTAAGGACATTTCCCGGAAGAATAAGCTTATCCTTTAAATCAATATCCTTTAATTGTTCATAAATATCCTGACCTGTTAATAGACCTGATACAGTAATTGTTTCTCCAAAAAAGTTGTTTTTAATTTCAATAACATTGTAATCAAATTTAGAATATTTCTTTTTGGTTTCACTCATCAACTCACATAATAAGCCGTATGCCAATGAACCAGTTGCAAGTGTAACCCCTCTGTCGATATCTTCTTCTTCTGAAGCACAAAGTGCTTCTATATATTCATCTTTTAACAGCCTCATCATTCCAACACCATTCTCAAGCTGAATATATCCATCATAACGTTCTTCTTCAGGAAAATCTCTTTCTGCCATAATATACCATTCATCTGAAGCATGTATAAAATGTAGTCCATATTCATCAAAAAATTTCTTCTGATAATTTTCTATTGTATCTATTACTTTTATTGCATCTTCTTTATTAAACAATTCAAGAGGATATAATCCTTCTCTATATTTCGTTAATCCTGAAGGTACTACTGATACACTTCTCATATGCGGAAGATATTTTGATAAATCATTAATGGTTCTAATAAGTTCATCTCCATCATTTACTCCTTTACACAAAACAATCTGTCCGTTCATTTCAATACAGTTCTTTGCAAGCTTATCAACTTTTTTAAGTGCTTCACCAGCAAACCTGTTGTGAAGCATTTTACATCTAAGCTCAGGATTTGTTGTATGGATAGAGATATTTATTGGACAAAGATGATATTTTATAATTCTATCAATGTCTTTATCTTTCATATTTGTAAGTGTAATGTAATTTCCCTGTAAGAAAGAAAGACGTGAATCATCATCTTTAAAATAAAGGGTATCTCGCATTCCTTTTGGCATTTGGTCAATAAAACAGAATATACATTTATTGCTACATGATTTGTAATCATCCATGAGGCCTTGTTCAAATTCTATACCAATATCCTCATTATATTCTTTATCAATTTCCAACAACCATTCTTCGCCATCAGACTTTCTTATAAGTATTTCGACATATTCGTCATCAATCATATATTGATAATCAAAAACATCTTCTACAACCTCTCCATTGATTTCCAAAAGATAATCACCTTTTTTGATTTCAAGTTCAGCTGCAATACTGTTTTCTTTTACATTTTTAATTAAATGACCTTTTATATTTTCTCTGCTCATAAGCAACATGATGCCTTTCTCATTACACAAATTACTATTATTATTTGTTGTTTATTCTGTAATACTCTTCAACAAGAGTTTTTATTCTTTCTGTTGGAGAAATAACATTACCTGTTGAATCATTTAGATTTAATGTGTCAATAATAATAGCTAAGTATCTACTCATATCTGCTTCTAAATAGTATTTTCTCTGTAATAAGCTTGGATTCCTATATGTTAAATTTGTAGTAATAACATAATCAAAATATCCTTTGTCATAAAAATCGTCAAACTTGTCAAGACCATCTGTAAACAAACCAAATGTAGTACAGATAAATACCTTTCTTGCGCCTCTGTCCTTAATCTTTTTTGCAACATCAAGCATAGACTCCCCTGATGAAATCATATCATCAACGATAACAACATCTTTGCCCTGTACCTTTGTGCCAAGGAATTCATGAGCAACTATCGGGTTCTTTCCGTTTACAATTGTTGTATAATCTCTTCTCTTGTAAAACATACCCATATCAACTCCAAGAACATTAGCAAAATAAACTGCTCTTGACATAGCACCTTCATCAGGGCTGATAATCATCAAATTATCTGAATCAATCTTTAATGTATTATCAACATCAAGTATTGCTTTGATAAATTGATATGGTGGCATATAATTATCAAAACCACGTAAAGGAATTGAATTTACGACTCTTGGATCATGTGCATCAAAAGTTATAATATTCTCAACACCCATTCTTGTAAGTTCCTGCAAAGCTAAAGCGCAGTCTAGAGATTCCCTTTTTGTTCTCTTATGCTGTCTGCCTTCATACATAAAAGGCATAATTACATTCACTCTCTTTGCAGCAGCAATCGATGCGGATATGATACGTTTCATATCCTGAAAATGATCATCAGGTGACATATGATTTTCAAAACCACAAACTTTGTATGTAAGACTGTAATTACCTACATCAGCCATTACAAATATATCATCTCCTCTAACAGATTCATCAATAACACCCTTTGCCTCTCCAGAGCCAAATCTTGGACAATGGCATTGTAGTAAATATGAATCGCTTTTATATCCCTTAAATTCAAGTGGAAGCTCGTTATTGGCAATTCTTTTATTTCTCATCTCAACAATATGTTTATCAACAAGAGTTGCTAAATCCCTACATCCTTCAAGTGCAGCTATCTTAAGTGGTGCTGCAGGGATTGTAATATCTAATTTTTTATCTGACATCATTTCCTCCAATCCGACTATTAAAAAGGCATAATAATCCACATAATTTATAACATTTTAACGTTAAGTAGTCAAGAAATAAGTATTTTTTTGGAAATATTTTGAATAGCATTTTTTTATAATAATTTTTAATGATAAACAAATAATAAATATGATGAATAAATAATTTATCAAAAGTTTTTTAGCTTTTTGGTAAAAATCTCAATTTGCAAGGAGGATTTTTATGAACACAAAAGGGTTAGACTACACACTTCTAACATTAGTTATCGTAGGCGCTATAAACTGGGGACTTATCGGTTTCTTTAATTTAGATTTAGTTGCACTTCTATTCGGAAAAATGACTCTTTTATCACGAATAATCTACGCAGCCATAGGTTTATCAGGCCTATATATGATTAGTTTATACGGAAGAGTTTCTTCATCTTTTGGTGAAAATTAAAAAATGCAGGCAATATGCCTGCATTTATACATAAAAACTTTTATCTATATACGTCTCTCCACTCTAAATCTCCCCTATCCATTGCTTTCACAAGCAGTTCAGCAGTGGCAAGATTTGTTGCAAGTGGAATATTTCTTGAATCGCATGCTTTAAAAATATTGGTAATATCAGGTTCATGACTTTGAACACTTAAAGGATCTCTCATAAAGATGACCATATCTATCTGATTACTCTCAATCTGCGAACATAATTGATTTTCTCCACCAAGATTACCCGCAAGGAACTTATGAACATTAAGATTTGTTGCCTCTTCTATCATCCTTCCTGTTGTACCTGTTGCAAATAATTCATGTTTTGATAATATTCCTTTATATGCAATACAGAAATTCTGAACCAAGTTCTTCTTTGAATTATGTGCTATAAATCCTATGTTCATACAAACCTCCTCTTTCTCATCATTTAAATAAGTTTCTTTTGATGCAATCCAATATTAAATACAAACCCCATTGCTATCATTAAACTAAGCAAAGAACTTAATCCATAGCTTACAAAAGGTAACGGAATACCTGTATTTGGCAGTATCTTTGTTGCAACACCTATATTAACAAATGCTTGAAAAGCAATCATTGCACCTATACTACAACATATCACTCTTCCTGCCAAATCGGGGGAATGTGCCGCTGTTAAAAAGCACTCAAAACATATAAGAGCTATTAAAGTAATCACTGCAATTGAACCCGCAAACCCCAACTCTTCTCCAACAATAGTGAAAATAAAGTCTGTCTGAGGCTCTGAAATATAGTTTCCATTTTTTACACTATATTCACTTTCATTATTTAATCCTTTACCCCATAATCCTCCAGATCCAATGGCTATTAAGGAATTGTCCTGCTGATAATTGATTCTTTTTGCAATTTCATTATCCTCATCATAGAATCCTATAAGTCTATTGTACTGATAATCGTCAAGAATAGTCTGATTTGGCTGAAGTAAAAGATATACAAGTACAAACACAGCTGGAATTGCAATTGCAAAAACACCGGCTATTATTTTATAACTTATACCTGCTATATACATTATTACACAAAAAACAAATGTTATAACAATACTTGTAGATAAATCCGGCTGTTTATAAACAAGCAATAAAGGAATTAAAAATAAAATAAGTGTTGCAATAATAATCTTTGGAGTATTGATTTTATCCTTGAATTTCATAAGAAACTTTCCAAAGAAAAGTATAATAAAAATCTTACAAAACTCTGATGGCTGGATCTGGACAAATCCAAAATCAATCCATCTTTGTGCACCCATATGGTTTGCACCCACCAATTTAACAAGCATAAGCAATAATAAATTAAATACATATATTAGCCAATAGAATTTAAGCACATAATTATAATCAATTAATGTGAGAATAATCATCGCTACAGAACCAATTGCCAATCCAAGTACCTGCTTCTGCTCATATATTGATAATGGTGTTGCACTTGCAATTACACTAACTCCAAGAATATTTATTGCAATAAGCCATAATAGTAATCTGAAATTATAATTCCTCAATTTATAAGTTTTTATTTTTTCAAGTGCTCTTTTATATAAATTAGCCATATCTACTCCGGCATTATGAATTATGTTTTACTTCCTTAATCGGAATATTTGCAATAAGTGCTGGAACATTTCCATTTGCACCATCCGATTCTGTTTGAGTAATTTGAATATCTAAACCTTCTGCATCGATTTCCATATATTTTGCAATGACATTAATAATATCATTTTTTATCATCTCCATTATTTCAGGAGAACAATTTGCTCTATCTGATACAAGTAAGAGCTTTAATCTGTCTTTTGCAACATTGCCTGAAGGCTTCTTTTTAAAAATATCTAAAATGCCCATCTTGTGCCTCCTAATTCTTCTTAAATAACTTGCCAATTTTTGAGAATAATCCGTTTCCAGATGATAAATCTAACATAGGAACCTCTTCTCCAATAATACGACGACAAATATTCATATATGCCTGACCAGGAAGTGTGTTATTACCAACTAATGGTTCACCTTGGTTTGTTGCAATAACGATATTCTCATCATCCGGTACAGCACCAATTAAATCAATTGCAAGAATCTCAAGTACATCATCGATTGACATCATATCACCTTTTTTAACCATATCCATACGGATTCTGTTAACGATAAGGTCGGTTCTCTTCATTTCATTTGCTTCTAATAAACCAATAATTCTATCTGCATCTCTAATAGCTGAAACTTCAGGTGTTGTAACAACTAAAGCTCTGTCTGCTCCTGCAATAGCATTCTTAAATCCCTGTTCAATACCAGCTGGGCAGTCAAGAATTATGTAATCAAATTCTTCTTTCAATTCTTCTACAAGCTTTTTCATCTGTTCTGGTGTTACGCTTGTCTTATCTCTTGTCTGTGCAGAAGGTAAAAGATAAAGATTTGGATATCTCTTATCCTTTATCATAGCCTGTTTTGGTCTACAATTGCCTTCAACAACGTCAACAAGATTATAAACAATACGGTTTTCAAGTCCCATAACCACATCAAGGTTTCTAAGACCTATATCTGTATCAATAAGTACAACTTTCTTGTCAAGTTTTGCCAATCCAGTACCTACATTTGCAGATGTTGTAGTTTTACCAACACCGCCCTTACCAGATGTTACAACGATTACTTCGCTCATAATTTCCTCCATCCTGCTTAACGCATTACAATATTTTATAATTTAATATCATTGAGCACTTCCCTTGAAAGTGGTTCAATATATATATTGCCCTCATCAACATATGCAATCTTTGTTTCAAGCTTCGCATTTTTCTTGGGCTTATCAGCACATCTTGCTATTACATCACCAATTCTAATCTGAACAGGATGCATATCCAAAGCAACTACAAAAGCCGTTTCTAAAGATCCAAGTCCGGCATACACAGTACCTTTTAAAGATCCAAGAATTACAACATTTCCACCGGATATTATCTTTGCACCGGGATTAACATCACCTAAAATAACTATACTTGACTCACTTTCAAGAACCTGTCCACTTCTTAGAGTACCTCTATAAAACTGTCCACCAGTTATATTCGGTATAGCATTTTCTGCAACACTTGATGCTTCTACGGTATTCATTTCCTGTGCTTCTACGACATTTTTATATAATTCTTCTGTATCATTATCAATAATACATACAACCTGTAACATTGAATTTTCTGAAATAATTTCTATTATTTCATTCATCTCTTCATTATTTAATTTTTTTCCTTCGAATGCAACAGCACACTTTGTATTGCCAAAAAACTTGGCAGATTCTTTAATCTTGTCAGCAATTTCTTTTTTTGCAGCCTTAATATCCGCCTCTTCTTTGATAACAATAGCAATACCATACTTGTTGCCCTTAATTGAAACTAAATTCATCGGCATAATCCATCCCTTCAGAGAGTATTCTACTAAAAAAATATTGAATCGTCAATTTTCTTCTTCAACATTAAAAGGTCCATTTGCATCACCTTTTAAGATATTTTCCAAAGTAATTTGTCCAAAATAGTAATCAAGAATATCTCTTGACATTTTTACAGCATAATTTGATTTGTAACCATACTGAATATTACAACTAAAACTAATTTCAGGATTTTCAGATGGTGCAAATCCTATACACAAAGCATGGTCAGGTAAATTTGCATTTTCCTGAGCTGTACCTGTTTTTGCAGATATACTATATGTTGCATTTGAAAATCCACTATATGATTCAGCAGCAAGTTTCATACCTTTTTTTACAATACGAATTGAATTCTCAGATACATCTATCTTCTCCTGCTTATTGTCAGAACCCATAATAATCGTGCCATCTGGCTCTCTTATAGAATCAATAAGTGTAAGCTCACTATTTATACCATCAGCTGCAATTGTATTAATATATCTTGCAAGTTGAACACCTGTAAAAGAGTTACTACCCTGTCCAATAAATGATGCAATAACATTTTCAGTTGTGAATAATGGTGAATATTCCTCTACCTCTACACCTGATTTAGTTGTCAGACCAAACTTTGCACCATATTGTTTCAGGGTTTCAAGACCGCTTCTTTCATCAAACGAGCCATACTTTTTAGACGAAACTCTCATACCAACTTCATAAAAGAAACAGTTGCAGGAAACTTCTATAGCTCTGCATACATTTATATTTCCATGTGATCCGGGATAAATCCAGCATTTAGGCGACGGATGAACCTCTTCATAAATTCCCTTTGTAAGGATAGTCGTATATTCATCAATAACACCCTCTTCAATACCCGTTATAGCCGAAAGCATTTTAAACGTAGAACCAGGAGCAGTTCTCATCTTTGTCGCTCTACTATACAGTGGACTAGATAAATCTTCACTAAGCTGTCTCCAATATTCCGAATTAATTGAACCTGAGAAAATATTATTATCATAGCTTGGATAAGAAACCATAGCCATAACCTTACCAGTTTCAGGATCTGTTATTGTGCATGATGCGCTACATGGTGTAAGTGCTATCTGTGCAGGAGTGATATTTAAGCATTCAATTTGATCCATCATGAATTGATATGGGCTATATATACCATTCATAAGTTTTACATACATATCATCATTGTAGCTTATTACACCCTGATCATATAATAAACAGCATATTTGATTGCCTGATATATATCCTTTTTCAATGAGATATTTATAAATAAGTTTTGTAAAACTCTTTTCCTCATTTACTACTGTTTTTATATACTCAACAATAGCGTCATAAATTTCTTCACTGTCAGAATAATTGCCTGACAAAGGAAGTAATGAAGTATCAATATAATTATTTGATACCATATACTGAAGAATATTCCTCAAACTCAGACCGTCTCTCATCCATTCTGCATATACCTCATCTCCACTTGGCAGTTTCTCTTTTACAAGCACACCATCAGAGGATAACTTATTAAACAGGAAAGAATAATACTCATTCATTTCATCTGTAAGCATCGATAATGGCTTTGCTTCATCATTGTAAAGTTCATTTATTATTACTTCACTTATGTTTTTTCGTGCATTAACCATTATGTTATAAACATTTTTTTCATTATCAGTTGAATTTTCTAGATTGAATTTCGAAATATCAACAACATTATTATTTATCATCTGGAAATAAACTGTTTTAATTGATATCATCCAATCCTCTTCATCTTCGGGAGTAAGATTTCTATTGACAATCTTATCTATAAGAATACCTGCAAGGTTTTCTTCTATCAAATGATATATTCCAATCTGTAAATCAGATTTAATTGTAAGATAAATATCATTTCCAGCACCCGGCTCAACATATTCATCAACACTCAAGACTTTTCCAGTTGTATTTACAATAACCTTATCATATCCTTTTGTACCTGAAAGATATGATTCAAGTGAAGCTTCAATACCACTCTTTCCAACTATATCATTTAATTCATACTTTAAATTTTTGTCCTCAATATCTTTATTCAGTTCTACCAGCTCTTCTTCTGAGATTTTACCTGTATATCCAAGGATATGTGCAAAATATAAACTATTATTATAAACTCTTATTGTATCTTCACTTATCTTTACACCTGGAATATCAGCAGCATTTTCATATATTGCTGCAACAGTCTCTTCTGATACATTTTTAGCAATTGTAGTAGAAATATACTTCTGATATTTATTTAAAGATAAATTATAACGTACCATAATAATCTTTAATATCTGCTCTTTGGTGTATTTTTCCTTGTTTATTTCATATTTTTCATCTCTTAAATATGCAAAAGCTTCTTCTGCAGTATCTTCTGAATGAATAGCATCTTCTGTATCAAGAATTTCCGTATCATATATATTTTTTAAAAATCTTAATCTTGATGCAACAGAATATGAATCATTATAAGATAGTCTGTTTATTTCATCTATAACTATTGGAAAATCATCAACAATTGAATCACCGTTTTTTTCAATTAATTCAATTGTTTTAGCAACTATTTCATTAAGCGTTTCATTCTTTTTTTGTGAACTATCTATAGTATCTTCAATTGTAACAGCATATGTAGGTTTATTATATGCAAGTAAATTACCATCAGCATCATAGATATTACCTCTGGTTCCTGTATAATATCTTGTTTTTTCGCTTTTTTGATTATACTCTGACTTATACTTGTCCGAATTTACTATTTGCAAATCAAATACTCTGTATACAAGAATACCTAATAAAGCCATACAAATAACAGCAAGAATAAAGATTCTTGATTTTATAAAATTTAAAAAAAGTTCAAATAGTTCTTTAATCAACTTTTGTTTCACCTCTTTGCTCAAAAGCTATAAAACGTTCTTCTAACCAGACATATAATTTGTATGTTAATAATGTAACAAAAACTGTATATACAACTTCCGGAATCATAATATTATTTAAATAATATCCAATATTAAGCTTATTTCTCAACAGAAATGTTATCACATAAAATACAAATAAATATGCAAAATCACTAAAGAATACTGATATTATCGGAACATGATAACTCTTGATATAAATTGAATCATAGAAAAATCCATTTACAAGACCAATATACATATAAATTAATGCATTAATCCCTATAACATCACCATATCCATAAAACACATCAAGAAGAAGGCCTGCACAAAATCCAAATATCATACCTGCTCTTCTTCCTCTTAATAGTGAATACATACATACAACAATTATTACAAGATTTGGTGAAACACCACCAAGTGAAATTTGACTTCCAAAAGTTGTCTGTATTAAATATGCAATTATAACTAATAACCCAAAGGTAATATTTCTAAGCATCTAGTTTAATCTTCCAATTCTTTAAGCTTTGTTATAACTAATACCTCTTCTAAATGTGCAAAATCAACAACTGGCATTACATATCCTGACTTTGTTAATCTATTTGCATCATCAGTTATTCCAGTGACATATCCAATAAGAATACCTGGAACATATTTGTCGCTGATATATGAAGTAAGTAACATATCTCCCTCATGCACATCTGCATCAATGTTTATATTAGATACTTCTATTACTCCATCTTTCATCAGAGTAAGACTTCCTTTTACAATACAAATATCCGAAGTAGTGGCAAACTTTCCACTTACGTTACTATCATCATTAATAATTGTGGTAACTTTAGCATAATTCTTTCCTACATATGTGATTCTTCCTACAAGACCACCATCTGCAATGACATTCATATCTACTTCAAGTCCATCATCTGAACCTTTATCAATTGTAAATACGGCAAACCAATTATCAGTTTCCTTTCCAATTACTCTTGCTGCAACCTTAGGATACTCTGAATATGCATTATCTAGTTTATATAATTCCCTTAATCTTTCGAGCTCACTCTGTTGCTGGCTAAGCATAACATTTTCCAATTTTAATGCATCATTCTGAGCTTTTAATTCTTCATTCTGTTTTTGAAGATCTTTTATTTCACTAAGGGTTTCTGCCTTATCGCTAAACCAACCACCCACGTAGTTCATTCCTTTCTGAACAGGAAGAATAACTCTGGCAGCAGCCTCTTTTATTGGTCTTGCGAAATTTTCATTTACCAGACACAATGTAATAAATGCAACACAAAAGAACGATAGTGCTGAAAGAATATATTTAGTTGGAATGACTTTTTTACCATTCTTCTTAATATTCATATTCATACAAATATATACCTCAACAACTCTTATTCATATTCCTTTTCTCTTGGAATATATGTTAATTTCATTAATTCCTCTGATGATAAAATATCTGAAATTCCACGAATTACTGATTCTGATGGATCATCTGTTGTATTTACTTTTAATCCTGTTTCAGCCGTAATCAATGCATCAAAATTCTTTATACATGATGAACCGCCTGTAAGGTAAATACCCCTGTTAATAATATCTGCTGATAATTCTGGAGGAGTTCTCTCCAAAATAACTTTTATGTTTTCGATAATCTGGTAAAGCAGCTCATGAATACCTTCATGCACAAGCTCTCCTGAAATCTCTCTTGCATTTGGAAGTCCTGTAACAATATTTCTTCCATATGCCATACAAACATCTTCTTTGCTTGAATTCATAGCATCTGCTAATTGTATTTTTACCTGTTCTGCAGAACGTGTACCAATTACAAGATTATATTTCTTTCTGATAATACTACAGATTGCCTCATCAAATTTATTTCCACCAATCTTAATGAGCTTGCTAAGTACAATACCACCAAGTGATAAAACGGAAATTTCCGTTGTATCTGCACCGATATTTACAAGTAAATGACCATTCGGACTATTAACATCAATACCAACACCTACTGCATCAGCTATAGGCTTTTCAACTACTGATATTCTTTTTGATTTAATCTTTGCATCCATAATAACATCATAGAAAGCCCTCTTCTCAACTTCAGTAATATCTGTTGGAACAGCAATACAAAAATCTGCACCTGGAACTGCTTTTCCTCCATTTATTTTTTTATAAAAGCAGTTAAATAACATTTCCATATTCTGAATGTCTGCAATAACACCAAACTTTACAGGAAAAGAAACATCAATATTGGCTGGTGCTTTCTGGTACATTTCAAATGCACTGTCACCAAAACTAAAGATTTCTGTCTTATTCTTAATAGCAATAACATTTTTCTCATTTATTGTTCCGTTATTTGCTAATGAAAACATTTTTATATTACTTGTTCCTAAATCAACTCCATAAATATGACTGGCCATAATAAGAGCTCCTTTCAATTATAAATATCCTTTTTCTTTAAAACTAAAGTAACTGTTGTCACCAATAATAATATGATCAATAAGATTTATTCCAATAATCTCTCCAGCCTCTCGTATCTTATTCGTAACAAGAATATCTTCTCTGCTCGGTTTATCATCACCACTAGGATGATTATGAATAAGAATAATGGAAACAGCCTTGACTCTTAATGCCTCAAGAAAAATCTCTCTCGGTGACGCAATTGATGCATTCACTGTTCCTTCTGATATTAAAAAATCATCAATAAGAACTGATTTTGTATTAAGTGCAAGCATCATCAGATTCTCTCTGTCTAATTTTCTCAAATCCACACCATAATAATCAACTATTGTGGCAGGATTATCAAAACAGATTTTCTCTTTTGCATATAACTTTGCTGTTCTCCTTCCAAACTCACATATAGCTTTTATCAGAACAGCTTTCTTTTTTCCAATTCCTTCGATTTCCAACAGCTCATTCATATGAAGTTTTGATATTCCTGCTATTCCATTATTAACATTTATCAAAATATCCTTAGCAATATCATATGCTGATTTGTTTTTTGTACCCGAATTAATAATAATTGATAAAAGTTCCAAATCAGACAACGCCTCAGGACCATACTCAAAGCATCTCTCAAAGGGTCTTGAATCAATTGGCAAATCTTTTATTCTAGTAATATTATTCAACAATATAACCTCCTATCAACTCTCCAAGCTAATGTAGGTCATACTGAAATATGTTACCACAAAAAAAAATTTATGTACATATTTTCTGTAAAATAAATCAAAAAATCAAAGAAGCTTAACAATACCTGCATCAACAAGTTTCTGTAAAGACATCATAATTCCAAATTTTGCATGTGGGAATGTTAGTCCCCCCTGAAAATAAACTGCATATGGTTCTTTTATAGGACCATCAGCACTCAATTCAATTGACGAACCAGACACAAATGCTCCTGCAGCCATGATTACATCTGCATCATATCCAGGCATTGCCCATGGTTCCGGCTCCACATAACTATCCACAGGTGCTGCCGCCTGTATACCCTTACAAAATTCAATCACACCCTCTTTTTTTCCAAATTCAACAGCCTGTATAATATCATGTCTTGGTTCAGTTGCATTTGGAACAACTTTATACCCCAGCTTTTCATATATATTTGCTGCAAAAATAGCACCCTTAAGTGCCGATGCTGTAACAGTAGGTGCCAGAAAAAGTCCCTGATAAAGATTTCTGTTTATATTAAGTGTTGCACCAACTTCTTTTCCGAGTCCAGGCGTTGTAAGTCTATATGCACAATTTTCAATACATTCTTTTGTTCCTGCAATATATCCACCTATTGGAGCAAGTCCACCACCAGGATTTTTAATAAGTGAACCAACTATCATATCTGCACCAAAATCAGATGGTTCTATAGTCTCTACAAATTCACCATAACAATTGTCCACCATTACGATTAAGTCTTTTCTAATAGCTTTTACAAATGCTATTGCTGAACCAATTTCATTTACACTAAGTGTCTTTCTCGTCTGATAACCTTTTGAACGCTGAATAGCAATAAGCTTCGTTCTCTCATTTATAGCTTTTTCAATTCCTGCAAAATCAAAGCTTCCATCTTCTAACAAATCAACCTGACTATAAGTTATATTATATTCAGCTAAAGATCCCTTTGATTCACGAATTCCTATTACTTCCTCAAGAGTATCATATGGTTTTCCTGATATTGAAAGAATTTCATCACCAGGTCTTAAATTTGCTGCAAGCGCTACTCCAAGTGCATGTGTACCACACACAAGATTAGGTCTTACAAGTGCATCTTCTGTATGGAACACTGATGAATATACTGCCTCAAGTGCATCCCTTCCATCATCGTTATATCCATATCCTGACGAACCATTGAAATGCATTTCACTTACTTTATTATCCTGCATCGCCTTGATAACCTTTAACTGATTATATTCAGCAACTTTATCAATTTCCTTGAATCTCTCTTCCAGACTTTCTAATATTTCATTTGAAAACTCATATACTCTTCTATTTATTCCAAGCTTTTCATACATTTCGAAATTACTCATTTTTATATCCTCATCTTTCATTTTCAAAAACGCTAAGCGTTTTTGAATTGTCATATGCCTTATATTATTGAATTATCATATATTTTGTATCATTAATAAGATACTCTATAATTCTATTTTTGTCATTATCAAAATCATTATAGTTAATCATCGTGACATTTTCCTCTCTTTTAAACCACGTAAGCTGTCTCTTTGCAAAATGTCTTGTATCTCTTTTTATTATATATATTGCCTCATCCAGGCTAATCTCGCCCATAAGATATGAAACAATTTCCTTATACCCTATACCCTGCATTGAAACAAGATTTCTTGAATAGCCTCTGTCAAGTAATGATTTGACTTCTTCTACCAGTCCGTTATTTATCATATTATCAACTCTCAAGTTGATTCTGTCATATAGTTTTTCTCTATCCATATTTAGACAATAATATTTAAAATCATATGGTGATTCTTTTTGTTTTTCTCTTTCGTTATGAACAGAAATTTTTTCACCATTGAGCCTGTAATATTCTATGGCTCTTATAACTCTTTTCACATTATTCTTATGGATAACCATGGCACTTTCCGGATCAACTCCCTTTAAAATATCAAAAAGGTAATCTTCTCCTTTTTCTTCATATAGCAATTCCAACTCTTTTCTGACGCTTCCATCATCAATCTCTTCTTTAAAATCAATATCGTATAAAAGTGCTTGTATATAAAATCCTGTACCTCCACATATGATAGGCATTTTTCCTCGATTCAATATATCCTCAACATACTCAGTAGCTTTCTTTTTAAAATAAAAAATATTAAATTCTTCATCAGGATAAAGTTCATCAATTAAATAATGTCTGACTCCATCCATTTCTTCCTCGCTAACTTTTGCAGAACCAATATCCATATATTTATATACCTGAATAGAATCAGCGCTTATAATTTCACCATTTATTGCTTTTGCAAGTTTTACTGAAATATCAGTTTTTCCTGACGCTGTTGGTCCTGTTAATATAATAAGTGGTCTACCCATAACAAATCACCATAATCATTCTTTATACTATACGTTTAAACTTCTTTTCCAACTCATATTTTGACATGGAAATAATTGTTGGTCTTCCATGTGGACAATTATATGGATTTTCAAGAGTTAATAACTCATCAATCAATTCGTTTGCCTCTCTGAAGCTCAATTTATTATTTCCTTTTACAGCTGCCTTACAAGACATTGTTGCCATTCTGTCTTTTAAAGTATCAGAATTTAGTCTGCTGAATTCATTTACAGTTATGCTATCAAGAATTTCAATAAATAAATCCTTATCAGACAATGAAAGCAGGTCATATGGCACAGCTCGTATTGCATACTCGGTTCCACCCATATGTTCCACTTCATACCCAAAATCATTAAAAACTTTTATATTACTATTTAACACTTCTTCTTCTTTCATTGTAAGAGAAAGAATGATTGGTGGATTCAATTCCTGTGACAGATTTTCTTTCGAATCATATCTTTTCACAAGTCTTTCGTATAATACTTTTTCATGTGCAGCATGCTGGTCAATTAGAAACATCTCATTTCCATATTCTACAATCCAATACGTTTCAAATACCTGACCTATTATTCTATGTTTTATTCTTGCCTCTTTTGACAACAATTTATTATCAAACATTTCTATCTGATATGGCTTTATATCTTCTTTTATACATTCTTCATTTTTAATATTCGTTGTATCTTCTTTTTCGATATTACTTTTTATATTCGTTTCGGAACTTTTTTTCCACTCAGCTTGAACATCCTTTTTATCTTCTATTTCTGTATTCTTTTTCTCTTCTGTTTGAACATTATTATTTTCTTCTATTTCTATAATCTTTTTTTCTTCTACTTGAACATTTTTTTTTACTTCTATATCTATGTTATTCTTATCAGCCTTTTCTATTTTTTCAACAAACTCCTTAGAACGTTTTATTTCAAAAGGCTCTGGCATTCTTTCATTTTTAACTTGTTCTTTTGCTACATTTTTTTTATCATTTTTCATTTCTTTTTGATTGTCTAATGTAGCTTTGGGAATCATTTCACCAGAATGTAATGTATTGTAAATAGCTTCATAAATAAACGGATATATTTCATTTTGATTTCTAAATCTAAGTTCCATCTTTGTTGGATGAACATTAACATCTATTAAATCTTGATTTATCGTAAGATTAAGACAGGTAAATGGATATTTATGTTGCATCATAAATGAACTAAAAGCATCTTCAATGGCTCTTGACACAAATCCACTCTTAATATATCTTCCGTTTATGAAATAATTTTCAAAATTTCTATTTCCTCTATTGATAATTGGCTTTCCGATATATCCTGTAAGTTTCATATTATCCGACGATGCATTTATTTCCAAAAGATTTGATGTAATATCTCTTCCATATACATTATAAATAACATCCTTCATAGAACCATTTCCAGATGTATGAAGCTTATTTTGACCATTTACAATAAACCTAATACTTATTTCAGGGTGGGATATAGCGATACGTTCTACTATATCACTTATATATGAAGCCTCTGTTGCGGGTGTTTTAAGAAACTTTCTTCTTGCAGGAGTATTAAAGAAAATATTTCTTATAATGAATGTTGTTCCATTCGGAACACCAATCTCTTCCATACTCTTTTCTTCTCCGCCTTCAATAACATATCTAACACCACTTATCGCATCACTGGTTTTTGTAATCAGCTCCACCATCGCAATAGCCGCTATACTCGAAAGAGCTTCACCTCTAAACCCCAAGGATGAAACTGTAAGCAAATCAATAGCATCCTTTATTTTACTTGTGGAATGACGCAAAAAAGCCACTGGTATATCATCTTTTAATATACCAGTGCCATTATCTGTAATTCTTATAAAGGATATTCCACCCTCTTTTATCTCTATGGTAATTGCTGAAGCTTTAGCATCTATGGCATTTTCCAAAAGCTCTTTAACAATTGATGCAGGTCGTTCAATTACTTCACCTGCAGCAATCTGATTTATTGTATTCTGATCTAATACTTTTATATGTGATGACATATGCTAAGACTCCCTTTACCATCTGTTTTTTAATTTGTTCTGTAAACTATATAATGTATTAAGTGCATCAATAGGTGTAAGATTACTTACATCAATACTCTTTAATTCATCAATAATATCACTGTCTTTTACGGTATCAAACAATGACATCTGCGTCAAATCTACCTCATCCAAAGGCTTTGATTTCTTCTTTTGTGGCTGATTTGCAAGTTCTTTTGCTTTCTTCGAAATGTCAGCATCAGATAAATTTAATACCAATTCTTTTGCTCTTTCAATTACGGCATCCGGTACACCTGCAAGTTTTGCAACTTGAATACCATAACTCTTATCAGCACCACCACTTACGATTTTTCTAAGGAATACAATGTCATCACCTTGTTCCTTAACAGCAATACAATAGTTGTTAACTCCAGGTATTGTTCCTTCAAGTTCTGTTAATTCGTGATAATGAGTTGCAAATAATGTTTTTGCCCCTAATAGCTTTGTATTACTGATATGTTCAACAACCGCCCACGCAATACTTAATCCGTCAAAGGTTGATGTACCACGACCTATTTCATCAAGAATAAGCAGACTCTTTGATGTTGCATTTCTCAAAATATTTGCAACTTCAGTCATTTCCACCATAAAAGTACTCTGTCCTGACGCAAGGTCGTCTGATGCTCCTACTCTTGTAAAAATCCTATCGCAAATACCTATATTGGCAGATTTTGCTGGAACAAAGGAACCAATTTGTGCCATGAGTACAATCAATGCGACCTGTCTCATATATGTTGATTTACCAGCCATATTTGGACCTGTAATAATGGATATTCTGTTTGAAGCATTATCAAGTAATGTGTCATTTGGAACAAACATATTACTTGGAATCATCTTTTCAACAACAGGATGTCTACCATCTTTTATATCAACTATACCTTTCTCGTTAATATTAGGCTTTACATAATCATTTTTCTCTGCAACATATGCTAGCGATGCCATTACATCGATAACAGCTACTGCATGAGCACTATTTTGAATTCTAACAATTTCATTTGAAATCTTCTCTCTCAACTCTGAAAACACATCATATTCAAGTGAAAACAGTCTATCTTCTGCACCTAGAATTGTATCTTCGAGTTCTTTAAGTTTCGGTGTAATATACCTTTCAGCATTTGCAAGCGTTTGCTTTCTAGTATACTCTAATGGCATTTCAAATGTATCTTTATACGTATTGGTTATTTCTATACAGTATCCAAATACCTTGTTATATTTTATTTTAAGAGATTTTACTCCCGTTCTTTCTCTCTCATATGCTTCAAGATCCATTAACCACTGCTTGCCTTCAGTCTTTGCAAGCCTCAATCTGTCAATTTCTTCATTAAAGCCAGTCTTAATTATTCCACCTTCTTTAATTGTAAGAGGTGGTTCTTCAACTATTGCTTTATCAATAATATCAAAAATATCCTCAAGTGGATCAAGACTTTCATTTGTATCACTAAGTAATTTACTATTAAATTCATTCAATACTCTCTTGATATGTGGAAGCATTGACAATGAATTTTTAAAAGCCACAAGATCTCTTGGTCCTGCACTCTTACCTGCAATTCTACTAATTAATCTTTCCATATCATATATAGGATTAAGATATTCTCTTAGTTCATCCCTGCTAATAAGACTTGAATTAAGACTCTTAATTGCTTCCTGTCGTTCAATAATCATAGATTTATCAATTAATGGCTGTTCAATGTAAGCTCTAAGCAATCTTGCCCCCATAGCAGTTTTTGTTTTATCAAGTACACCAAGAAGACTGCCTTTTTTCAGTTTTTCCCTAAGTGTTTCTACAAGTTCAAGATTTCTCCTCGTAGATGTATCAATAATCATATACTTTCCAGTTGTATATGGTGTAATCTTTGTAAGCTGAGCAACACTGTTTTTCTGTGTGTGATGCACATATCTTAGCAAAACACCACTAGCAATCGCTCTTGATTCAATACTTTCGAAACCAATACCCTTTAAATCAATTACATTAAAATGCATTAACAATGCTTCTTTACAGTTATCATCTTCAAAATACCAGTCATCAAGTTCTGTAATAGTAATATTAAGTCTTTCCTTAATATCAACAATATCCACACCACTTAACGAAAATGATCTGTTACATATAATCTCTGAGGGCATAAATCTGTTAATTTCATCAAGAAGTCCACGTACAGATGTTACTTCTGTAACAAGGAATTCTCCTGTAGAGATATCGGCTGTTGCAACACCAAAAACATCACCAATATAAACAATGCTCATAAGATAGTTATTTTTACTATCTACCAGAGTATCAGAAATATTCGTACCAGGAGTAACAATTTTTACAACTTCACGTTTAACAAGACCTTTTGCAAGTTTTGGATCTTCAACCTGTTCTCCAATTGCTACTTTATATCCTTTTGATATTAATTTGTTTATATATGTGTTCGCAGCATGATAAGGAACGCCACACATCGGTGCGCGTTCCTCAAGTCCACAATCTTTACCTGTTAACGTTAGTTCAAGTTCTTTTGACACTAAAACAGCATCATCAAAGAACATTTCATAGAAATCTCCTAATCTGTAAAACAAAATACAATCTTTGTATTCTTCTTTTGTTTTAAGATATTGTTGCATCATTGGTGATATCTGACCCAACTTTTTTTCCTCCAGCATCATAATATTACATTCCAAAGTATACAAAAGCTGCTACACCAGCTATAACTGCTACAGCAAGAATGCAAAGTAATGCCTTTATTGAGCCACTCATTTTTTTCTTTGGTAAGTCATTGTTTCCGTTTCTGACAAAGGCAGTACCATCTCCACCAATATTTTCAGTATACTGTACAGGTTTCATTTCAAAAGATCTTCTACTTCCTTTAAAATATGCATTTGAACTTTCATTTTCATAATTTAACAGGGAATTATCATTTGTATAATACTTTGCTCCCTTGTCATATGAATGATCCAGTGCACTTCTCTTTGCCTGCGCATTCTCAAGATTTACTGTACCTGCTGTGTTTTCTTCACTAGCAGATGCCGTCGCTCCGCAACTAAGACAATTTTCAGAACCTTCTGCCATTGTTGCACCACAAAATTTGCAATACATGGTGTCATCTCCTAACATTAATTATTTTGTTTTTGCTTTTTCCTATTGCTATGAAATTCCTTCTCAAGACTTTCAGCAAATACTAATGCTTCGTCAATATTTTTACAGAAATAATCTGAACCAACCTTTTCTACAAATCCGCTTTTTTTCAAAACAGACATTGGTTGCTCATTTACATGAGAAAATACAAGTCTGATATTATTTTTAACGCATGTATCGTATACGCCCTCAAGTGTATGTAATGCCGTTACGTCTAATGCAGGTACACTTCTCATTCTCAAAATAATAATGTCAGCATCTGTATTTCTCACAATACCCGAAAGCTTGTCTGCAGCCCCAAAGAACAAAGGTCCCGTTATTTCAAATACCTGTGTATGTCTTGGAACCTGCTTCAAACTAATGTGTTCAGCATCTGTATCTTCATCATACGATTCATTCTCTGAATTTATTTTATCATAATCTTCTTGATATTTCCATTCTTTTGTTTCAGTTACATCACTCATTCTCTTCATAAACAATAAACAAGCAAGAACAAGACCTACAACAATAGCTACAACAAGATCAAATACTACTGTAAGTACAAATGTTGTAACAAGAACTGTAATATCACTTTTTGGAGCTTTCTTTAATGTATCAATTACTGCTCTTATACCACTCATGTTATATGCAACCTGAAAAAGAATAGCTGCAATTGTTGGCATAGGAATCATCGCTGCAAGAGGCATAAGAAATAATAACATCAACAATAACACTACTGCATGAACCATACCTGCAATTGGTGTTCTTCCACCATTTTTAATATTAGCTGCTGTTCTTGCAATAGCACCTGTTGCTGGAATACCACCGAACAAACCTGAAGTGATATTACCAGCACCCTGAGCAATAAGTTCCATATTTGAGCGATGTCTTGAACCAATCATACCATCTGCAACTACTGCAGAAAGAAGTGATTCTATTGCTGCTAAAATAGCAATAGTAAAGGCATCAGGAAGCATTTTGCTAATCATTTCAAAGTCAAAGCATGGAAGATTAAATGTTGGAAGACCACTTAATCCACTTAAGTTTTTAATAGAACTATACTGATCTCCAATTGTTAAAACTCCAAAATCCTTATCTAGACCGGCAAATTTTACAACTAATGTTGCAACAATAACCGCTACTAAAGATGAAGGTATTGTTTTATTAATTTTAGGGAACAAGAATAAAATAAGAAGCGAACCAACACCAATAATTAATGACATATAATTAAAGGTATCACCAAAGCATGAAAAGAATGCTTCTAACTTATCAAATGTTTCAATAGGTGAAATACCATCATGTTCTGCTACCCAGTCACCAATACTTACACCAAAGAAACTATTAAGCTGACCAACAAGAATTGTAACTGCAATACCTGCTGTAAAACCTGTTGTGATAGTATATGGAATAAACTTAATTAAACTACCAAATCTGCAAAATCCCATAATTATAAGAATAATACCTGCAAGTAAGGTAGCAACAACCAGACCCTCTGTTCCATTCTCAACCACTATTCCTGCTACTATTGTTGCAAAGGCTGCTGTAGGTCCTGCAATCTGAACACGGCTACCACCTAAAAACGAAATTACAAAACCTGCTACAATCGCTGTATAAATACCCATCTGTGGTTCAACACCTGATGCAATTGCCAATGCAATAGACAATGGTAATGCAATAATAGCAACGATAATACCTGCTATAATATCTTTTGCGAACTGCTTTGTGTTATATGTTTTCATATTCGAAAACAACATTGGTTTTAACTTATCCATTTCTCATTCCTCTTCTTTTGATTCAATTTTAGTTTACTTTTGTTCCCATAAAATAGAAACCTTTTGCTTCATCAAGTCTGACATATACCAATTCACCTATAAGTTCCTTTGGTCCTTCAAAATGAACCAATAATCCACTATCTAATCTACCTGTTAAATAGCCTTCTATGTGGTCATTCACTTCTTCAACAAGAACCTTACTAGTTCTACCTTCAAATCTTTTTACCTGTTCTTTTGATATCTCCTGCACTTCTGATAAAAGTCTGTCAAATCTGTCTTTAATAACATCTTCAGGCACTTGATTATCCATAGACGCCGCCGGCGTTCCTGTTCTCTTAGAATAAATAAATGTAAAGGCACTGTCATATCTGACTTTTTTTACAACATCAAGCGTATCAAGAAAATCTTCTTCAGTCTCCCCCGGAAATCCTACAATAATATCTGTTGTAAGAGATATATCAGGCATCTTTTCCTTTATTTTAGAAACAAGTTCCAGATAATGCTCTTTGTCATACTTTCTATTCATCAACTTTAAAATATTACTACTTCCTGACTGAATTGGCAAATGTAATTGTTTACAAATTTTTTCTGATTTTGACATTACCTCAATTAACTCGTCAGATAAATCCTTTGGATGGGATGTCATAAATCTAATTCTCTCAAGTCCATCTATTTTCACAATTTCAGACAAAAGTCCTGCAAAAGTCATTGTATTTTCAAGATTCTTTCCATAGGAATTAACATTCTGACCAAGTAACATTACTTCTTTTACACCATCAGCAACAAGCTCTTTTATTTCTGCAATTATATCTTCTGGCTTTCTACTACGCTCTCTGCCTCTGACATATGGAACAATACAATACGTACAGAAATTATTACATCCAAACATAATATTAACTCCGGATTTAAAAGAGTACTTTCTGTCAACAGGTAATTCCTCTACAATTTTATCTGTATCCTGCCATATATCAATAATCATTGTATCACTTGTAAATCTCTGATATAAAAGTTCTGCGAATTTATAGAAATTATGTGTTCCAAATACTAAATCTACAAATTTATAGCTTTTCTTGATTTTCTCAACAACGTGTGGTTCCTGCATCATACATCCGCACATTGCAATTATCATATCTTTATTATTTTTCTTAACATTTGAAAGAAAACCAAGATGTCCATAAACCTTCTGGTTAGCATTTTCTCTGATTGTACATGTGTTATATAGTACAAGGTCAGCTTTTTCATCTTCTACAATTTCATAACCAATAATATCAAGAATACCTTGTATTTTTTCAGAATCTCTTGCATTCATCTGACATCCAAATGTATTAACACATGCTGTCAGCTTCCTTCCAAGTTCTTTTTCTTTATTTGCAATATATTCTCTGCATTTTTTCATAAAATAATATTGTCTTTCCTTATCCCCTTCAGGAATACCAATATTGACATCAATATTATCAACTAATTCTTCAATTTCATTTATGTTATTCATCTTTTCACCTATGCTTTTAATTATTTCATCTATGATCTTACCTGTCCGTTACCATAAATAATATATTTTGTTGTTGTTAATTCCTTCAAGCCCATTGGTCCTCTTGCATGTAATTTCTGTGTACTTATTCCAATTTCTGCACCAAATCCAAACTCGAAACCATCCGTAAATCTTGTTGATGCGTTAACATATACACATGCAGCATCTATTTCATTTAAGAATTTCTGTGAATTCTCATAGTTTTCTGTAACAATAGCTTCACTATGCTTTGTATTATGTTCATTGATATGTTCTATTGCTTCATCAATATCACCAACTATCTTAACAGAAATAATATAATCAAGATATTCTGTGTAAAAATCCTCTTCTGTTGCAGGAATTATTTCTGAAGAAATTTTTACCGCTTCCTCGTCACCTCGTATTTCGACATTTTTTTCCTTCAATGCCTTAACAGCCATTGGTAAAAATTCATTAGCAATCTTTCTGTTAACCACCAGGGATTCACAGGCATTGCACACACTGACTCTATGAGTCTTTGCATTTACAAGAATATCTACAGCCATCTTGAGATTTGCAGATTCGTCAACATACACATGGCAGTTGCCTGTTCCTGTTTCAATTACAGGAATTGTGCTATTCTCAAGAGTCGCCTTGATTAGCGAAGCACTTCCTCTTGGAATAAGTAAATCAACATATTGTTTCATTCTCATAAATTCTTTTGTAACTTCTCTGTCAGTAGAATCAATAAGTTGAATAAAATCCACAGGATATCCCATTTCAGCAAGTGTCTCTCTAACAACATTTACTATAGCCCTGTTAGAATTGATAGCATCGCTTCCTCCCTTTAATATAACAACATTACTTGTTTTAAAACAAAGTGCAAATGCATCAGATGTAACATTTGGTCTTGCCTCATATATTATGCCAATAACACCAATTGGTACTCTCATCTTGCCAATGGTCATACCATTTGGTCTTTTTGACATATTAAGCACTTCACCAATAGGATCTTCCAGCATAGCAACTTTTTCAATACCTTCAGCCATTGCCTCAATTCTGGACTTATTAAGCATAAGTCTGTCAAGCATTACTTCCTTTACATTGTTAGTTCTTGCATTTGAGATGTCGATATTATTTGCAGCAATAATATAATCTGCAGCATTAACAAGCTTCTTTGCAACATTCTTTAAAACATTGTTTTTTTCATTTGTATTTAATTTTGAAAGCTTGCTTGTAGCATTTTTAGCATTTTTACATATTTCCTCTAAATTAAAATTATTCATTTATATATCCTCCATATATCTTTGATTCAGTTACAATATAATCCAGTCTTTTATCAAAACCATTTATTTCAAAATCGTTATATAATTGAAAATCATAAGCAACACCTATTGATGTTAATTCACTATGTTTTTCTAAATATCTGTCATAAAATCCGCCACCATATCCTATTCGCATACATTTTTCATCAAATGCAACAAGCGGGACGATAATAATTCCTTTCTTTGCATCGCATTTCTGACACGATTCTGAAGGTTCAGAAATTCCAAGCTCTGATTTTTGCAACATATTCTTATCTTTTATCTCGTAAAATTCCATTATTCCTGACTTCAAATCAAGAATCTTTGGATAAGCAATAATTGAACCTTTATTACTAAAGTAATCATATAATACTTCTGTGCTTACCTCTCCATTATAATCCGAATAAAGCAAAACGGTATCTATGTTTTTTTCATTCAGACAATATTTTTTTATGTTTAAAAATATTGCATCTGATTTGTTTTTTATATCATCTTTTGAAAGCTTCCTGCGTTTTACAATCACTTCCTTACGAATATCCGACTTTTTCATATATTTATCTTTTTTCTTATTTATTTTTTATTTTTTTTCTTATTTCTAAATCTTTCTTTTTCTTAATCTTTCTTTTTTCTTCTATCCCTTACATTCTCAATTGTTCCATCAGGATTTTCTATCTGAAGGTTATCAAGTGTTCCTCGAAGATTATTATGAAAAGCAGCAATATATTCTTTGCGTAAACTAGCCTGTTCCTCCTTTTCCTCTTCTGTAAGTCCAACACTTTTTGATTTTCTGTACAGTTCATTTATTCTGTCAATATTTAATTCTGCCATTTTACTAACCTTTCTTTGTTAAAATATATATTTTACCTTCTGAATCAGCCACACATCCAAGGTATTTCCCTTTTTCATGATGAATAACCGAAAGTCCCGGATAGCTGTGGACATTAAAATAATGTCTTGTATTTCCAAATATAGTCTTTTTTACTGTAGAACTGATAATAATGTTTTTTATTGCAGTTTCAAATTTCATATCAGTTTTAAATACAAAATCAACTTTTTTATCCTCTACATTATAGAATTCAATCTGTTCATCAGTATCAATCCTTAAATATGGTCTTCCATTAAAAATGAGAGTTTTGGCAAGAGATGCATAATCTTTATCTTCATTTTTATTTATACAAATCTGACTTACCTTTGTATTTACATTGTAAAATACAACTTTTTCCTCTTTTTCATTTATATTGTAAATTGAATATACAAGATATTCACCATTTACCCTTATATAGGGAATTGTATTAGTAAAAAATGCCTGTTCTATTGTATTAAATACTATATTTTTCTTTTGAATAATTATATCAGAAACAAGCTGTCCTAAATTCACAAAACTGATACTTTCCACCGATGCTTCATCAGCTGTAAGTTTTTCATATCTTTTATCTAAAAGCATTGAAAACCCTGTTTTAATAACACATATATTTTCAGAAATCAGTCTTATATCAAATATACCATTTGAAACAAGATTTTCATCAACGATTTCAATAATTTCATCCTGCACCATATTAAATAAAGTAAGATTAAAATCAAAGAAACCTTCATAATCTTCCGAAAGATTTTTTCTAAGGTATTCCCTTTGGATAATAAGATAAAATTCATTAATCACAAATACTTTCACCCTGAACTCAGAGGTACTCTCTACATTTTCAACCATTATTGAATGAATTTTTTTGCATATCTTAGTCTCTATTGAATACCTAAACAATCTAATCTCGATGATATTTTCTTCTCCAATATTTATATTTGAGAAGTATATATAGTTAGGGTGTTTTTCAATATCAGTAAACTTTACAATATTAAGTTTTGGAATATTTGGTGCAATTTCAATCTTTGTGTTCTTTTCTAGATCGTACATATAATACTTTTGATAAATATATTCGCCATACCTTTCATCAGTATCTTCTACCATAAGCATACAATGATTTGAAAGCATTACACCATTAACGCCTTCCGCGTTTTTTACAATTCGTAAGCTATTCATCTATTTAATCCAATTCGTTTAAAATATTATAACTATCATCTTTGTTTGCAATAAATAATGTTCCAATATCTTTTCCATTTACAATATCTTCAACAATACTTACATCAAAAGCATTTGCAATAACCATATCTATTCCTGATTTTGTGGCGATTTTTGCCGCTTTAATCTTTGCAGACATTCCACCTGTTCCAATGCCTGAAGAGCTTGATTCTTTTCCCATATCTTCCAAGTGTTCATCAATCTTTTCTACCAATTTTACCATTTTTGCATCTGGATTTTTATTTGGATCATCAGTATAAAGACCATCTATATCTGATAAAAGTATCAGCAAATCCGCATTTGACAAAACGGATACTATTGCAGACAATCTGTCATTATCACCAACCTGTATTTCATCAGTTGAAACGGTATCATTTTCATTAACGATTGGAATAACTCCCAGATTTAAAAGTTCATTAAATGTATTTACAGCATTCGTTCTATTTGGTTCATTAACCATTGTTATTTTAGTCATCAGAACCTGCGCAACATTCTGTCCGTATTCACTAAATAGTTTCTGATATATCATCATAAGAGTTGCCTGCCCAATAGCTGCACAAGCCTGTTTTTCTGGAAGTGACAATTTTCCAGGTTTAAGTCCCATTTTGTTTCTTCCAACTGCAATCGCACCAGATGAAACGAGTACAACATCCTTCCCCATATTTCTAATATTTGTAAGTACTCTTACAAGCTTTTCAAGCTTTGATAAATCAATGTTTCCTGTCTCACTATGTGTCAAGGATGATGAACCTATCTTTACAACTATTCTTTTTTTATCTTTTAAACATTCTCTGTAATTCATTTAATTATCCTACCTAAAAATTTAAATATTGAAAACGAGAGATTTCATAAAAATACTCTTCGTCAATCATAAAAAAGTAAAACTGCAATTAATAAGTATATCATATACTATATTTTGTTGCAATTGCTTCATAAACTTTAATTCCATCCATCGCAGCACTAGTTATACCGCCTGCATATCCGGCGCCTTCGCCACAAGGATAAACTCCTGCAATATTGCTGACAAATTCATCATTTCTCTCTATTCTGACAGGTGAAGATGTCCTGCTTTCAACACCACTCATTACTGCATCTTTTCTATCATATCCTGCAATTTTTTTACCAAAATCATGTATACACTCAATTAGTGCCTCATTTATTTCATCACTGAATATATTTCTCAAATTTGAGAGCTGATATTTTCCTTTTATTGATGGTGTAACATCCAAAAGTTGGGTTGTTTTAATATTATTCTCAAAATCACCAAACAACTGAACTGGTATATTTCCCTTGCCGGCATCATAAGCTGCCTTTTCAAGTTTTCGTTGAAATTCTATCCCTGCCAACGGACCACTTCCTTCATAATCATCTGTTGTTACAGATACAATAATTGCACTATTAGCATTCTTTCCATCACGTCTTGAATAGCTCATTCCGTTAACTGCCAGCATACCCTCTTCTGATGATGCATTAACAACATATCCTCCTGGACACATACAAAACGAAAATACATTTCTGCCATTTTTCGCATGTCCCGTCAGTTTATAATCACTTGCTGGTAATCCAAGTTCATTATGTTTCTTTCCAAAATTTGATATATCTATCATTTCCTGTGGATGTTCAAAGCGCACTCCAACAGCAAAATTCTTTGCATGCATATCAAATCCTCTGTCGTATAGTTTTTCAAAAGTATCTCTTGCACTATGTCCTATTGCTAGTACCACCACCTCTGCATCAATGATATATTCTTTGTTTTCTTTTAAATCAAATACATTGACTCCTTTTATCTCATTGTTCTGTATAACAAAGTCTGTTACCTGGCTTTCGAATCTTACTTCTCCACCAAGTCTGATTATTTCATTTCTAATATTTTCTACCACTTTAGCCAGTATATCTGTTCCTATATGAGGCTTATTAATATACAATATTTCATCCTTTGCTCCAAATTTATTAAAAATTCTAAGAACTTCATGATTTCTGCCATTCTTATCTTTTACCATAGTAGCCAGTTTACCATCAGAAAAAGTTCCTGCCCCACCTTCGCCAAATTGCACATTTGAAGTAGTATTTAAAACTCCTGTCTCAAAGAACTCTTCAACATCTTTAGTTCTCTCGTTAACCATTTTTCCTCTTTCAAGCAGTATCGGTCTGTAACCTTCTTTTGCAAGCATATATCCACAAAACAATCCTGCTGGTCCCATCCCAATAATAATTGGTCTGTTATTTAGTTTTTTTACACCCGTTGGCTTAAAAGTATATTCATCTTTTTTTGCTATAAAAACATTATTATTAAATACTCTTTTATTTATTTCTTTTTCGTTTTTAAGATAAACATCTACTGAATATACATAAATAATGTTGCTTTTTTCCCTGGCATCAATGGATTTCTTATATATCTTATATTTTTCAATGTTATTGTTATTTACTTTAAGTATCTTCTTTATTTTTGATAAAAGTTCATCCTCCGAATGATTTATACTTAACTTTATTTGATTAATTCTAATCATATCGTACACTCTTTCTTTTTAACTATGCTTTTTCTAAAATACTTTTTCCTGCAATGATACCTGATGCAAATGCAAAGTGTAGATTATATCCTCCACATATACCATCTACATCTAATAATTCTCCTGTTATATACAATGAAGAAACTAGCTTAGATTCCATATTTTCATCTACCTCTTCAAGATTAATTCCTCCAGAAGTCACCTGTGCATTTTCAAACCCCATGCTTGATACTACAGTAAGTGGGAACTTTTTGATAATATCTGCAATCTCTTCTGGCTTGCTTGCATCTATGTTATTATCTTTACAGTATAGTGCTACTGCTTCAATAATCTTATCATTTAAAAATCCCGACAGAAGTACATTTATATTACTAATATAGTACTTATCCTTTGATATTTTATTCTTTGATTCATTATCTTTCGCTTTATTAATAAATTTTATTATATCGTCTTTTTTAATATCCGGTGTAAAATCAAGGTAAATCTTTATCTCCTTATTTTCTATAAGGTATCTGTTTATCTTTCCTGATAGTTGAAAAACAACTATACCTGAAATGCCATAATCAGTCATCTGAAGTTCTCCGACACTTGACAGTCCAGTTTCAGTATATACTTTTGCCTTACTTCTTACACCCTTTAAAATTTCCAGATATTTTTTATCCGATTTATCACATACTAATGGTACAAGTGCCGGAACACATTCAGTTATGGTGTGTCCCAGTTTTCTCATAAGATAATATCCTGAACCATCTGAACCAAGTTTTGAAGCTACCTTTCCACCACATGCAACAACAACTTTATCTGCACATATTGTTTTCTTTTTGCTTTCTTTATTTTCTGTCTGTATATATGATACAGTGAATTTACCTTTTTCCTTCTCAATATTTTTTACATTTGAATTAAAAATAAATTCAACATTATTATACAAACAATGATTATATAGCTCATTCACAATAGTTTTAGACTGTTTTGAGTATGGATAAATATAGTCTTTTTCATCATCGAGCATAATCGGAAGTTCCGAAAAATATTGATACATATCTTCATAAGAATATCTTTTTAATACTTTATCAACAAAACTCGTTGCATTTTCATTATAACAATCTGCAAACATGTGCTTGTTCGTTAAATTACACTTTCCATTACCTGTTGCCAGAATCTTTTTTCCCGGCACATCTTTCAGTTCTATAACATATACTTTACATTTTTTTGATGCCTCATATGCAGCTAAAAGTCCACTTGCACCAGCACCAATAACAATTACATCCATATTACTTTCCTTTGTACTTATTATTATATTCTGATTGATTATAACAGATATTTTTTTATGTTGTAAAGCTTTCAAGCATTCTATACAGTTCGCTAATATTTC
Organism: Lachnospiraceae bacterium; assembly: GCA_045126215.1. Lineage (GTDB taxonomy): Bacteria > Bacillota > Clostridia > Lachnospirales > Lachnospiraceae > SVEL01. The sequence goes on along the minus strand of JBGVOD010000018.1, from coordinate 9,841 downwards.
TAACCTTAATTCCATTTTTCAATCTATTGATACTATCTGAATCAAGTGTTTCTATTTTCACTTTTGTCTTTAAAAATACAGTGTTATCATCAAGCTTATATACAGCTATTTCGTTATTTTCAAGTTTTATAACAAATTTATAGTTTACTATTTCTACAGTTGTCGTCTCTTCAATAATATCATAATATTCCCTTAAAACAATTCTTGATTCATTAAACGTAAGTAACATAATTGATTGCACTACTTCATTACCCTCTGCAAAACTATCCTTATCATTTTCAATATACAAGCTCAACTCATCCCTTGTCATTCCAACAAGTTTTACAGGTATATTTTCAGAAACAGTATTTTTTTCTCCTGTTTTTATATTTATCTTCTCCACATAATACTTCATTGAATTATTTACATATAGCTTGTCTGTTTTCATAACCTCACTTATTACAGGGTTATTCTGATTTATAGTCTCTTTTTTTATTATATTATTCTCGAATACAGAATAGCCAAAATAATATCCTATTCCGTATAATAAAACAAAAAATAATGCAAAAGCAAAAATACATATTATTCTCTTTTTTTGTGTCTTAGTCATAAAACGCACTCCTTTTAATACGTATTGTTTACACTTTTTTGTTTTTTATACATTCTAGCTTTTTTCTTTCCTTTTTTTAACCCGTAATTCCACAAACCACAGCAACATTTATATTCACATGTGCCCTTCACTAAAGATTCAAAGAAACAACAAAAAAGAAAGATAAAAATACTAAGTAAAAAGAGGCCTCGCCCAACGATTTTCCAGTTTATTCGTTAGAGCGACTGCCTCATTATCATGAATAAAAAAACTCATTTTAAATTAAGTTCTTACATACTTAATCAAAAATGAGTTTTTATACAAATACATTCCTTCTAATTACTATCAATTAAAGCAATTATACACATTAAATAATTCTAAACTTCTTCAATACAGAAACAATCTTTTCACCCTTTGGCATCATATAAAGTTCTGTTTCATCCACAGCTTTTAAGAAAATAAGTGATATAACATATACTGCAACAGCCACAAATACCGAAACAAATAATGCTATTAAATTTACTCTGAGCAGTGCATATACGCCTTTATATACAACCATTGATAAAACAGCCATAATAATTGACGAAACGGTTGGCAGGAAAAATGTTCTATATATCTCCTGCTTATATCCAATCGTTTTTCTTATGGAAATGGCATTTAAAATACATACTAAAAATGCAAAGAAGAAGTCTGCCACAAGAATTGCCAAAATATCCATCTTAAATACAATTAACAATATCAATACAAGTACAATATGTACTACAAGAGATATACTTGAATGAATAACAGGTTTTGACATCTTATCAATTCCCTGAAGTATTGAATTTGTAATAGTAGATAATGAATATGCAACGACCGTGCCTACTGCAAATCTCATAAGCATTACGCATACTTCAAGATTTTCTTTATCAGGGAACAGCAACATACATATAGGTTCTGCCAGAGTAGAAAGACCTACACCACATGGAATTGCCACTATCATTGACAGCTTAATGGATGATTCAATTTTGTTAATAAGTTCACCCATATTTCTATTTGTCAAAGATCTGATCAGACTTGGAATAATCGCTGAAGATAAAGCTGATGCAACAGCAATTGGAGCTGTTGTAAGCAAAACATATTTTCCGCTGTATATTCCATATAATCCAGCATATTGCGATTCTTCCATTTCAAAAATATTTGACATAACATTTCCAAACAATCCACTATCAATAATACCACTTATATTGTAAATTGTTGTACTCAAAAGAACCGGAATAATTGTAACAAAGAGATTTTTTGCAAGTTCCTTGTTTGTATCCAATGCTCCCGTTCTATCTTTTCTAACCTTTTTATATAGAACAGGTCTGTATATCATATATACAAACAGCATAAACAGCAATGCGAAAATTGCTCCCACAAGTGTACCCATTGTACCACCTGCTGCCGAATAGGCTGCTCCTTTACCTACCTTGTCACCAATACTGAATAAAAATGCAGCCGCAACAATACTAACTATTGCATTAATAATCTGTTCAAATATTTGGGAAATAGCTGTCGGAATCATCGTTCCAAGTCCTTGAAAATATCCTCTTAATACCCCAAGCACACATACTATGAATATTGTCGGTGCAAGAACTCTTATTGCTGTTGCCATAGAAGGATACTTCCAGAGTTCAGCAAACATATCTGCACCAAAGAAAACTATTCCAGAGCATAATGAACCAATTAAAAGTGCAAAAAACATTGCTCCCGCAAAAACTTTCTTTGCATTTCTATATTCTTTTTTTGCCACTTTTGCAGAAACAATCTTAGATACAGCAATAGGCAGACTTGTTGATGAAATCAATAAAAAAATTGAATAAATTGAATATGCATTTGAATAGTATCCTATACCTTCGTTTCCAAGAATATTATTCAATGGAATTCTATATACAAGTCCAATTACTCTGACTAAAATTCCGGCCAAAGCCAAAATACTTCCCTGTATGAGGAAGTTTGATTTATTTTTACTCATAATGCCTCCGACTATAAAATAAATGAATTCGGTAACAAGTCGTTTAACATATATTCTTTATATTTATCTTCCTTGTCTTCTAATACTATAACCAATTCTTTTCCATTTGTAAATTCCATTAGAACCTGTCTACACATTCCACATGGAAATGTCGGTATATTTTTCGATACAATTGCAAGCTTTGCAAATTCTTTATTTCCGGCACTTATTGCATTAAATACAGCTACACGTTCTGCACATACAGTGGCTCCAAAAGAACCATTCTCAACATTACATCCACAGAAAATATCACCATTTTCACATAACAAAGCAGCACCAACCTTAAATCCTGAATATGGTGCGTATGCATTTTCCATAGCCTCTTTTGCCTTATCAAGTAATATTATATTTTCATCTTTTGCTGACTTTATTTCATTTTCAAAATCATCTCTTGTTACCCCAAGACTAATAAGTAAATCTTTTTGCATACGTTCCATTTCAATTCTTTCATCATCTTCCATGTGATCAAATCCGAACAGATGAAACATACTATGTGCAACTAAAAAACCAAGTTCCCTTCTTATGCTGTGTCCATACTCTTTAGCTTGTCTGACAACTGTATCAACAGATATAACAATATCTCCAAGCAATAACTCTCCAGTATCAGGCTCAAAACAGTCATTATAAAAGTCTTCTTCCAGATCTTCAAATCTTCCCGCACACACATATTCTACAACTGGAAATGATAAAACATCTGTAGACTTGTCGATTCCCCTTTGATCTTTATTGATATCCCTGATAGTTTTATCATCAACAAGTAATACTTCAACAACACATTCATATGGACACTTTATATAATCTATAGCACCATTTACAACTTTTTCAATAAGCTTCTTATAATCAAAATCAAATTTATACTCAATTTCATTCTCAATATTAATCTGCATCTAAATTCTCCTCACTTATTAAAAAAGATTTTTTAATATTATATAACTCCTCAGCTGTTATTCCACACTCGTTTAATGCACCACTATTAAACCTGGAAACAAACGCATTATCTACAAGCTTCTTATTATCTATCTGAGCACCCTCTTTTGTTTTAATATACATATACGCCGAAGCAACTGTATCTGCCAGCATGACAATTGCAGCTTCCTTCGTTTTTGGTTTCTTTATTTTTGCATTATGTGTAATTATAATATCTTTTATTTCACTTGGAAGTTTATTTTTTTTAATGTACTTTACGCCTTCTTTAATATATTCCTTTCCAAAAAGCTTGCCTATTTCATGATACATACCACCCGCATACGCAAGTTCTTCATCTGCATCTATAGCCTTTGCTGCATTTCTGCTAAGTTTTGCTACCTCCTTGCTGTGGTAATATACCGGCATAGCTTTTTCTTTCATAAGCAGTATAGAAGGATTATCCTCTCTTACAATATTTCTAAATTCTTTTTTTGTTCCTTTTCCAAGAATAAACTTATTGTATAGAATATAAATAATAAAATAAATTAAAAGTGACAATACTACACTAACGGATGCCTTAATCACAAATGTAATTCCACTATATTCCTCATATGCTTCATCACAATACCTGATAAAACTGATATGCATAACCACATTTAAAACAAAAGATGTTAAGGCAAATATAATATTAGACCTGCTTGATTTATGTTTCTTTGCAGTAAACGCACACATTGTTCCTGTGATAAGTGTAACAACCGTAAAGAAAAACTCCGGTTCTGACGCCATAGAGAAAAATCCAAATCCACATATACAAGCATTTACAACAACGCCTGTAGAAAAGTCCATAAACATTACTGTAAGCATCACTACCAGATATATTGGTCTGAATCTGTAATTAATGACCATAAACAATGCAGTAAAAATTAAAATAAAGTGGTAAAGCACAATACTTTTAAAAATATTTTTTCCACTTAGCACCATATAATAAAATGGAATAACAATAGCAATTGACATAAATGCCACAACAGCGAAACGTTCATTCGGCCACAACAATTCGTAGAATACTTTCGAAGTCTGATAGCTGATAAAAACTGCCAACGCTGTTATATATAAAGTAAATATTATTTTTAGTATTATTGAATTCTGGAATTTGTCAGTACTGATTGATTTTGACTTATTCATTTCTATCCTCTTCTGTTTCTATTATTCTTTCTGTCAGCATTATCATTTTGCCATTTTCTCTCATGTTCATCATATGCCTTAATAATTTTTTGAACTAAAGGATGTCTTACAACATCCTCGTTTGTAAGTTCCACTATCTTAATGTCTTCTATATTATCAAGAATCCTGATTGCTATATCAAGTCCTGATGTTACACCCTTTGGTAAATCTTTCTGAGTAGGATCTCCAGTTACAACTATCTTTGAAGAAAAACCTATTCTTGTAAGAAACATTTTCATCTGTGCAGGTGTTGTATTCTGTGTCTCATCCAAAATAATAAATGCATTATCAAGAGTTCTTCCCCTCATATATGCAAGTGGAGCGACCTCTATTAATCCCTTTTCCGAATTATGAATAAAGCTGTCTGCTCCCATAATCTGATACAAAGCATCATATAACGGTCTTAGATATGGATCAACCTTACTTTGTAAATCACCTGGTAAAAATCCAAGATTTTCGCCCGCTTCAATAGCCGGTCTTGTCAGTATAATTCTATTAACTTCATTATTTTTAAAAGCCTCTATGGCCATAGCCATAGCAAGATATGTCTTTCCTGTTCCAGCAGGACCAATTCCAAATGTAACAATATTTTTCTTTATTGCATCTGTATACTTCTTCTGATTAATTGTCTTAGGTTTTATAGGCTTTCCATTTGATGCTCTTGTAAGTATATCACTGTCTATTTCCACAATAGACTCTGTTTTATCAGAATATGATAAAGATATAGCATAATCAACATTCTGTTCTGTAATTGCATTTCCACGTTTTGATAATTCCAGTAGGTTATTTACAACATCCGCAGCTCTCTTCATTGAAACAGGCTCTCCTGATATAAATACATTCTCGTTTCGGTATACTATAGAAACATGAAATGTTCTTTCAATCTTCTTAGCAAATTCATCAAAGTTCCCAAATACATTCTGTGCATGGACTGCTGTCATATTCTCAATAATTTTCACTTCTCCCATGTCTTTCTCCCATTTATATCTGAATTAATAATTTTAATTTTCCTTTTGCAATACATTTATTATGTTCAAAGTATATTTTAACATTATTGTCTATAATATGTATACTTTTTTTCTCTTTTTTTGTCAAAAAATTCTGCATTCTTTTTGACATTTCATTACGTAAATAATTCTTATCAATCTCTTTTTTTATTTTATCACCGGAAAATGATTTATTTATTGTAATTTTCATCTGTAATTTCTCATTAATTGTTTCAAAAGCATTATTATATGATGATATCTCATATATAGAATCTTCACTGTCTCCTATCTGTATATTATATCCTAAAAACTCAATATTTATTCCAGTAGTAATTACCTGATTTTCAAAGGATTCTACATACGAATCAATTTCATCATAATAATCAAGTTCAGTCTCAATAAATATCTCACCCTCAGGTATTACATTTACAGTATCAACAACTTCCAGAGAATCATTGTATAAATCATATTTTCCAACTATAATTGCCTGACCTGCTGTCACTTCATCTCCAACATTAACCTGAGCCACTCCTTGACTTACCACGATTTTTTTTATAACTCCATCATACTCTGATATTATTGATTCTCCCTTTTCATATGGACTTACGTCTTTTACAACAGGTACCGATTCTTTAATATCAATATAGTACTTATATCCTTTTTTTGTAATATTTACATATGATATATATTCAAAACTATCCTTTAGATATCTTGAAACATCATATAAACTATCAATCTCATGATCTCCATCAAGTGTATATTTACAATTTATACAATTCATTATCTCTTCATCAGAATATATTGTATTACCATTAATGTCCACGCTACAAGAATCAAAAATAAAAAATTTTGACAATAGAAATGCCAATGTAATCCCCATTAATGCATATATTTTTTTCGCTATACAATCATATATCTTCCTTAATCCATTGGACTTAATTACTTCAATTTTAATATTACATTTTTTTGCTATTTCACATATCTGTTTATACTGGCAACACTTAACCTTTATGTAATTATCATTATTGATTTTTTTTAAACACTTTATATATATGTCATGAGATTTAACAATATTAAGAAAACGTATTAGATTCTCACCATTAATCTTACATGTATAATATCCGGATAAAATATAAAAAATAGCTTTTATTTCATTCATTCAGAATTACCCCCTCTATATTTCCATAGATTGTCATCCCACTCTTGCTAAAATCCTGAATTTTAAGTCTTTTACCCTTAATTTTTATATTGTATTTATACGACTGGACAATAATTTCCTCATCATTTATCAATAATATTTTTTTATAATTTGCAATTTCTACATATTTTTTTCCAAAGATTTCTATATCGGATAAACAAATTGACCTGATGGTACTTTCTTTATCATTCATACTATTCCAGATTATTACAAAGTTTTGTATAGTATATGTTTATGTGTATTTAAAAATACTACTCAAAACATAGATAAGTGCGGTCGCCATAACATAGACGAGATACGCTTTGCGAATCTCGCTCTGATTAGCGGTCGTCAAATGTCCACTTGTGCAAGCACAGTGTCCATTTTCCTCGTCGCCATAACAAAAACGAGACTGTGTATTAATCTCTTAATACATCAGTCTCATTAATAATATACTAGTTGAATTTTCTCTTTCTAGCAGCTTCTGATTTCTTTTTACGCTTTACACTTGGCTTCTCGTAATGTTCTCTCTTACGAATCTCCTGCTGGATTCCTGCCTTTGCACAATTTCTCTTAAATCTACGTAAAGCACTATCTAAGCTTTCGTTTTCTTTAACGATAACGTTTGACATTTCTCACCTAACCTCCCTCCAGTTGCTTAATTGTGCACTATACAACTGTATGGGTATATTTTATTGCACAACTGTCATTATAACACATATTATTTATACGTCAATATGTTTTTTATTTTTCTTCAATACTTTTTTCTTCAATACTTGTGTTTTTTATACTAGACTTTATTATTTTTCATTTTGATAAACTTTAATATAAGATGTATTTTTTGATTAGCTGAAAATTCTTTGCTCTTTTTATTAAAGTTTTGCGAAGATATTCCTGAAATAATGCTGTATCCATCCGGAGTTTTTTCATTATGATAAGCTATATATCCTTTGTTAATAAATCCAATTTCGTTTCTTTTCATCAATTTTTTCTTAGAATAGAAACACACTTTTTCATATTTCATTTGTGAGTTGTTTTTTATATACTCACACCACGCAATCAATGCTATATGTCTATATCCGTTTTTAGTTTTCTTGATTTTTTTGCACAAAATTTCTATTTCATCACCTCTAAGACCATCTTCATATGCAGGTTTATAAATATATTTCTGTGATTCTTCTTCCGTTTCAATAGTAATTATTTTGATTGTACTCTCTTCCTGAATCTTCAAGTACTGTTTGACTTTTTCTTTTTCGACATCAGATAATTCAGCACCATTTTCTTTCCATTTGGCTGTTCTGACATCTGCCAGGAATTCGTTATATCCCATTTCACCCATAATGGTTACTTTTTTACCATCAAGTTCACATTCCATCTCACATTTTGAAGAGTACGTAATCATTTATTATATTTCTCCTTAATCAAAAAAATTCAAAATCTTCTTCATTTTCGTATAACTTATTTTTGCAATGTTCGTTCATATACGAAACTCAACAAAATCGAATATGCATTACCCCAATTCCTCTATCACACATGTATGCTTTTTGTCACTACACTCTGCATCATAGTTAATTCCAACCAAAAGAATCTTACCACTATAACCTGCTAATGCCCCCTGATATCTCTTTTCTTTAATCTGTTTAATCGCTGTATCTGCTGACTTATTATACTTAAGCTCCACCACCATAGCAGGTCTCCATCCTGCGTTGGCTCTTGGAATGAATACAAAATCCGCAAAGCCCTTGCCTGCAGGTATCTCACGCACAATATTGTAATATGCCGGTGCAGTGAAATATGCCATTGTAAGTACACAGCTTAATGAGTTCTCATCATTGTATTTTAACACTGATGTGTAGGTGTCGTGGGCGAGCTCAATAATCTCTGCTACTTTTTCTGCATTTCCATCAATAGTTTCCATAAGCAATTCATCGCATCTTGAAATTGCTTTTGATATTTCACTCCACTCACCTGTCTTTAGTGCCATCTGAAATGCCTTAGCAACCTCGTAATTAGGAATATATGCACTTTTTCTGTCTGCATCATATGCAAGATATCCCAGATGAATAAGTGCTGTTAATGCATCATCTTTAGAATGTATCTCTGACAAATCATTTTGAAATGCATCAGTTTCAACCATTACCATACCACCAGCAAGCATCTTCATAATATCATCTTTGAGACCAGCATAATTCATTGTAATGAATGTATTAATGGAAGCAAAAGATGAGGTGTTTTTCCAGTATGAGTCAAAATCTTTATCCATCATAGATTGAACCACTGAATTTGGATTATACATATGTCTTCCATCAATCAGATACCCATTGTACCATGCCTTAGCTGTCTCAAAATCCATATCATTTTTGCTGCAGAGTTCTCGTACTTCTTCCTCCGTAAATCCATAGTACTCTGTGATTGGCTTTGATTTTAACATTGTATATTCCCTAAAGTTATTAAGTGCCGACTCATCTTTAATTTTCTTAATCGGCAAAATACCTGTAATATATGCTAACGCCAGGAATGATTTTGATTCTTCTGATTTAAACAATGAATGCAGAAATTGCAAATATTTATGCACGATTTCTTTATCATTACTATTTCTGATTACACAATCCCATTCATCAATGATTATGACGAAGGGAATATTAGTTCTATTGAAGATATCCTGAATCAACAAATATAAATCTTTATCATAATTAATTGTATCTGCATATTCTTTATGAAAATCTTCGCATAATCGCTCTTGAATTGATTCTACTAAATCTTCCTTGTGAAAATCCCAAACAGACGATATATCAAGGTGTATAACATTATATTTATTCATATATTTTTTATAATCACTGCTTTTTGCAATTTTAGTATCATCAAAAAGGCCAGAAGATTCACTACCAAGACTGTAATATGCATCTATCATACCCGCAGCATGGGATTTACCAAATCGTCTGGCATGA
>JBGVOD010000017.1:0-17691 GCA_045126215.1 Lachnospiraceae bacterium | reverse complement strand
TTCGTGAACAGATAAAAATATTGTAATAATGTTTTGACAAGAAAATGAAAGATATGTAAGATATAAAGAAAAAAGTTAAAATCTAGATATCTAAGGGATTCCCTGATTACTCCTAACTGACAGTAAATTTACTCTATCTTTTATATAATTTACTAGTGCTTTTTTTCATAGTTTATAGTAGAATAGACTTATAATTTAATGTGATAAGTTGATGCATTAATAAATAAAAAGAGCAGGTGGTACGATGAATTTTATAACAGAAACAGACAGATATATCTTTGGTCAAGGAACGCACTATGAGATATATAATAAGCTTGGTGCACATTTAGTTGAAATAGATGGACAGAAGGGTGTTTATTTTGCAGTTTGGGCGCCTAATGCAGCATATGTAAGTGTAGTAGGTGAGTTTAATCAATGGGATCCACATAGAAATGGAATGCAGGCCATAGAAACATCCGGTATATGGGAAGCATTCATTCCTGGTGTAAAGGAATGGGATACATATAAGTTTGCTATTCATACAAGAGATGGAAGAATTATTTTCAAGGCAGATCCATATGCATTTCATTCAGAGGTAAGACCGGGAAATGCAAGTAAGGTAGCCAATATTGATGGATTTAATTGGACCGATGAGAAATGGATTGAAAAGAAAGACAAAGAAAATCCTACAGAACAGCCAATGTCAATATATGAAGTTCATCTTGGTTCTTGGCAGAAGGATTATGAAAAAAATGAATGGGGATTTATCCCTTATGATGAAATTGCTGAAAAATTAGTAAAATATGTAAAGGAAATGGGATACACTCATGTAGAGGTTATGGGTATATCAGAGCATCCTCTTGACCAATCATGGGGATATCAGGTCACAGGATATTATGCACCTACATCAAGGTATGGTGGTCCTCGTGAATTCATGAAATTTGTTGATATTATGCATGCAAATGATATTGGAGTTATTCTTGACTGGGTTCCTGCACATTTCCCTAAAGATGAATGTGGTCTTGCAAATTTTGACGGAACACCTCTTTATGAATATCCTGATCCAAGAAAAGGCGAGCATTTTGAATGGGGAACAAAGGTATTCAATTACGAAAAAAATGAAGTTAAAAATTTCCTTATTGCAAATGCCTTATATTGGGTTGAAAAATATCATGTTGACGCATTACGCGTAGATGCAGTTGCATCAATGCTCTATTTAGATTACGGTCGAAGACCTGGACAGTGGATACCAAATAAGTACGGTGACAATGGAAATCTCGAAGCAATGGAAATCTTAAAGCATATCAATAGTATTATGTCAAAGAGAAATAAGAGAGCATTTCTTATTGCCGAAGAGTCAACTGCATGGCCAAAGGTAACAGGTCCCGTAGAAGATGGGGCTCTTGGATTTGGATTTAAATGGAATATGGGATGGATGAATGACTTCCTTGAATATGTCAAGCTTGATCCATTATTTAAAAAGTATAATCACAATAAGATGACATTTGGTCTTACATATGCTTTTAGTGAAAATTTTATTCTTGTTATCTCTCATGATGAAGTTGTTCATTTGAAGTGTTCTATGATAAACAAGATGCCGGGATATAAGGTTGATAAGTTTGCAAATCTTAAGACAGCATATACATTTATGTTTGGACATCCGGGTAAGAAACTTTTATTCATGGGACAGGAGTTTGCTCAGCTGTCAGAGTGGTCAGAAGATAAGAACCTTGAATGGTATTTGTTAAATGAGCCATTACATAAAGAGACGAAAGATTATGTATCAAGTTTGTTAAAGCTCTACAAGAGTAATAAAGTACTTTATGCATATGATAACAGAGAGAATAATTACGAAAGTTTCCAGTGGATTAACTGTGATGATAATGAAAGAAGCATATTCAGTTTTATAAGAAAAAATCCTGAGAATTATAATGGAGCACTTATTTTCATCTGTAACTTTACACCGATCGAAAGAGAAGATTATACTTTAGGCGTTCCAGTGGAAGGTACATATAATACTATACTTTCAAGCTTTAGTTATACAACAGAAGAGGATACCTTTGAAACTGCAAGTGAAAAAAATGCAGCTATTACACTTTCATCTTATAAATCAATTGAAGAAGAATGTGATAATTTCCCATATATGTTAAATATACCTTTGAGACCATTTGAAGCAATTGTTCTTGAAGTACCGACAGTTAAACCAAAACAGAAAACTGGAAATAATAGAAAAAACACAATAAAAAAAGTGTCATCTAAAGGAAAATCAAGGAAGAAATAATATTAATAGAACTTAAAAAACAGTGTTTTGTAAGGATGAACAGGACCACAAGTCACTTTGTAGTGACTTGTGGTCCTGTTCAACTCATTCTTGCTAATTAAAGAGTTTGATTGTATAATAGCATAATAAAAAAATCAACCGCCAACATTACGATGGTAGAACGGAGGCTATATGGTAACTTTAAGTAAAAATGGTGCATTTTTATTAAATGGCACAGAAGTTATTGAAAACACTGCAGAAGCAGAAGCTATTCTTAAATCAAAATTAGGAAATGCAGTTTCAGCAGAAGAAGCTAGAAAAAACACTATTGCATATGGTATTTTAGAGAACCATAATACATCAGGAAATATGGACAAGCTCCAGATTAAGTTCGATAAGCTTACATCACATGACATTACCTTTGTAGGTATTATTCAGACAGCAAGAGCTTCAGGACTTACAAAGTTCCCTATTCCATATGTACTTACAAACTGCCATAATTCGCTTTGCGCAGTTGGTGGTACAATAAACGAAGATGATCATATGTTTGGTCTTACATGTGCTAAGAAATACGGTGGTATTTATGTTCCACCTCATCAGGCAGTTATTCATCAGTTTGCAAGAGAAATGCTTGCAGGTGGTGGTAAGATGATTTTAGGTTCAGACAGTCATACACGTTATGGTGCATTAGGAACAATGGCCATGGGTGAAGGTGGTCCTGAATTAGTAAAACAGTTGCTTGAACAGACATATGATATTAATATGCCAGGCGTTGTAGGTATTTATATGACAGGAACACCTGCAAAGGGAGTTGGTCCTCAGGACGTTGCTCTTGCAATAATTGGTGCAGTATTTGCCAATGGATATGTTAAGAATAAAGTAATGGAATTTGTTGGACCAGGTGTTGCAAACTTAAGCGCTGATTTCAGAATTGGTGTTGATGTTATGACAACAGAGACAACATGTTTATCATCAATCTGGAAAACAGATGAAAAGGTTAAGGAATTCTACGATGTACATGGCAGAGTAGATGAATATAAGGAATTAAATCCTGGCGCAGTTGCTTACTATGATGGTATGGTTTATGTTGAATTAGATAAGATTAAACCAATGATTGCAATGCCATTCCACCCAAGCAACACATATACAATCGATGAGGTAAATGCAAATCTTGAAGATATTCTTCATGATGTTGAAAAGAGAGCTTTAGTAAGCTTAGATGGTAAGGTAGATTTCAAACTTACTGACAAGATTAGAAATGGTAAGTTATACGTTGATCAGGGTATTATCGCTGGTTGTGCAGGTGGTGGATATGAAAACATCTGTGATGCAGCAGATATATTAAGAGGAAGAAGTATTGGTTCTGACGAATTTACACTTAGTGTATATCCTGCTTCAACGCCTATATATGTTGAACTTGCCAGAAATGGAAGACTTGCAGACCTTATGGCAACAGGTGCTATTGTTAAAACTGCTTTCTGTGGACCATGCTTTGGTGCTGGAGATACTCCTTCAAACAATGCATTTAGTATTAGACATTCTACAAGAAACTTCCCTAACAGAGAAGGTTCAAAGCTTCAGAATGGTCAGATTTCATCAGTTGCTCTTATGGATGCTCGTTCAATTGCAGCTACAGCAGCAAACAAGGGATATTTAACATCAGCTATGGATATGGATGTTGAATATACATCACCAAAATACCACTTTGATAAGAGCATTTATGCAAACAGAGTATTTGATTCAAAGGGTGTTGCTGATGATTCAGTTGAGATTAAGTTCGGTCCAAATATCAAGGATTGGCCAGCTATGTCAGCACTTACAGACAATCTTGTGCTTAAGGTTGTTTCAGAAATACATGATCCTGTTACAACAACAGATGAACTTATTCCATCGGGTGAAACATCTTCATATCGTTCAAATCCTCTTGGACTTGCAGAATTCACACTTTCAAGAAAGGATCCAGAATATGTTGGCCTTGCAAAAGAGATTCAGAGAGCTGAAAATGCAAGACTTGAAGATAAGTGTCCTTGTGATGAAATGCCTGAACTTGGTGATGCAATGAAGGTTATTAAGAGCAAGTTCCCAGAGCTTCATCATAATCAGTTTGGTATTGGTTCAACAATATATGCTGTAAAACCAGGTGATGGTTCAGCAAGAGAACAGGCTGCATCTTGCCAGAAAGTACTTGGTGGATGGGCAAATATCGCAAAAGAATACGCTACAAAGAGATATCGTTCAAACCTTATCAACTGGGGTATGCTTCCATTTATATATGAAGAAGATGAACTTCCATTTGCAAAAGGAGATTACATTTTTGTTCCTGATGTTGCAAAGAAGATTAAAGAAAAGGCTTCAGAATTCACAGCTTATGTTGTAAAGGGTGAAGAACTCAAAGAGTTCACACTTAAGATGGGCGAGCTTACAGATGATGAAAGAGATATCATTCTTAAAGGTTGCTTGATCAACTATAATAGAAAGTAAAAAATATAATATATGTGATATATATATTATATATGTTATATACATTATATACGATATATACGTTATATATGATATATGCATTATATATGAGGCTGCCGTGTTAACGAAAGAATTACAAAATCGTTAATGCGGCAGCCTCTTTTTACTCTAAAGAATAAACTGTAAAAATAGCACAGAACCATTTTATGAATAAAAGACCACATAAAATACAATAGTTAATACAAATTTAATACAATATTATCCAAGATGTGGTATTATAGGTAAAGAAAAATTCCACATAGGAGGTCAAGATGCAAAATAAAAATACATATACGTTTGATCCTAACAGTATCAAACCAGAGCAAATTAAAAAGATAGTGACAATAGTGATTGCAATTATTGTGATTTTGGTCCTTGCATTTAATTGTACATATCAAGTAAGAGAACAGGAACAAGCAGTCCTTCTTACACTTGGAAATGCGAAGACAGTTTCAGAGTCAGGTCTTCATTTTAAGATTCCTTTTATTCAGACAGTTGAAAAGGTTGATACAACAATTAAAGGTTTTTCAATAGGATATAATATTGATACAAATGAAACAATCGAAGATGAGTCTCTTATGATTACATCAGATTATAACTTTGTAAATGTTGACTTCTTCGTAGAGTATCAGGTATCTGATCCTATACTTGCGTTATATGCTTCAGAAGATCCAGTTGCGATTTTAAAGAACATTTCTCAAAGCTGTATTAGAACTGTAATTGGTTCGACAGATGTAGATAGTGTTCTTACAACAGGAAAGAGCGAGATTCAGGCAGAAATCAAGAAAATGATTAATGACAGATTAGATGAGAACGAGCTTGGAATATATCTTGTAAATATTACAATGCAGGATGCAGAACCTCCAACATATGATGTAATGGAAGCATTTAAGGCTGTTGAAACTGCAAAACAGGGAAAAGAAACAGCTATTAACAATGCAAATAAATATAAGAATGAGAAGATTCCTGCTGCCGAAGCAACTGTAGATAGAATCTTACAGGAGGCCGAAGCAAACAAGCAGGAGAGAATAAACGAAGCTACAGGTCAGGTTGCAAGATTCAATGAAATGTATAATGAATATATTAAGTTCCCTGCTGTAACAAAACAGAGAATGTTCTATGAAGCAATGGAAGAAATCTTGCCTTCCCTTGAAGTTATTATTGATGATGGCAATGGTTCGGTTCAGAAGATTCTACCACTTGACTCATTTTCAAATTTTTCGATTAGTGGATTAGAAGGAGGTACATCAAATGAATAAAGGAAAGAAAGCATTAAAAATTATTCTTGCATTTTTGGGTGTATTTCTTGTAATAACATTCTTTTCATCTATTGTTGTTACATATAAGGATGAATATAAGCTTGTAAGAGTATTTGGAAAAGTTGACAGAGTAATAACAGAAGAGGGTATATCTTTTAAGATTCCATTTATTGAGGAAACAGATACTATTCCAAAAGAAATTTTATTATATGACCTTGCAAAAAGTGATGTTATCACAAAGGATAAAAAGACAATGGTAACAGATACATATGTGTTGTGGAGAATCACAGATCCTAAGCTTTTTGCACAGACACTTAGTGCATCTATTACAAGTGCTGAGGGAAGAATAAATACTTCAGTATATAATGCACTTAAGGAAGTAATCGGTAGCATGTCCCAGGCAGATGTTATCAGTGCCAGAGATGGACTTCTTGCTCAGAAGATGGAAGAAAAGATAGGTGATAATCTTTTACAGTATGGTATCGAGCTTGTTAGTGTAGAAACAAAACACCTTGATCTTCCTGATGATAATAAGGAAGCTGTATACGAAAGAATGATTTCTGAAAGAGAACAGATGGCAGCTCAGTATACTGCAGAAGGTGAAGCACAGTCACAGATTATTAAAAATACAACAGATAAAGATGTTTCAATTATGATATCAGAGGCTGAAGCAACAGCTGAGCAGATTGAAGCAGAAGGTGAAGCACAATATATGCAAATACTTTCTGATGCATATAATGATACATCAAAGAGTGAGTTTTATGCGTTTGTAAGATCGCTTGATGCTGCGAAGATTGCGCTTGCAGGAGATAATAAGACACTTATTTTATCATCTGATTCACCAATAGCGCAGATATTTACAATTGGACAGTAATTTATATGGAGGCAAAAGATGCTTTTACTTAAAAATATAAAGAAAGATTATCTTTCAGGTGAAAACACGGTTCATGCTCTTAAGGGTATAGATTTAAAGTTTAGAACAAGTGAATTTGTATCTATTCTTGGACCTTCTGGATGTGGAAAGACTACAATGCTTAATATTATTGGTGGTCTCGACCAGTATTCAGACGGTGACTTGATAATAAATGGAAAATCAACAAAAGATGTTAAAGATAGGGACTGGGATGCATACAGAAATAATTCTATAGGTTTTGTATTCCAAAGCTACAACTTGATTCCTCATCAGACAGTGCTTCAGAATGTTGAAATTGCACTTACACTTTCTGGTATTTCAAAATCTGAGCGTAGGGAAAGAGCAAAGAAGGCACTTGAAGAAGTTGGACTTGGCAATCAGTTACACAAGAGACCAAGTGAAATGTCAGGTGGTCAGATGCAAAGAGTTGCAATTGCAAGAGCCCTTATCAATAACCCTGACATAATCCTTGCAGATGAACCAACAGGTGCCCTTGATACAGAAACAAGTGTACAGGTAATGGAAATTCTTAAGAGAATATCAAAAGACAGACTTATTATTATGGTTACACACAATCCGGAACTTGCTGAAAAGTATTCATCAAGAATTATAAGAATGCTTGATGGTGAAGTTAAGGATGATACAAAGCCATTAACTGAAGCTGAAATAAAGGAAGAAACAGAAAGAGATAATAAATCTATAGAAGAAAGAAAAGGCAAAAAAATTAAGAAACCTTCAATGTCTTTCTTTACAGCATTTTCATTATCCTTAAAAAATCTCTTTACAAAGAAGGGAAGAACTATTCTTACAGCATTTGCCGGTAGTATTGGTATTATAGGTATTTCACTTATATTGTCAATATCTGATGGTTTGACCACATATATTGATACAGTGCAGGAAAATGCTCTTTCATCATATCCGCTGTCGTTACAGGCACAGAGTACAGATCTTACAGCGCTTATGGAAACTTTTATGAATGTACATAATGGTGAAGTCGAGCATGATATGGATGCAGTATATAAGAAAGATGCTATGTATGAAATCTTCAATGCAATGAATAATCTTGAAGTTAAGGAAAATGATTTAGAAGCTTTTAAGAAATACATTGAAGAACAGATAAAAGATGAAAACAGTGATGTGTCAAAAGCAATCAATGGAATTTTGTATACATACAATTTCGATATGCAGGTTTATACAAAGAATGTTGATGGCGATATCATATTATCAGATGCAACAAAGCTTATGTACGAAATGATGAGTCAAATGACTGGTGTTGATATGTCACTTGCACAGTCAAACATGCAAAGTGGTTCGGGAATGATGTCATCTATGGCTTCAATGAGTGGTTCTTCGGCAAAATTATGGCAGGAATTGCTTTCAGGAAATGACGGTTCATACGTTAATGATCTTTTAAAGAACCAGTATGATGTTGTATATGGTGCTTGGCCAACAAGCTATGACCAGATTGTTCTTGTAATGGATAAGAATAATGAATTGAATGATGTTGCGCTTTATGCACTTGGTCTTGAGTCAAAAGAAACAATGGATGATATAATGGATTCAGCCATGAATGGTACAGAATTAAAGAAGGATGACAAGTCATGGTCTTACGAAGATATTTGTAATACAGAATACAGAGTTGTTCTAAATTCAAGTTGCTTTGTAAAGGATGAAACAACAGGTCTTTATACAGATCTTAGAAATACAGAAGCTGGTCTTCAGTACTTATATGATAATGGTATAACATTAAAGGTATCTGGTATTATCAAACCTAAAGAAGATGTGGATACAACAATGCTTACAGGATCTATTGGATATACCAGTGGTCTTACAGAATATGTAGTTGAAAACACAAGTAAAGCAGATGTTATTAAGGATCAGTTAGCTAATCCTGAAAAGGATGTCACAACAGGTCTTTTATTCAAGGAAAGTGCCAGCAAGTTGTCAGATGAGGATAAGAAAAATCTCTTCTTAAAATTCATTGCTAGTCTTGATGAAAATGGAAAAGCAATGCTTTATGTTAAAATGATGAGTATTATGGATGCAGAAGTCCTTAATGCACAGCTTCAGGCCGCGATGGAAGGTGTAACAAGAGAAGAAATGGAAGGAAATCTTGTTGCAGCGCTCACAGCACAAATGGGTATGGATGAAGCAAGTATTATGTCATACCTTGCAGAAATGAGTGATGATGATCTTGCAGCAGCATATAAAAAGGCTGTAAGTGAACAGATAAAGATGCAGTATGCAGCTCAGATTCAGGCACAGCTTCAGAGTATGACTACAGCTGAATTGGCAGCAGGTTTGGATTTGGCAATTCAGTCGTACGAAATAGCAGATATGGCGATGTATTACGACAGTGTTATGGAATTCTCAGACAGCACATATGATACTAATCTTAAAGATATGGGATATGTAAATTTAGAGAATCCATCATCAATTAATATTTATGCATCTTCATTCGAAAATAAAGATATTGTTGAAGATACTATTGCAAAATATAATGACTCTGTTGAAGATATTTATAAGATTCAGTATACAGACTACGTAGGTATTATGATGTCATCAGTAAGCTCGATTATCAATGCTATTACATATATATTAGTAGCATTCGTAGCAATTTCACTTATTGTTTCATCAATTATGATAGGGGTAATCACTCTTATTTCAGTTCAGGAGAGAACAAAGGAAATAGGTATTTTAAGAGCTATAGGTGCATCAAAGCATGATGTATCAAGTATGTTTAATGCTGAAACAGTTATTATCGGTTTCTGTGCCGGTCTGTTAGGTGTTCTTGTAACTTGCTTGTTATGTATTCCAATTAATGCGGTAATACATAGCCTTACAGGTATCAATTCCCTTAACGCAGCATTACCACTTCCAGCAGCAATAATACTTATTTTGATAAGCGTATTCTTAACACTTATATCAGGATTTATTCCTTCAAAGAGTGCAGCAAAGAAGGATCCAGTAGTTGCATTGAGAACAGAGTAAGAAACTTAAAATTGACAAATTATGTTAAAAAATGGTAGTATGAATACGTCAAAATAAATTAAATAATTTGTTGGGCGTGGGGTTTAGAGTATAAAGAATAATATGTTAGGGAAAATAAAAACAAATGTATTATGATTTTTAAGCAACATGTCAGACATGTTGCTTTTTTTATAATACAAGTATCTTTTGACACTCTAACTTTTATAAAAAAATTCGCTCTTATAAAGTAAAAACCCGTAAATTCAGTAAGAAACAAGAAAAAACAATCCGTGATAGTACCACTAGTGTGCAGATTATACATAGAGGAGAATACACATAATGAAAAAAATATTAAAAATAATTTTAATAATTCTAATAATCATATCCATACCAATATTATTATATTTTATGCTTAGAACTCCAGAGGGGACAATAAAAGAAGGAAAGTATTATGTTGTTGATTTCAAAGAGTATCCAAAAGCGTATATAGAGATAGAAGATAATACGATAAAAATGTATAATATAGACTTGAATAAAATATTTCAGGAAAAGCAATTGGAAAAAATAAATAAAATGAAAGAATCAGGTGGGTTTGATACAGGATTAACAGATGAACAACTATTAGAGGTATCAGATTTGAATAAGATGTTTGTAGATAATGCATACACGTATGATATAGATAAAGCATCTAAAGAAGGAACATATACATGGATTTATCCTTGCTTAGGTGAAGGTAATTGGTTTGGACTCTGGTTCACAAATGATTCATTTGATGAAACACTTACAATTAAAAGTGATGATTTGACCATAGTTTTTTCTATGAAGAAATAAAGGTGAATATTTATGATTACAATACAAAACATAAGTAAAAAATTTGAGGAAGTGTCTGGAGATATATGGGCTACTAAGGACATTAGTTTTAATATAAAAAAGGGCGAGTTTGTAAGTATAGTAGGAAGATCAGGCAGTGGAAAAACAACTCTTTTAAAGATTATGGGAGGTCTTCTTCAACCGTCAGTGGGGAAAGTATTGATATCAGGGAAAGATATTTACAGTATGTCTGAAGAAGAGATATCAGATTACAGATGTAACTCAATAGGTTTTGTTTTTCAGGATTTTTTTCTGGAAGAAAAGTATACGGTTTATCAAAATCTTGAAATCGTGTTGATGATATCCAAGATTCCTTATAAAAAAAGAGAAAAGATGATAGATGAGGCCCTTTTGGCAGTTGGAATGTCACATAAAAAGAATACATTAGTAGATGTTCTTTCGGGAGGAGAAAAAAAAAGAGTTTGTATTGCAAGAGCGATTATCAATAATCCAGATATAATTTTTGCGGATGAACCATGTGGTAATCTAGACTATGAAAATGGTTTGAATATAATGAGTTTGCTTAGAAAACAGAAAGAAAGCGGAAAGACAGTAGTATTGATTACTCACAGTACAGAAGATGCAAAAACAACAGATAGGATTATTACGTTAAAAGATGGAAGCGTGCTTAAGGATGAAGAGAACAGATAAGATTAGGTTGGCAAAATTAGAGTATAAATACAATAAGATTGAATGGATATCTTCATTATTTATACACACAATGATAATTGCAAGCATAATATTTTCTATGACAATATCTGTAGAATTAAGCAGAGCATTCAATGATTATGCAATCACAATGAATGAAGATGGTTATTTCTTTTATTGCAAGCCGGCTAATCAAAATATAAAAAATGAAGTTGAATGGTTTGAAGACAATGGTTTTCATGAGGTGACTTTTTCGGATGATTCTTCAAAAGGAACAATTAAAATTGATTCTTTAGAAGGTATTATAATAAAAAAATTCAAGGCTCTCTTATCAGGAAGAGATTTCTGGAATGAAGACATAGATAATTTGATTCAAATTAATATGTTTTGCAGTATTATTTTTCTGTTTATTTCTATTATTTTATTTGTCGTTATGATAAATAGTAGTTCAAATTCTTTTCTTATGAAAATTTCTGAAAGAGAAAAGTACATAAAAATGCTAATTAGTATAGGTGTTGCAAGGAAAGAATGTATGTCGATATATAGATATTTTTTTATGTTTAAAGAATGTGTCGCTATATTGCTTGGAGTTATAATAAATGCAGTAGTTATGGCGGGGATAAATAGATATATAGTAGAAAGTATGCATATACAGACATATTTTTCTTTATTTATGCCACAGATTTGTATTTTTATTATAGTTGTCGTTCTGAGTGTTATGAGTTTATCTTTGGGCAAAATGTGGAGAAAGAAATATGAGTTTTAGGGATATTGTTATAATAGCATTTAGAAATCTAAAAGCTGGAAAGAGAAATGTATACAAGATTATTATTGGTACAGGCTTTGCATTTGCGTTGGCATATTGTTTTGTAATTGTTGCTAATTATTTCAGTGACTATAAAGAGAATTTTGGGGAAACATATAGAGAAAGTTGCTATTATTACGATATTTTTGATGAAAAGATTTTGGTAAATAATATTGATAGTATAATTGAAAAATCAAAAGAGAATAAAGAAAATTACGGTGCAAATGAGTATAGTTTGTTGTTTGATGTTATTCCTAATGGATGGGAAAATTCGATAACAGCAGAAGAGCTCATTGTTAAACTCGAAGATACAAAGTATACACCATGCAACTATTATATAAATGATAGAAAAATATATGAAGATATAAAGTTTCCATATGCAACTATTCCTTTGGCGTATTATTCTGATGAGAATAATATCTTTCCTGAATATATGTATGATGAAAATAACGCACTTGAGTATGTTGGAAACTATCCGTCTAATCCAGGTGAATTATTGGTAGATGACTATATTTTAGATGTGTTGGGAATAAATAGAGAATATGATTCAAAAGATATAATAGGAAAGAAAATTTCATTATTAAAAAAGAATTTGGATAATAATACAGAAGAAATATTTTTAGAAAATTATGTAATAGTAGGTATACTAAGCGTTGACGAACTTGGTAAAAGAGAGGAAGAAACATCTCATGATTACCATTTTGAACATATATATATTAATCTAAAAAACGAAGATAAAGAACATTTTTTTGTTATAAATGGAAGTGCAAGATATTATTTTGATAGCTATGATGAGTATATAGAAAACTGTAAATATTCTGATGAAATACTTAATCTTATGAAAGAGACAGAAAATGTTTCGGATTGGGAGTATTATCTTACATATAAAGGTATGGAAATATGTATTATTAACTGGCTTGTTTCTAATGTTGGGAAACTAGTAGCAGGGCTTGGAATTATTGTTATTGTACTCATATTTCTGTCACTTTTTTATACCATCAGATTTTATAACATAAGAAATATAAAATATATGAAGATGTTATCTTGTATTGGTATGAAGAAGAAAGATAGAAAAAAAGTATATAATATGGAATTTTTTGTTATTTTTTTGGCATCTGAAGCTGTTGCTATATATATGTCTGCATTATTTTTTATTGTATTTAGATATATAGTTGTAAAATTATTATTGTTTGAGGTACGTATAGATATGACAATCATTTTAAATATGATACTAGCTAGTGGAGTAATATTTTTCGTATGTAATGTATTGATGGGACGACATACTATCAGTATAGATAGACTGGAATAAGGAATACCTTATCAAGCGTCTTCATTTTAACTGAGTTACTTATAGTAAAAACAAAATTCTGCAATGTCTCTGCCACAATGGATATGTTCAGCGAGTGTCAATAGGGCAGTGATGCTTGAACACAAAATTTCGTGATATCTTTGACTCTTTTGATACACTTGATATATATTAAAGTTTGGCTTATAATAAAGCATATTCATTGAAAGGATTTTTGAAAATGTTTAGTGCGCTTAGAAGCTCAAAGAAAGTTTTGAAAGTTATCGTCGTTGGTTGCGGTAAGGTTGGAACAACTCTTGTTGAGCAGCTTATAAAAGAGGGAACGGATATTACCGTTATAGACAAAAGCTCCCAGAAAATTACTGAGATTACTAATACATATGATGTTATGGGGATTGTTGGAAATGGAGCAACATATAGTGTTCAGATGGAGGCAGGAATAGATAAGACAGACTTATTTATCGCGGTAACAGATTCAGATGAACTTAACTTGTTATGCTGTACAGTTGCAAGACGTGTTGGTGGATGCGATGCTATTGCCAGAGTCAGAACACCGGATTATAGCAAGGAGACCAGTTACTTAAGAGAAAAGCTTGGTCTTGCAATGATAATAAATCCCGAAATGGAGGCTGCCAGAGAAATATCAAAAATTCTTTATCTTCCATCAGCTCTTGAGGTGAGTTCGTTTGCCCATGGAAGTGCAGAGCTTGTTAAGTTTAAAATCCCGGAAGATAACATGCTTGTGGGTATGACGATTGCACAGTTAGGAAGAAATAATATCACAAATAAGGTTCTTGTATGCGCTGTTGAAAGAGATGGAAATGTAATTATACCTACAGGTGATTTTGGAATGAAGAGTGGGGATATTATTACATTTGTATGTCATCGAAAAAATGTAAAAGAGTTTCTTGACAGCATAGGAATCAAAACAGATAGAACAAAGAATACAATAATTATAGGTGGTGGCAAGGCTGCGTATTATCTTGCTGTACGACTTATTGGAATGGGCATTGAAGTAAAGATCATTGAAAAAGATTTAAAACGTTGTGAAGAACTAAGTGTTCTTCTTCCAAAGGCTATCATTATAAATGGAGATGGTACAGATGAAAATCTTTTGATGGCAGAAGGAATTGAAAATGTATCGTCATTTGTACCTTTGACAGGAATTGATGAAGAGAATGTTATGCTTACACTATATGCGAAGAAAGTTTCAAAGGCAAAGGTTGTTACAAAGATTAATCGTATGAACTTTAAAGATGTTATTGGCCAGCTTGAGTTAGGAAGCGTTGTATATCCAAGATATATTACAGCAGAGGCCATTATTGCATATGCGAGAGCGAAGAAAGATTCTTTGGATAGTAATATCGAGAGATTATATCATATGTTTGATAATAAGGTTGAGGCTATTGAGTTTAGAGTGGATAAGGAATCTGACATAACGGGAGTTCCGTTGATGGATTTATCTATCAAAAAAAATATACTTGTGTCATTTATCTATAGAAAAGGCAATGTAATAATCCCAAGTGGACAGGATTTTCTCCAGGTGGGAGATACAGTTATGATTGTAACTACACATACAGGCTTTAATGAAATACATGATATTATAGTGTAGTGGAGGTTCTATGAATAGCGGTATTATACGATATGTTCTTGGCTTTGTTTTAAAAATTGAAGGTATACTTCTTTTGTTGCCATGTGCGGTTGCTTTTATATATGGTGAGTCTGAAGGAATATCATATGCTGGTGTGGCAGCAGTCAGCTTGCTTATTGGTATACTTATGTCTTACAGAAAGCCAAAAAGTAATGTTTTCTATCTTAAAGAGGGATGTGTCACTACGGGACTTAGCTGGATACTATTAAGTCTTATAGGATGCCTTCCGTTTGTAATTAGTGGTGAAATTCCTTCATTTACAGATGCACTTTTTGAAACGATATCTGGATTTACTACCACTGGTACTACAATATTAACTGATATTGAAGCGTTGTCACATTGCTCTCTTATTTGGAGAAGCTTTACCCACTGGATTGGTGGAATGGGTGTACTTGTGTTTATTCTTGCAATTATTCCACTTGGTGGTGGATATAATATGAATATAATGAGAGCTGAAAGCCCGGGTCCATCTGTTGGTAAGCTTGTACCAAAAGTAAAGAGTACAGCAAGACTTTTATATTGCATATACATAGGACTTACAGTACTTGAAATAGTATTGTTATTAATTGGCGGTTTGTCAATTTTTGAAGCTGTTAATACGGGATTTGCTACTGCTGGTACAGGTGGATTTGGTATAAGAAATAACAGTCTTACGGATTTCTCCTTATTTAATCAATGGGTAGTAACAATATTTATGATATTGTTTGGTGTGAATTTTAATGCATATTTCTTCTTGTTGTATAGACAGTTTAGAAAAGCTCTAGGAATGGAAGAAGTAAGATGGTACTTTATCATAATTGGTGTATCGATACTTATTATTTTTATAAATATACTTGATACTTCTGCAAATGCAATAAGAGCACTTACTGATGCATCATTCCAGGTAGCTGCAATTATTACAACAACAGGATTCTCAACGGTTGATTTCAATCAATGGTCAGGTGCATGTAAGACAATACTGGTATTACTTATGTTTATCGGAGCATGTGCTGGAAGTACAGGTGGTGGAATGAAGGTATCTAGAATTGTCATTATGATAAAGACAATGTTTAAAGAGCTTCACTCGTACATACATCCAAATAGCGTAAGAAAGATTAAATTTGAAAAGAAACCAATAGAACATGAAGTATTAAGATCCACAAATGTATATTTAATAACATTTATTCTTATATTTGTGTCTTCGGTTTTCCTTATATCATTTGATGGGTTTGACCTGACAACGAACTTTACAGCGGTTGCGGCAACCATTAACAATATAGGTCCAGGACTTGAAGGTGCAGGTCCAACACAGAATTTTAGTGTATTCTCGTCATTTTCAAAATATGTATTTATGTTTGATATGTTGGCAGGAAGATTAGAACTGTTCCCATTGTTGATATTCTTCCATCCTAAGGTTTGGGGGGAATTGTTTTCTGCGAAAATAAAAAGAAAATAAGATAAAAAGTTTTCTTATAAAGGGTGTCAAAAAGGTAGCTTTTAGTATCTACATAACTAAGATGTACCCTTTGACACCCTTATAAAGAAAACTATAACCTCGTGGCATCGTCCGCAGATAAAATTTCTCTGTTGTATAGTCGATACACAATCAAAAATTAGAATTCTGGACACTCTGATTAATAGTTATGTTATCATTTTGTAATATTGTAAATAGCTTATTTATCTTTTCTTCGTAGTCGTTTGCTACTCTTACTCTATAAAGTGGTATATTAATTGTTTTAAATAACATATTTTTAAAATTATCAATCTTTTGAGCTTCTATGTTTTTATGTGAATAATCATCTAATTCAAGTGCAACTTTTATATTTAATTTATCATCACATAATATAAAATCTACATGTCTTGACCTTATATATCCTCTATATTTCATATTGTTTTGCTTTGTTGTTACTTCTGCAATATCTTCAAGTCTTACTTTAGGGCATATTATATAGTTTTCTTTATCGCATCTCTCTTTTAGCTGTAAGAAAAATTTATATTCTGTTTTTGTCAATAATTGTTTTGACCTGTATGGATATTGCATCGGTTCATTATATTGCAATTGTTGCTGCATTTGTTGTTGAATCCTGTTTTGATTCATTATTTGTATTTTTCTTCTATATTCTTTTTCCTCAATACATGTTTTTATTAATACTATTATTGCTATTATTATTAGTATTCCTAATATTATTAATATAGGCATATGTTATCTCCTTGTTTTTAGCTTTCTTTTTTCTAAGAATTGTTACTGTTTAGTAGTTTTGTTGTATAAGGGTATTTAATAGTGCCAATTCTCTCGTGTCATTTATTTCTTGTATTTTATATCCTTTTAATTCTTCCAAATCTTCACTTTCATATTTTAGATTTTTGTTTATTGTTTATATTATCTTTTATGCTTGGACAATAAAAAAGCACATCCCCCAGGCTCTTCCGTCCTAAAAAATGTACTTTAGTGCGCGATCAGGGGTTCGAACCCTGGACACCCTGATTAAGAGTCAGGTGCTCTACCAACTGAGCTAATCGCGCTCACTATTTAACTGACACGTATTGTTTAA
>JBGVOD010000016.1:0-32182 GCA_045126215.1 Lachnospiraceae bacterium | reverse complement strand
TCATCTGAATAACAAAGGTGAGGTATGCTATGTATCCTTCTGAAACAGCCTTAGTTAGTTCATAAAGGTGCTTCACACCTCGTTCTGTCGGCGCATCTGGAAAATATCCAATTCCATCTCGTTCCAGGGTACATCCTTTCACTTCCATCAGATAATGTTTGTCCCCCTTTTCCATATAAAAATCAATCCTGGAATCTCCATAACGATGCTCCGGTCGAACAATATCAAAACCTTTGTCCTGCAACCATTCCTTTACTACCTGATTTGGCGCCTGACTGTCAATATTAATAAGGCCAAGCCCCTGTTTATATACAGCGACTAAATCAAAAGCTGTCTTTCTGGAAGGATTATCAGAATAACTCAAAATCACATCCACACCTGGAATAAGAAGCTCTCTGCAACGTCCTGTATTCTTTACATGAACTGTTTCTATTCTGCCTTCTAACTCCACATGGGCAATAAATCTATTTGGTCTGTCTATAAATTTTGCCTTATATATTTTCTCATATTTCATAAAGTACTCCAAAAAATGATTAAGTATAGTTCCCTAGTGTCAACAAAATTTTTATATTTTTTGATATCCATATCATTTTAATTTTAGTGAAATAATATCACTTTCTTATAAAAAAATCACTACTTTTAAAAATATTAGTGATTTTTTATTTCATACTATACCCATTTATACATCCTTAGTCATTTTCTAACATTTCCTCTATAAAAATACCATACCCCTTCGTAGGATCATTAACAAAAACGTGTGTCACTGCTCCTACAACTCTACCATTCTGAATGATTGGTGAACCACTCATCCCTTGTACAATTCCATTGGTTAAATTCAGAAGTTTTTTGTCTGTAACTTTAATTATCATCCCTTTGCTTTCGCTAAATATACTGTCATCAATTTCCTGAATTTCTATCTCATATTTTTCTCTTTCACCACTTAAACAGCTTATAATATACGCACTGCCTATCGTAATTTCATCTTTCCTTGCCACATCATAGTACTCGCCTTCATAATTTTCCTGAATTCTCAATATCTCCTGTTTATTCATCTTTCCAAAAATACCTTTTTCAGTGTTTTTTAATATGCAACCTATTTTATTTTCGTCTGTATAATTTATAGTTCCACACAATCCTCCTGACTTTCCTTTCTCTCCCTTGATTATTCCATATATTTTTGCATTATATAAAAGTCCCCCTTGACTACCAAGTAATTCTCCTGTATCTATGTCGTTTATGCCGTGTCCCAATGCTCCAAAACTACCATCTTCTTTCACATATGTTATTGTTCCTATTCCTTGTGCATCATCTCTTACATATGTCCCTATCTTATACTCGTTTTCAGAAACCTTTACAGGTGTAATATATACATCCCTATAGGAATTATCACTTTTTATTGTAAGTTTCAATTCATTTTCTCCATATTTATTTATCAAAAAACCAAGCTGCAATTTACTTGAAATGTCAATATCATTTAATGCAACAATATAATCACCCGCATTTATTTTATCTAGTGCAGGTGTATAATTTACGCCATTTTGATCTGATACATTACATACCGAAACCACCAGCACACCTTCTGTTTCAAGATATACCCCCATCTGTTCTCCCAAAGGAATTACTCTTTGTCTTGTCTCATTTTCAGAAACGGGTATAACAAAATTATCAAAAATACTAGTATCACTTCTAACACATATTCCAAGAATTACACTTGCAATGATTGCAATAACCCCTAATACAATCCTATATTTCTTCATACACACAATCCTTATTTCATGAATATTTCATAATCATAAATTACAAATATTTCATAATCCTTTCAAAAAAATAAAAGAGACATTTACTGTCTCTTTTTATTATCTTCATATAAAAGAATTGTATTAATATTATTCAATTCCAATTTTTTTAAGTTCCCTTGCATTGGAAATAACAGTTTCTGTTATTTTTGCGCCGCCTAGCATTCTTGCAAGTTCCATAACTGAGCTTTCATAATCAAGTTTAAAGATTTCTGTTTTTGTGGTATCTTCCTCAACTCTTTTTTCAATCAGATAATGATTATCTGCCATTGCTGCAATCTGTGGAAGATGAGTAATACAAATAACCTGATGGTCTTTTGCAATAATATTCATCTTTTCAGCCACAAGCTGTGCAGTCTTGCCACTGATTCCAGTATCAATTTCATCAAAAATAAGAGTCTCTATATTATCAACCTTTGCAAGAATTGTCTTTATACCAAGCATAATTCTTGATAATTCACCACCAGATGCTATCTGTGATAATGGTTTTAATTCTTCCCCTTTATTTGTACAAATCATAAATTCAATTTTATCAGTTCCCTTTGATGTAAGTTCAGATGTCTTTTCAATATCAATATTGAAATCAACATAATCAAAATTCAATGTTTTAAGAACCTCAACAATATCCTTCGATAACATATCTGCTGCTTTTCTTCTTATATCTGATAATTGATTTGATAAATCTGTAATATATTTTTCCTTGTCGCTTATCTCCTTCAAAACTTTATTGAGAGCTATCTCATAGTTCTTAAATTCTTCCAGCTTTTCACTATATTCCTTATGTTTTTTAAGAATATCGCCAATTGTTTTTCCATGTTTAATTTTGAGCTTATTTATTACATCTAATCTCTCATATACATAATTAATTCTCTCTTCATCAAACGAAATAGAATCAAAATAATCTGCTAATTCATTACAAAAATCCTGACATACCGAATCTATATCCATAATGCAATTATAAAGATTATTTGTTTTATCATTTATATCACTTATTTTAGATAATTCCCTTGCACTCTGTGAAATAATACTCGTAACAGAATTGTCGTCTTCCATCATTGCATTCCTTACAAACGACAATGCATTAACAAGTTTTGTTGCATTAGCAATTTCTTTTTGTTCCTTTTCAAGAATTTCATCTTCTCCCTCTACAAGACAAGCAGACTCAATTTCGTTTATCTCAAATTCAAGAAAAGACTGTTCTCTCGCTCTTTGCTCGTCCGACATTTCAAAATCTGAAAGTTTTCGCTTAAGTTCAAGATAACTGCTATATTCTTCCTTTATATTCTGTTTAATTAACAAACCATCCTTGCCAATAAAACTATCAAGGATATCAAGATGCTTTTCTTTTCTGAGTAATGATTCATGATCATGTTGTCCATGTACATCCAGCAACAACCCTGACACATCTTTTAGTAAAGCAGTATTGACAGTTTCTCCATTTATTTTAATAATACTTCTTCCGTTCATTATTTTTCTTGAAATAACAACAGAATCATCGGACATATCTATACCCATATCTTTTAATTTGCTACTTATCTCATCATCATTAATACCAAAAAGTAATTCAACCAAACCAAATTCTGCATTTTTTCTGATTATATCCTTTGGTACCTTTGCACCGAGTGCAATTCCAATAGAACCGATTATAATGGATTTACCGGCACCGGTTTCACCTGACAAAATATTAAGTCCTTCTCCAAAATAAACATCCACATCTTCAATAAGTGCTAAATTTTTAACATGTACATTAAGTAACATATAATACCTCCATCCTTCGCCAACTCACCAAAGGATTTATTTAGAAATCATATCAATAAGTTTATCTCTTACTAATTTGACATCCTTTTGATTTCTAATTGCACAAAAAATTGTATCGTCTCCAGCGATACACCCAGCAACTTCTTCAAATCTAAGCGCATCAATTGCAGCAGCCACAGCCATTGCCATACCAGCAGCAGTCTTGATTATAAGCAAATTACCCGCCTCATCAGCAGACACAAAACCTGTTTTAAAAACACCTAACAGCCTGTTATTCATAGTACTGTCACTACCATTAATGGCAACATATTTTTGCACTTTTCCATTAACCGAAATCTTTGTTATTCCAAGTTCTCGTATATCTCTTGATATTGTTGCCTGTGTAACCTCGTATCCATCTGCAATAAGCATACTTACAAGCTCTTCCTGGGTTTCAATATCATTTTTTTCTATTAATTCAAGAATCCTTCTCTGTCTACTAGTCTTCATTTGCATTCATCTTCCTTTTCAATATTTCTAAGAAGCTCTTACTACTTAACTTGATGACATTAGTATTAATCTTTGATTTTACAATTCGCATCCTATCTCCCTTTTTTAGTTCTACAAACAAATCCCCATCAAAATAGGCACATCTGCTATCCTCTTCATATCCTCTTTTATTTATCACTTCGATTTCAATTGTATCTGTTGCATCGAAAATAATGCTTCTGGTATTCAGTGTATGCGGACATATAGGCGTAAGTAAAATCAAATTTGCAGACGGTTTTACAATAGGACCACCTGCAGACATACTGTATGCTGTTGAACCTGTGGGTGTTGCAACAATCATTCCATCAGCCCTGTATTCATTTAATTTCAAACCATTTACATATATATTAAAATCAATTACCCTAAGTGGACCATTTCTATTTATTACAATATCGTTAAGCGCAACATTTTCAGATATTACTTCATTATCTCTAATAAGCTGTCCCGTTAACATCATACGATTTTCCACGATAAAATTATCGTCTATAAGTCTGTCTAACGTATCATATATTGACTCTTGCTCAACTTCAGATAAAAAGCCAAGATTACCACAATTTATGCCAATAAACGGAATATTGTAATTTACAAGTACTCTTGCTGCCATAAGCATAGTACCATCTCCACCCAGAACGATACAACAATCTGTATCGCCTTCAATATCCTCTTCCTTTAGATATCCAAAGATAATTTTTGATTTCTTTGATTTCAGATTCAGATAATTTTCTATTTTTTCTGCCACATTCTTTGTGTCAGCCTTGTCACCATTTGCAACTATAATAAAATTATTCATATGTTTTACCTACTTATCTATAGAGATGATGCCAGGGTCAAAAGCCCTCTGGACCTGATTACATATTGCTAATCACCTTATCGACTATATTTTCAGGTGTTAATCCTACTTCTTTTTTCAATATATCAATGCTTCCATGTTCAAGATACTGGTTCATTATTCCAATATTTACCACTTTGACATTTAGCTTCTCACTATTTACATATCTAAGGACAGCCTCACCATAACCACCGGTAATTATGCCCTCTTCAACTGTAACAATAAGTTTATGATTTCTTGCAATATTTATAATAGCTTCTTCGTCTATTGGCTTTAAAAATCTTGCATTAATAAGACTGCAGTTTATATTCTTTTCTTTAAGCATTTCTCTTGCTTTTGCAGCTTCATTTACCATTGTTCCACATGCAAATATAGCAATATCCTTTTCAAGGTAAATAACCTCACTCTTGCCATATACAATCGGCTTTCTAAACTCTTTAAACTTTTCAGAGGCCGTACCCTTTGGATATCTGATTGCCAAAGGTCCATTAAAGTATGTTGAATACTTAAGAATATCTGCAAATTCGTACCCATTCTTAGGTGCAAATATACTCATATTAGGTATTGTACGAAGATATGCAATATCATAAATACCCTGATGAGTTTCACCATCACTGCCAACTATTCCTGCCCTGTCAATGGCAAATACCACCGGTAGGTTCTGTATACATACATCATGCATAATTTGATCATATGCTCTTTGTAAAAATGATGAATAAATAGCAACATATGGCTTAAGCCCTTCACTTGCAAGTCCTGCTGCAAAAGTTACCGCATGTTCTTCAGCTATGCCAACATCAAAAAATCTCTCCGGATAGTTTGCCTTAAATCTCTTTAGGCCTGTACCATCTGCCATTGCAGCTGTTATTGCAACTATTTTCTTATTATCTTCTGCCAGTTTTACCAGACCTCTGGAAAATAAATCTGTATATGTTGCATTTTCTTTTTTGTCTAGTATTTCTCCTGTTTCTTTATCGAAAGGCTCTACTCCATGAAATTTGCTAGGCTTCTTTTCTGCAAGTTCATATCCTTTACCCTTCTTAGTAATAACATGAACAAGCACCGCATGTTCAAGTTTTTTAGCCTCGTTAAATACTCTTACCATTTGAGATA
This sequence comes from Lachnospiraceae bacterium, assembly GCA_045126215.1. Taxonomy (GTDB): domain Bacteria; phylum Bacillota; class Clostridia; order Lachnospirales; family Lachnospiraceae; genus SVEL01. The sequence goes on along the minus strand of JBGVOD010000016.1, from coordinate 26,158 downwards.
TATTATGTCCATCAACTGGTCCAAGATATGTAATATCCATATTTTCAAATAACATACCCGGTATTACCAATTGTTTAATGCTACTCTTTGTTTTACTAATCTGATGAACAATTTTATTACCCACAACAGGGATACTTTCTAATGTTTTAGTAACTCCATTCTTTATGTCATTATACACATGTCCTGTTCTGATACCTGACAAATATTTTGACATACCACCAACATTTTCAGATATAGACATTTCATTATCATTTAAAACAATAATAAAATTTCGCTTTAGTCTTGAAGCATTATTAAGTGCCTCAAATGCAAGACCTCCTGTTAATGCTCCATCTCCAATAATAGACACAACAGTATCATCTACACCTTTTAATTCATTGGCAGTTACTATACCAAGTCCTGCAGATATAGATGTGGAACTGTGCCCTGTTCCAAAGCAGTCACACTCACTCTCTCTTCTCTTTGGAAATCCACTCATTCCACCATGTGTTCTTAATGTGTCAAATCCATCTTTTCTACCTGTTAAAATCTTATGGGTATACGACTGATGTCCAACATCAAATACTATCTTATCTTTTGGTAAATCAAGCACAAGATGAAGAGCCATTGTCAGCTCAACCACGCCAAGGTTGGATGCTAAATGGCCACCTTTTTTTGACACTTTATCTATAAGAAACTCTCTGATTTCTTCTGCAAGTCTGTCATAATCTTCTTTTTCAATTTTCTTAATATCATTCGGATTATTTATACTATCAAGTAACATTTTAATCTCCATCTATTTTTTTCTAGAAACAAGATACAAAAGTAATTCGCGTAAAAAGTCATTTTTCTCTTCAAAAGAATCAAGTAATTCTATTGCTTGTTTAGATTTTTCTTTCGCCATTTCTTTTGCTTTTTCTATTCCGTATAATGTAACATATGTTGTTTTATCATTCTTTTCGTCACTAAGAACAGGTTTACCAAGCTCTTCTGTTGTAGATACTACATCAAGTATATCATCTTCTATTTGAAATGCCAAACCAACATTTTTTGCTATTTTTCTTACTTTTGCAATATCTTTACTCTCAGCACCGGCAAGAATTGCACCACAAACCATAGATGCCTCTATTAATGCACCTGTCTTTAAGTCATATATAAAGTTAAGTGTTTTCTCATCGATACTCTTACCTGTTAATGTAACATCAACAGTCTGTCCACCAACCATTCCATAAATACCGGCCTTTTTACTAAGTTCAGCAAAAGCATTTGCAATATTTACCTTATCATCGTCAGAGGCAAAGACCATAGCATCTCCTACCACCTCATATGCATAGTTTAAAAGAGCATCACCCGCAAGAACCCCCATAGCATGTCCATACTTTTTGTGAGTTGTAAGCATACCTCTTCTGTAATCATCATTATCCATTGCAGGCAAATCATCATGCACAAGAGAGTACGTATGAATACACTCAATTGCTGTCATAAATGAATATATTTCTTTAATAATTTCATCATTCTTTGCAAACAGCTTATATGTCTCAAACATAAGCATTGGGCGTAGTCTTTTTCCGCCTGCCTTTATGCTATAATTCATGGCTTCAAATATAATCTTTTGATATCCCTCTTCGATTGGAAGAAAGTTATATATTATTTCATTAATCTCTTCTGTTTTATTATTTAATTCCTGTAAAAACATTTCTTTTTCCATAGCAGTACCTTTACTCATTTACAACTGTAAGCTTACTCTCAACTTCGCTAAGCTTGTCATTAAGTTCTTTTACAACCTGAACACCTTCGTTATATAACTCGAAAGACTTCTCAAGCGATACATCCGGTTTATCCATAGATATCAAAATATTATTCAATATTTCTATACTCTCTTCAATTGAACGTTCTTTTTCTTTTCCCATTTTACATATAAGCCGTATTATGGCTCTTCCTTTCAGATTAATTTGTTTTTCTCTCTATACTTTCTATGCTGTTTACAACTGCATTTATTTTTCCATTAATAATATCGATTTGAATTTCTTCTGACACCTTAATATCATTAACATCTTTTATCAGCTTGCCACCAGATGATATATAACCACATCCATTACTTAATTTTTTAACAGGGGACAATCCGTCAAGCCTTGCAGCCAGAACACTTATATGATTTCTTATATCACAAGTTTTTCGATTTATAACATTATCAAGACGATCCTTCAATTTTGAAACAAGTTCTTTTCTCTGTTTCACTTGATTTAAAGGACTCTTTGACTTAAGCTCTGCCGATAATCTCATTACAGTCTGATACTTTTCATTGTACTTATACAATAATGATTTCTTAAGACTATCATTAACCGCCTCTAAATCCATCAAAAAAGCATTATAGTCAAAAACAGCCAATTCAGCAGCCGCTGATGGAGTAGGTGCTCTCATATCTGCAACATAATCCGCTATCGTAGTATCTGTTTCATGACCAACAGCAGAAATAACTGGTGTATCACAGTTAAATATAGCTCTTGCAACCATTTCCTCATTAAATGCCCACAAATCTTCTATTGAGCCTCCGCCACGACCGACTATTAAAACATCTAATCCCATACCATCAAGAGTTTCAATGCCATCTACAATACTGTACTTTGCATCTTCCCCTTGAACTATTGCAGAATACAAAAACAGCTCAACATGTGGGTTTCTTCTGGTGGATATATTGATAATATCCTGAATAGCCGCACCTGTCGAAGCTGTAACAATTCCAATCTTTGTAGCATACTTAGGTATAGGCTTTTTGAAAGAATTATCAAACATTCCCATCTCAAGAAGTTCTTTTTTTAACTGTTCAAATCTCTTGAACAAATCACCTTCACCATCCAGGAAAATCTCTCTTGCATATAACTGATATTTCCCATCTCGCTCATATACTTCTACACTACCTTTTACTATAACCTTCTGGCCCTCTTTCATTTCAAATTTAAGTCCGGCCCGATTCCCCTTAAACATAACACAGGCTATAACAGAATTAGACTCTTTAAGTGAAAAATATATATGACCTGACGAATGATATTTCAAATTTGAAATCTCACCACTTACAGATACATTTTTCAATAAAAAGTCCTCACTGAACATATGCTTGATATATGAATTTACCTGTGTAACTGTATATATGTTTCCCACAACAACTCCTAATTATACTAATTTGCCAAGAATACCGTTTACAAATGATGGTGAATCGTCTCCACCATATGTCTTTGCCAATTCAACTGCCTCATTTATAGCAACCTTAACAGGAATATCCTCGTCATATTTCATTTCATAGTATGCTAGTCTCATAATCGTAAGGTCAACCTTACTCATACGCTTTACATTCCAATCAATACTTACACCATCAATTGCATTATCAATATCTTCAAGTTTTTCAATTATCTTAAAAACCTTGTCATGAACATACTGCGAATCCTCTTCTGACATAGATGCTACAGCATTCTTGTAGAATATATATTGTTCCTCCATTTCACATTCTTCATGAAACTCCTTGTGGAACAACATTCTAAATACATTTTCTCTAAGTTCTTTTCTTGTCATGGTACACCTTTCTCAAGCTATAACTTCAAATTAATTTGTTTCTTCTAATGCAACACCTGCAATACTTACATTTACTTCTGAAACAGAAAGACCTGTCATATTTTCAATAGCAGCCTTTACTTTATCCTGCACATTCTTTGAAACTTCTGGTACATTGTAGCCATATTCAATATTGATTGCGACATCAACTGCAACACTACCTTCATTTACTTCAACCTTTACACCCTTTGAAAGATTCTTCTTTCCAAGCTTTGAAACTATCTCTTTTGTGATATTTCCTGCCATTGAAGACACACCTTTAACTTCTGTTGTAGCCAGACCTGCTATAATTGCTACTACATCATCTGCTATTTGAACAACACCTATATTTGTATTTTTTTCCACGTTTTCGTCCTCCTATAACTACACACATTATAGTGATATTATACCAAAATAAGTAATAAAATCAATCCCTTTATCACTTCATATCATCTTTATTATCATTTACAACTGTTATTGTAATATTCTTAAGTGGAATACCAAATATATCTTTTAGTGCGTCCTCTATTTTTGTAATTTCGCTTATTTCTATTTCTTCATTCACAATAAGTGCTTCAACCCTATCATCAATTTTTGTTACAACACAGTTCTCAAAACCTCTTAACCTTATTTCATTTTCAGCCATCAATTCCTTTTCTGATACACTGGACAGTTCTGTATACTTATCTATTGCACTCTTTTTTATATCATCCTCAATATCAACATTTTCAATAATTTTCAGAAGATCTTCTGTTATCTCAGCTCTTAAATACTGCTTTTCAAGTTTTGCCTCTGCAATGGAATTCATACCTCCATCAGCACTTACTAAAACAGCCTCCCCAACATTTATTTTTTCTGTAGTTTCACTATTTGCTTCAGCCTCTGCCACCTTTGTATTTTTGTCATCATTAGGCTTTTTTGTGTCTAATGTCTCTCCAAAGCTTAAATATCCCGCAATTGCCACAAGTGTTGCCATTGCTGTAATAATCAACTGATTTCTCTTAATCATATTCCCCTCCATAATATGTACTTATTTTCAGTATGCAGATTCTTATATTACATTATATTCTTATAAATGCTTTATATTCTTTATTTTATTTTCTATATAGGTCAGTGTATCAAAAGAAACTTTACAAAATTAACATTAAATATTGCGCAAAGCATATAGTTATTTACGACTTACACTGGATATTAGAAACTCTTATATCCGAAAATCGGAACAAATTCCTAAATGCTTGTGTAATATGCTAGTTATACCACTAGAAATCACCTTTTAACACCATAACTGAGTTTCTTACTTCCCAATAACTGATATATTATTGACTGTCACCCCTGTCAAAGTACTAACAACATTTATAATTTTTTCTTTCACATCAATCGTCAATGTTGATGTAATTCCAACAGCAACTCCTTTCACATCAGGATAATTATATGTAACTACATATGGAACTTTCTTTCCTTGCTTATCTTCCTCATATACTGTGTTGTAATTTTTCTCCTCCGAAATAATATTTTTACTTCCATCACTACTTGTACCATCACTATTAATCTTGTACGGTGTTTCTGTCAGTACAACCTTTTTGCTACTATTCTTAAGTGTTACACATACCTCAACGCCACTTACTCCCTCTATCTTTTCAATGACACTTTTTATCTTTTTTTCCAGACTTTCACAATATTCATCTGCGTCATAATAATCATCCGAAACAGTAACATTTTTATTATTCTCATCCTCTTCTTTATTACTATCTCCACCAAATTCCAATGAAATCAATAAAATTCCAAGTACCCCGATAAGAATAAGCTTTGGAATTCCAATTTTTTTAATAATATCTATCTTCATACTCTACTCCCATAATGAAAAAAATTCTGTTTGCAACCCAAATAATATTTCATCAAATTTTCCAATAATAATACACAAAACTATAAGTCCATTTAAAAATCTAAAAAGCTTTCTATTTGACTCACTTGATATGAGATTTTCAAGACACGAAGTAAAAATAACAAATACAATTACTGTTTTAACTACTCCTAAAAATATCTGCATTATTACCCTTCTTTCTAATAATTTATATATCTATTATTTTGTAACAACACATATAATTGCAATTGATGCTCCAAACAGCAGCATTGAGGATATTGCTATCTTGTATAAAAGAGAGCCTCCATTAGCTACACTTCCAATTGCCATTGAAACCCTTTTATCACATATCGGTTCAACGATAACTGTTGTAATACGGTATATTCCCATAAAAATAAGTATTTTAACTAATGGTATTAGTGCCATAATTACAAGTGCAGCAAGAGCAACTCCTCCAATACTGTTCTTGATGATTTCACCTGATGATACTGTAAGTTCAGCCACACCATTAACGCTGTTTCCAATAATAGGTACTGCTGATGCAAGCTTTGTAACCCCTTTTCTGATAATTGTATTTTTTGACGGTAATATAAGTCCTTCCACCAGATTAAGTCCAATGAAAACAGTAAGAATAGTCTTAAGACTCCATTTTAAAAAATCTTCTATCATCGTAGCAAATTTACTAAAATAATTTTCTTTTGTAATTAAATTAACGATAGAAATTACCATATAAACATTTGCAAGTGGAAGCAATACTTTTAGGAACAGGAATTGGATAACTGTTATTCCAGATAGAGTCAAACTACTCATAATTACACTCGTATCGTAGCCGGATGTAATACCAACAGATGTAAAAAAAACTGGAATAAGCACTGTCATAAAGGTTAAGATGTCATTAATCAATTCATAGACGACTCCTTCAATTGTAATAAAGGAACCAAGAAGTGTAGCCACAAGCATCATAAATATTACATAAAATCCCATTTCACCACTATTACTTGAAATAGCTCCTGTCACATTTGAGAGTAAGCCCATAAGTATTGCAAGAACTATAATTTTTATAATGTTACGCTTATTTTGACTAATCTCATATGTGACTTTATTCTTAACCGCATCTTTTATATTACTTAACAGATCACCCTCTCCATATACCATTTCCTCAAATATATATGAAAAAGAATAGATACTTTCTGTATCACCATTCATTACTTCATCTATCTGTGAAAAATCATATGCAGAAAAAATATCATTTTCAAAGTTATCATCTTCTTCATCTGTCTTTTCTTCTCCCTTTGCAATCGTATAGAGAAAAATACAACAAAATATCAGAGTACATATAAATAATACCTTTTTCATATATTGCCCCCTACCAAAAGTGCAGATATGTACTTTACAATTTGTAGCAAAACAGGAAGACTTATAACAAGTGTCGTAAGCTTTAGAAATATTTGCACCTGATTTCCAATCGTTCCAAACCCGCAGTCAACACATATGTCTTTTGCAAAATCAGATATATATGATATGCCTACAATCTTAAGAATTATTTGAATGTATTCACTATCAGCATCAATAAATCCTGTAATTTGTTTTATATAATTTATTATGTAACCCATTTTTTCAATTCCAAGAAATAAGAATACTATTGATGCAGAAATTGTAATAAGTATCGCATATTCTGATTTTATACTTTTAAAATTTAGCGCAAACAAAGCAACAATTATTGCTATTAATACCACCCTAATCAGTTCATTAAATATACTTCCCATATGCACACCTATAACATAAACAATCCCTTTATAGTCTCAAATAATTCATATATGTATGGCACAATCCAGAACAATACCAGTATCAAACCGGCAAGACTTACCAAAAATGCATGTTCCTCTCTCCCACTTTGTTTAAGTATCTGGCTTATTACTGATACCAGTATACCAACAGCCGCTATTTTAAATATCAGATTAACTTCCATATATACTCCTCCCATTCACATATTAGATAAACACTATTATCATTAACATACCAAACATCACCCCTGATAATCTTGCAAGTCTCTTTTTCTGATTGACTGTTTCCTTAATTTCTATTATTTCATCACTTGTTCTTTCAATGTATGATTCTAATATCTCTATCTGCATCTGCATATTGGTTTGTCCAATCTTTAGACCTAAATCTTTAAACTTTGCAATATCTCTTTCATTCACTCCAGCATTTTCCAAATACTTAGTGGCTGCATTTTGCCATATATCTGCAATCTTTTCCTGTTTCATCTCTAATTCATCTAATATGTATACAAGAAATTCTCTATATTCATTATCAAAATAATCTACACAATATCTTATACTTTCTGGAATACCAGCATGTTTATACATAATTTCATTTTTTATCATCAAAACTATACTAATAAGCTTGTTTAATCTGACAATTCTGTCACTGTATCTTTCTCCATATATGAATCCAACAAAAGTAAATGATATGGCACAAACTATCACTCCTATAGCTTTTAACATATTTTTTTAAACTCCCTGTCATATATTTCAACTTTTCTCATACTATGATCCATTGAAATAATAATATATCTTCCAAACTGTTTATCATCTACTGCTTTCTTCAACCATCTTCTGTCTAATATATCTTCAAGATTTTTGCCATGTACTGTAGCTATTACCTTTACACCACACTTTGTTGCATCATATATAGCATCCATATCCTTATTTGACCCAATTTCGTCCACGATAATGTATTCCGGGGAGAGCGATCTTATTGCTGACATTATTCCATACTCCTTACTGTATCCAGACAATACAAAAGTCATTTTTCCAACATATATAACACTCTCACCATTATAATTTCCTGCTATTTCATTTCTCTCGTCAACCACAACAACCTTTCTATACAATTCATCAGAGCATGTCCTTGCAAGTTTTCTTAGAAGCGTTGTTTTTCCAAAACCTGGTGGTGATATTATAAGAATGTTTTCATCCTCTATATATTCTTCAATATGATTTATTTCAAAATTATTTTTATAATCATGACATACTCTTATATTTATCGCTGATATATCTATTACTCTCTTCAATATCCCATCTTCATATACTGCTTTTCCTGCAACACCAATTCGATGTCCACCTTTTAATGTAAAAAAACCCTCCTTAATTTCTTTTTCATATGAATAAAGCGAATAATTTGTCATATATTCCATAGCTTCTTCAACTTCATCCTTTGATACTATGATATCTGTATTTATTTTGCCTTTATTCGTTATAAAAATAACCGGAAGCTTTGCTCCAATCCTAATCTCCTCAATCTGATATCCAGCTTGTATAAAATATTGGTACCTTTCTCGGATTTTTTCAGGCAGATATTGATTTATTTCAAATAATTTGTCCATAAAAAATGTACCCTCCTTACATATACAAAACAATATATGTAAAGGAAAATACATTTATGCACAAATATAATCACATATTTGCGACTCTATCTTTTATAGATAATCATAATAATAAAAAAGAAATAGTTTCATTACTGAGGGCAATCGGATGTTTCATAAACTTTATCAAACATTTTTTCTTCACCATTACTTGTGGTACGGTTCATTTGAAAGTATTCTAAAGCTCCTGTATATCTGTTCTAGTAATATAACTCTCATTAACTGGTGTGGAAATGTCATCTTTGAAAAACTCAGTTTGTATTTACTTCTTTCTGATACACTGGAATGTAATCCCAATGAGCCACCTATTATAAATGTTATATTAGAGAATCCTTTTACCCCTATATCATTTATCTTCTCAGATAATTTCACCGAGTCTATCATATCCCCTTTTATCTCCAATGTAATAACATATGCATCATCCTTTATATTTTTTATTATTCTTTCTGCTTCTTTCTTTTTTATTGCATCGCATATTGCATCAGATGCACCGTCAGGAGTCTGTTCATCAGGTACTTCAATAATATTTAACTTTGTATATCTAGATAATCTCTTACTATACTCATCAATTGCCATAGAAAAATACTTTTCTTTTATCTTTCCCACACATATTACTTCAATCTTCATAAAACAGCTCCTTGATTTTTTTACACACTAATCTTTATAATTTACCTTTACCAAGTTTTATTATATAATGTGCTTATAAAAAAGTACAGAATGTTATGGAGGATTTATGTCGAGTAAATATGTATCATCAAAAGAAAAATATAAAGATAATATCAATTCTGCTTTCAGCCTTTTATTTGTTGGTATTATCGGACTAGTATTTATAATACTTCTTAATCTCAAAATTATCCCACTAAATATTCCCAAAACAACATTACTTCTCGCAACTATTGTTCTTGGTTCTGTTTTTGTAATATTTATTATAATGGGAATAAAGTCTTATCTTGATGGCAAAAAGTATCAGTCAAATATTTCTGCTGAAGAAGACAGCCAGCTTGATATTGCTCTCTTTATTACAGAACACTTATCAAAAGAAAATATTGATAACCAAATTGAAAATATAGATGAATTGACTGAAGAAGAATTATATATTGTTCGTACAGAATATATTGCTGATATAATTCATAAAAATTTTGAAGACGCTGATGAAGAATTAGTCGAGTCAATCATCGATGATATATACGATAAGATTTTCTAACCATAATAAAACAACTGCCACACAAATATCCATTAGTGTGGCAGTCTTAAAATATAAATATTATTCAGTTTCTTCTTCATCTTCCTCCGGAAGAACATAAACACCATCTGCATCAATAATCTTATCAGTAAGTGTTCCATCATATGTGTTTACACCATATATCATTGTAGAAATCATCTGACTTTCGCTATCATATTCACATGCATTAAAGATATAAAATTCATCTTTTCCGATTTCTGCAATTTTTTCATATTCAACAACCATTTTTCCATATGGTGTTGTACCATCTTCAAGCATTATTTCTTCTGCAACGAGTGTGTCATTTACAAGCACGTTTGCATCACTAATAGAAAGTGCTCTAGGAATGCTAAGATTATATGACTCTGACGTAATGGCACTTGGTAAATCAAATGAATCATATACAATAACTTTGAACTTTGTCTGTCCTCTTGGCATATCAAGAGGTTCTGTATATTCTAATGATTCTGATGTTGGATCAGTTCCATCGAGAGTATAATATGCTTTACCGCCTTCTGGCACTTCAACTTCAATTTTTGTAAAAGTTGAATATGAGCCACTGGAAGGAGTTACCTTAGGTCCTTCTAATTCTCCCTGTGTAATCTGATACTCAAAAGATACTCTCTTACTTTCTACACCATTTTTATCAACTGCATAGCATGTAAGTTTCTGTTTTCCCTCACCAACGATTTTTACACCATTGGTATATGCAACACCGCCATTTAGTGTATCTTCAGAATTCAAAATATAATATATAGTACAATCATCTTCTGCTGAAAGCTTTACAACAACATACCCTGTATATCCACCACTTTCCTGTTCTGGAACTGGTGCTTGTGGAATATATTTTGTCATTGCCTCAATAACACTGTCATCTTCTATTGTTTTTACAACATCATTTATCTTTGTATACTGCTTGTTGTCATAATAATATCCAACCAAAGTAAGATAATTTTCCTTATCTTTTTCACCAAGAATAATCATCTTTTTTAAATTTTCTGCAAATTCATCATTCTTTATATTCTTTGAAACATAGATATCATTTAAAAGCTTTCTAGCCTTAACCTCTTCAATATCGCTTGTTGATAAACTTACTGCATCCTTGGCATACATTAATGAATCATCATATTCTTTAGCATCATAGCATTTCTTTGCCTTATCATAATTACCATCATAAGTCTTCAGTGCCAGATAATTCTTTACAAAGAATATACCCACAATAATCAGTATAATAGCCACAATCGCAGCAATTGAACCTAAGATAATTACGCCTTTTTTACCAGATTTTTTATTCTTATTCTGTTCTTTATCTAAAGATGTTTTTTTCTTTGAAGATTCATTTTGATGTTCCTTTGTAACTTCTTCTTTTTTAACATTTGAAGCTTTTGATGGCTGGTTCCCTCTGTTAATATCGACCATCTTCAATTGCATATTAATTTCCTCATATGGAACATCAACTGTCACTAAAATATCTTCATCGTTAATATCTTCTGGAATAGGCTCGCTAGTTTCTTTATTGTCTTCCATAAATTCCAAGACACTATTTGCCAGTTCTGCCTCAATAGAGTTAAAATCAGGCTCTAACTGAATAGGATTGCCACATTTTAAGCAAAAACCCTGATTCTCATTAACCTCTTCTCCGCATTTAGAGCATTTCATAAATATATGTTCTCCTTATTTCTTTATTTTGGTAACTGTTACCTTACAGTAAAGTACCTTACCATTTACCTTCGCTGTAATATAACATGAACCAACAGATCTTGCAACTACTTTTCCATCTGCCACAGTTGCAACACGTGCGTTACTAGTATACCACGATATTGATTCTGTTGCACCAAAAACATCAAGATTATAATAATCATATTGTTCAAGCGTAATATTTGAAGCATTAAGCGCTAGTACTATGACCTCACATTCGTCTTCAACTCCTGAATCTGCTACACAATATACAGTTGTAACTCCCTGACCTTTAGCATATACATTACCATTCTGATCAACTGTCACAATCGATGTATCACCTGAAACCCAACTATATCCATCTGTTGATTTAGTCGGTTTAAGTCTGGCTGTTAACTGTCTTGACTGTCCTGGCAGCATTGTAATACTTGATGAATTAATTATTACACTTGTAGCAGGAACAGATGGCTTAACTGTTACCTTCACCTTTGATTTCACATTGTTTCCGTCTGTTGATGTAGCTGTAACATAACATACACCAGGTAAAATTCCTGTTACTGTACCATTACTGTCTACTCTTGCAATTGTAGAATCTGATGATGAAAAATCAATATCTGTAAATGTTGCGTTTGAAGGAACAACATTTGCATTAATATCAGCTGTCTGTCCCTGATATATCGTTATAGATGTCGGAGAAACTGTTATACTCTCAACCGCTCTAACTGATGTTATTCTAACACTTGCGCTTATACCGCTTCCATCTGTAGCAGATGCAGTGATTGTAGCTGTACCATATCCAACCGCTGTAATGTTACCATTACTTGCCACTGATATAACATTTGGCTTATCCGATGTCCACAAAATACCCTTGTTTGTAGCTGTCCCTGGTTCAACTGTTGCGGTCAGACGTCTTGTAACACCATGATTGATGTATTCACTTTCATTATCAATTGTAATCTTTGTAACGAACTCATACACAGTAATCTTCATACTTGCAACAAGGCCTCTTTCAGCTGTTGTAACAAGAATTATTGCTGAACCTCCTGACACACCTGTTACGATACCATTTGAATCAACTGATGCAACTGAAGGATCACTTGAAAGATATGTAACTGCTTTATTATCAGCATCTATAGGTTCAACTGTTGGTATAATAACAAATTTTTCGCCTGTATATATTGTCGCTTCAGGTGCATTTAAATAGATTCCTGTAACAGGCTCTAATACTATTACAGTACACTTATCTGAAACACCTGTATCCTTGGATGTTGCTATAATTGAACACTCACCAGGCTGCAATGTTGTAACCATTCCTGAATCATCTACTGTAGCTATACTTGTATCTGATGATGACCATTCAATAGCTTTATTGACTGCATTCTCTGGAAGTGCAACTGCATTCAACCAGAAAACTGTACCTTTTCTAACACTCATTGAATTTGTGTTCATCTGTACCTTTTCAACAGGCTGATATACTGAAACATTACATACATCAATAACACCACTGTCTACCGACTGAACAATAACTGTAGCATTTCCACTGCCAACAGCTGTAATAAGACCTGTTTCATCGACCTGAACAACCTCATTATTTGATGAACTCCATGTTACACTCTTATTTGTTGCATCATCAGGTGTAACCTCAACAGATAATCTGAAAGTATCTGCAATCTTAAGTGTTACATCTGTATAATCAAGTGCCACTGCCACAACAGGCTGATTAATATAGAATTCACATGTTGCAATAAGGTTTGTTCCATCTGTACCTGTATCTACAGTCTGACAAATAATTGTAGCTTTACCAGGCGATACATATGTAACAAGACCATTTGCATCAACCTTTGCAACAGCTTCATTTGAAGAAGACCATGTAACTTTTCTATTTACACCATCTCCCTCTGGAAGAATTGTATATGATAACTGGTATGTTTCCATTGACATACTTGTCTCAACTTTGTCCTTTGTAAGTGTAATAGCTGTAACAGGAACTCTTACATGCACCTTACAAGATGCAACCTGTATTCCATCCTCTGTAATAGCGGAAATAACAACATCACCACCACTAATAGCTGTTACAAGACCATTAACATTGGTAGATTTATCTACAGTCGCAATACTTTCATCTGATGATACCCATTTGACATTAAGATTATCAGGAATCTGTCCGGATGCCTGATTAAATATAAGAGTCAACTGATACTGTTCACCCACTGTAATTTCTACATTAGACTCATTCATAATGATATCCACAACAGGCTCTCTTACATATACAGTACATGTTGCATATTTCTTTACTCCATCTTCTGTCTGCTGAATTGCAGTTATTGTTGCCTGTCCTGTCTTGATACCCTCAACTGATGCTTCAAATCTATTTGTTTCTGATGCTGTCACTTTCGCAATAGCTTCATCACTTGACATCCATGAGATTGTTGTCTTATCGCTTGTATCAGTTGGTAATGCTTTAATTGTAAATGAATCACCTTTATTAAGATAATGTTCAGATTCACTAACAGCAAAATTGTCAATTACAATCACTGTAATTGTCGCAGAATGCGTTGTATTTGTATCATTTGGATATATCTTTCTATTGATTGTTGCTGTAATTTCAGCGGTACCACCACTTACAGCAATGATATTTCCTTGCGAATCTACCTGCGCAACAGAAGTATTTGATGATGTCCAATTTACACTATTCTTCAAATCATCAGTTACATTTGTAGATAATGATGCAGAGTCACCTACTGCCATTGTCTTATTTCCACCAATAATACCAAATAATACCTTTACATTAACAGTATCACCAAATCTTTGAACTATCTTCTCAACTGTATCAAGGTCACTAAAATGATCTACATCTCCAAAATTATAATATGGATAAATATAAACCTGAGTAATGCCAGCATTTTTTCCAAGGACATTTCCATATTCATCAATATCTATCGAACCGTTTCCAGATGTAAATGTTCCCCATGAAAGATTTGTCTTTTCCTTTGCATTAGTTATTCCTTTATCAAACAAGTTAATATAATCTGATGGAGTCACATCTACATAATCCTTATTAATGAATTTAGCGGGAACAACAACTGTAAATTCTACAACCTGTCCATCAGGAGCTGGTGTCTGTGCCTTAACTGTTGCAACACCACTTCCCACAGCTTCAATATTTGCCATATTAGCACTTGAACCTGCATCATATATTTTAATAATATTTTCATTTGACGATGTCCAAATCAAACTCTGTGAATTAACAGTAGAATAGTTTGTTGTAAGAGATGTACCGCTTCCCACTTCCAAAACCTGGAACTGTTCATCTACACGTTCAAAATTAACACTGACAATTAATGACTTTGTTTTTCTATAATCACCATTTTCATATGTACATATAACTTCTGCTCTACCTGCACCTGTCATACTGATAATGGCTGTACCATCATGCTGATCAGACACTGCTACAACCTCTGCATTAGATGTTGTAAATGACAATGTACCTGGAATCTGTCCTGTTCCTTCATCAGGATCAACTCCCGTTACTGTTGCAGTAATAATATCTGTATCATTTTTATTCCACTTTGTATCATTTCCTGATTGAGTAGTAATAACTATACCTATTTCATCTGCAAATGCAAATTTAAGACATACGCATGCTACAATCACTACAACCAATGCAGACGCGCCAGTAATAATCTTTTTCCAATGTTTATTCATAATCTTTGTTATTGCCCTATTCATCTAAAATATAGCTCCTTTCAATCAAGACCACATATTTATTTAAAGTAAAAAAAATATACTAAAACCATTCAGGAATTTTATCGTCATATATTCCAGAATAGTTTAGTATATTTTGTAATTTTTTTCAACTTTTATAAATTTTATACACAAGATATTGTATTTTATCTTAATCGATTGTTTACTTCAAACTTCTCCATCATTGATACGCAGCTTAAAAGACTTGAAAACCTTTTATCTATATCACCATCATCAACAATTACATCAAGTGACGCTGCCATTGCATTTATAAGTTCATCATTCATTTTATTTCTAATAGATAAAAGAATTCTCTTCTTTTCTTCAAATGTATCAGCATCCAGAAATTGCATTAAATTATATAGATTGTCATCGCTTTCTGTATTATTACTGTCATTCGCATCCACATTATTGTCGTTGGCGTCTGCGATATCATCGTTCGTTTCTGGATCATTATCATTTTTTTCTGTAGAAGGTTGAACATCTACATTGATTTCAACCTTCTCAAATCTGTATTTTTGCTTTACGTCTGGATATTTATCTCTATCCACTTCACTCATAAACATATCAAGTGGTCTTGCACAACACTTATATTCACCATAAAGTGCCTGATAAACCACCAGCATTTCACCAGTTTCAGAATGTTTTGCAATAGTAACAATCTGATACAGCTTATCTTTGAAATGTCTATAAATTTCACCTGCTCTTGGAATATTCCTTTCCACAGACATACCTCCCAAAATACCTTTTCCCCTGATATATAAACCTATGCTAATAATCCCTCAAGTGTTTCTCTAATAGCTTTAATGAATTCTTCAGAGTTAAGTACTGTAGGATTTTCCATTGAAGTAATAATAGCTAAATCATTAGTCATTTTTCCATCTTCTATAGTTTTAATACAAGCTTCTTCAAGCTTTTCACCAAATGCAATAAGTTCGCTATTTTTATCTAACTCACCACGTTTCTTCAAAGCACCTGACCATGCAAAAATTGTTGCAATTGGGTTTGTAGAAGTCTTCTCACCCTTTAAGTGTTTGTAGTAATGACGCTGTACTGTACCATGTGCAGCTTCATATTCATAGTTTCCTTCTGGAGAAACAAGAACAGATGTCATCATAGAAAGTGAACCAAAGGCTGTAGCAACCATATCACTCATAACATCACCATCATAGTTCTTACATGCCCAGATATATCCACCCTCTGAACGGATTACACGAGCTACTGCATCATCAATAAGAGTATAGAAGTATTCAATTCCTGCAGCCTTAAATTTATCTGCATATTCTCTATCGAAGATTTCCTGGAATATATCTTTAAATGTGTGATCATATTTCTTTGAAATAGTATCCTTTGTAGCAAACCATAAATCCTGCTTTGTATCCAGTGCAAAATTAAAACAACTTCTTGCAAAGCTTTCTATTGAATTACAAAGATTATGCTGTCCCTGTAATACACCCGCTCCTTTGAAGTTATGTATAAGCTCTCTTGTTTCTGTACCATCTTCAGCAGTAAATACTAATTCTGCCTTTCCTGGACCTTCTACCTTCATCTCTGTTGCCTTGTACACATCACCATATGCGTGTCTTGCAATAGTTATCGGCTTTTTCCAATTCTTTACGTATGGCTCAATACCTTTAACAATAATTGGTGCTCTGAAAACTGTACCATCCAAAATCGCTCTGATAGTACCATTTGGACTTTTCCACATTTCTTTCAATGTATATTCTGTCATTCTGGCAGCATTTGGTGTAATAGTAGCACACTTAACTGCAACACCATATTTCTTTGTAGCCTCAGCAGACTCTACTGTTACTTTATCATCAGTTGCATTTCTGTTTTCAAGACCTAAATCATAATACTCTGTCTTTAAATCAACAAAAGGTATAATCAATTCATCTTTTATCCATTTCCAAAGGATTCGTGTCATTTCATCCCCATCCATTTCAACTAACGGTGTAGACATTTTTATTTTTTCCATATGCATATCCTCCTGTATTTAATTTGGTAAAGATTATAACACCTGATACATAATAATTCAATTATATTTTCCTTGAAAATACGTATTTTATTTACCTTTAGTTTTTGCATTTTAATTATTATACCTTAAAAAGTAATTTTCATTTTTTTAAGAATATGTGCTTTTTGCTCGCCAATATCTTCTTTTTCATATGTTATCTTTACTCTGTGTTTATTGCTGACAAACAAATTGTATGGTCGCTTTCGTCCCTCAGTTTCACATATTATTTTATATTCCTCATCTGCTATTTTATTTTTCTTCATATAGAATGCTGACGCTGCCGCAAGCTCATCCTGACCAATTTCATCTTCCCCTTCTATTCTGATATCTCCATTATTAATAGGATTCTTTACAAAAACAACTGAATCCGCACCTATGAGTCTTACTGATTTCATCTGACTTGTAACATCGTAGTAATCTTTCTTTTCAACATCATCATTAACAAAAATAATATTCTTGCCTCCAGCCCTTGCAATATCTATATGATATATATTTGGTGTTGTTCCAAATAACTGTTCAATAAGTACCTCCAACATCATAAACACAACACCCGATACTAAAACTACAATTAAAAGAAAAATAAACTGATTCAATTTTAGATATGAAAAATTAAAAAAGCTGTTAAAAATTGTTGAAGCAGCAATGAAAATCACTGTAATACCAATACACAATGTTCTTCTAAGCATATTAAATGGTCTGCATAATTTTACCAATTCAATATATGCTGCAATAGCAAGTCCACAAACTGCAAGTGTAGAAATCTCCATCTTTGTACAATTTGTAATCCAGCCAAAAGCCTGTCCAAGCATTATATTTCCAAAAGCAAGAACACCACCTGGTATGGCCATTCTTAATACATTCATTAAGAATCTTCCCTTTACTCTGTTAGCATTTGGTTCCATTGCAAGAATAAATGACGGAATTCCAATTGTCAGCGCACCGATAAGAGTTAACTGTATTGGTACAAATGGATAATCTCTGTTTAAAAAGACAAAAACGATTGCCAAAAGAGTTGAATATATTGTCTTTGTAAGATAAAGTGACGCTGAACGATGCATATTATTTATTGTTCTTCTTCCTTCTGCAACTATTTCAGGCATTGACGCAAAGTTTGAATCAAGAAGTACGATCTGTGATACATTTCTTGCTGCTTCACTTCCTGACTGCATCGCAACACTACAATCGGCTTCTTTAAGTGCCAATACATCATTTACACCATCTCCTGTCATGGCAACAGTGTGTCCTTTTTCTTTAAGTGCTTGTACTAACACAAGTTTTTGATTTGGTCTTACACGTCCGAAAACCGAATAATCTTCTACACATTCTCTCAATTCATCGTCTGACAGTTTTGAAACATCAATGTACTTATCAGCATCCTTTATTCCAATTTTATTTGCAATATATGATACCGTTTCAGGATTATCACCTGAAATAACTTTCAGATAAACACCCTGTCTTTTGAAGTATGCAATTGTATCATATGCTTCTTTTCTTATCTTGTCAGCTATGGCAACAGCAGCAATTATTTCTATATCATCAGGAAGTTTTTTATCAATAACTTTGCTGTTTGTGTGTGCAATTACCAAAACTCTAAGACCTTTTGATGTATATTTTTTAACGGCATTTCTAATATTCTCTATATTTCCAGTTTTTGCATTTGCAATATATTCAAGAGCACCAACAATATATGTTCCATTTTTTTCTACTTCGACAGCTCCCCATTTCTTGTCAGAAGAAAATGGTATTCTTTCAACTATATTTAGTTTTGATATTTCCTTAAGTTCTTCAATATTTACTTCCTTTGGAAGCACCTGGCTGTTAGCATATTCTGAAAGTGCAAGGGATGTTGGATTATCATCCCCTGCATTAGATGAGTATATCTTTAAGACATACTTTATATCACCTGTGAAATATATATCATCAAATATCTCAACCTTATCAACACCCATCGAGCCCTCTGTGATAGTACCTGTTTTATCCAGACATAAAACATCTACCCTCGCAAGGGTTTCGATACAGAACAATTCCTGTACTAATGTATTCTTCTTTGCCAGTCGTATAACACTTACTGCAAGAACCATAGATGTTAAAAGAATAAGTCCTGACGGAATCATACCAATTACTGCTGCAACTGTAGCAACTACTGCATCTTTCAATGTAGCATTTGGCATTGTAATCTGATTTTTAAATAGTAATAATGCTATAGGAATCAGAACAATTGTAATTACCTTTACAATCAATTTTATAGATTTAAGCATCTCTGAATTAGGCTTTTTCAAATATTTTGCCTGACTTGTAATCTTATTGACATAGTTTTCCTTGCCAACATGTATTACTCTCGCCTTAACCTCTCCTGACACAAGAAAACTACCTGATAAAATCTCATCCCCGTTTTTCTTATAGATAGCATCGCTTTCACCAGTAATCATACTTTCATTTACTTCGCAATCACCCTCTACAACAACTGCATCTGCAGATATCTGATTACCATTTTTTAGAACCATAATATCATCAAGGACAATATCTGATATCTTTATATTTTCATATTTTCCATTTCTAACAACTGTTACATCCTTAGCTGAAAGAATAGATAACTTATCAATGATTCTTTTAGACCTGATTTCCTGAAAAACACCAATAAATATATTCCAAAGGACAACGCCTAAAAAAAGCATATTTTTATATGACTTAACTAAAAATACGCACACTGCAAGAAATATATTTACAAAATTAAATAATGTGAATACATTTGTAAATATAATTTGTTTTATTGATTTTGTTTTTATTGCAAAATTGCCATTTACTTTATTTTCTTTTATTCTACTTTCAACTTCTTCTGCCGTAAGTCCGGTTATTATTTCATTTTCCATTTTATTATCCCCAAGATTTCCGGAAAAAATTCTCAACATCCAGCACGCCAAAGCCCGCTATACTACTATTATCAAACTTTTTCACAGATGTATCTTTCAATCTTTTTTTTATCATTTTAGGTGTATACTCATTATTTATCATATAAAAGCAGGATATGCAACCTGTTAAAACTGCTGTAGCCATAGATGTTCCACTCTTTGTAGTCCATCCCTCATTCTCGTTCTTATAACTTGTAATATCTCGTCCTGTGCATAAAACATCTGGTTTTACTACACATGTTTTAGTTGGTCCTCTTCCGCTATATCTTTTAAAAAATTTATTTCTATTATTATGCAAATCCTCTACCATTCCAACTGTAATAATTTTTTTACTTACTCCTGGAGAAGTAACGCTCCCTTTATGTGGTCCATTATTTCCTGCGGCTGATACGACGACTATTCCTGATTCCCATACTCTTTCTACAGCATCAATAAGTTTGTTGTTTATATCACTGTCAACATCTATACCACCTAATGATATATTAAGTATTTTTACATTTAGTTTGTCTTTTATTTTAATTACATAATCTATTGCTTCAATTACATCATCAGTATTGCCATATCCAAATCTGTCAAGCACTTTATACCCTGCTATATTTACATAAGGATTAATCATGTGTACTATTCCCGCTATGTGTGTTCCATGACCATTATCATCATATTTTGCTCTATTTCTGGTCTTTAGAAAACTTTGCACTTCTATTATAGTATCACCAAAGTCCTTATGTTTATATATACCGGTATCAATTATTGCAACTGTCGGTTTATCCCTTTTAGCTTCGTAAGAATTATTAATGTATATTTCTTCCAAATATTTCTTAGAATATCTCTTTATATCATCAAAATTATATAATAAATTTCTATCCAAAATCGACTTCTTTCTTTTGTTTCGTTTTATTTATTATATTAATTTTTTCTCTATAGTTTCTTTATTTGTTGCATAGAACAACGCATCTTCCCTTGAAATTCTACCTTCATTGTAAAGTTTCAAAATACTTGTATCCATAGTGACCATTCCTTCATTTACACCGGCATATATCATATTATCCATCATATGAACCTTACCTTCACGAATCATATTTCGAATAGCACTGTTACATATCATTATTTCAAAGGCCGGAACAAGGCCTCCATCTGTTGATGGAATAAGCTGTTGTGATATAACAGCCTGCAAAACCATTGACAATTGAATCTTTACCTGTTGCTGACTAGACGCAGGAAAAACATCTATAATTCTATCAATAGTTTTTGCTGCTCCTACAGTATGAAGTGTACTTAAGACAAGTTGACCTGTTTCAGCTGCTGTAATCGCTGTCTGAATAGTTTCAAAATCTCTCATTTCACCTAACAGCACTACATCTGGGGATTGACGTAAAGCCGCACGTAGAGCTTTTCCATAGTTTTCTGTATCTAACTCTACTTCTCTCTGGCTCACAATGCTCTTCTTGTGCCTGTGAATAAACTCAATTGGATCCTCAATTGTTACAATATGTCTGCTGTAATTTGTATTTATTTTATCAATAATACTCGCCAATGTTGTAGACTTGCCACTTCCTGCAGGTCCTGTAACAAGTACAAGTCCCTTTTTAAAATCTGCAAATTCCATGATTTTTTCAGGAATATTTAGTTCAGAAAAAACCGGTAAATCAAATCGAACAACTCTCAATACACACGCAAGCGACCCTCTTTGTTTGTATGTATTACATCTGAATCTTCCAAGGTCTTTTACAGATATTGAAAAATCGTCATCTCCATCTTTTAACAACTTATGGATATTACCAACAGTATTATAAGAATAGAGTTCTTCAACTAATCTCTTTGTATCCAAATCAGTCAGTCTCTCTGAACCATACTGTTCAATCTTTCCATTTATTTTTAAACAAGCCGGTCCTCCTGCTACAATATACACATCAGAAGCCTCTTTTTCTATTGCTTTTTTTAGAATATCTAAAATAGCGATTTCCATATTTCCATCCTTCTTCCATATCAAAATTATTCAAATTCATCAATTAATTGAATTCCCTGACCCTCGTATTCTTTTCCTTCGCTTTTAATGTAATTTTTATTAACATTTACTCTCTTATTCTCAGTATCAATATTTAAAACAACCATATACTTTTGTTTCTCACTAATATCATATGACAAAATAATATTAGTATCTTCCACAGTATATCCTAGTGTTTTTACTTCTTCCAATATTTCAGAAACATTATCTGTTTCTTTGTATTTTTCACAAATTACTTCATTTATGTCTGCAACTTCTCTTGTTGCCTTATTTCTTATCTGATAATATTTTTTTATATAATTTGATGATTCATCAGATATTCTATAATCAGCATTTGCACTACTGTAAGATAATATTGCAAATGTTGTCAGGCAAAGAACAACAAAAATCATAATAATTGATGTTACGCCTGTTCCAATATGAAATCCCTTTTCTTTATTCATTTACATTTCCTCCTTTAAACAAAAGCTTATTAAAGGAGATACTATATACCTTAGAGCTGTTATCCCTCATATAAATCTTATAATCAAAACTTATAATCTTTGAATACTCTCTTGATTCATCAACCATTACGCTGATTTCTCCTATATATTTAGCATTCTCTTTGTCCACAGCTTTAAACTTTTCGTCATAATAAATATATTTACCATCAACAAATCCCATTTTTTCAAGCTGTCTATTAACTGAATTCTCTTTGGCATCAATTGGACTATCATAGTCAAATTCTGCTTCACAAAGGTTTGCTTCAATTTTTTCAGCCTCAAGAGAAGCACCTGATAAAAACTGGCTATCCCTGCTTTTCTCATTTGCCTTTGAATATGTATTAACCACAACTACTGCTGCAATCGAAAAGAACAAAATCACAGTAATAAATTCAGTTAAAAAGGATCTACTCTTTCCAATACCGTTCATCTATATTCTCCTAATTCATATCATTAACTCTAACAGAAACAGTATACTCATCATTATATTTATCTGTGAGTTTAAATGTTACGAGATTGCCTGCAATCTCAATATCAAAACCATCTATTTTTAAAAGATTTGAACCAAAATCAAGAGTGTATTCATCGCCCTTCATTATCGTTGCTTCTTTTAAATATCCGTCATTGCAGAATATAATGGTTTGATATTCACTCGATGTTCCCTCATTATCAATTACAAGAACCTTTGTACCATTTTTTTCATCTATTGATACCATTTCAAGACTACTGCTTCTGATTTTATTTACAACATAAGATAATGTTGTTCTTTTTTCATTATTTAGCTCTTGACTGTCTGATATATTCTTATATACTGATGAGCCTAAGTTTATAAGAATAACGCACATTACTATAAAAAGAGAAAACAGTATAAGAACAAATACAAATTCAATTGAATGATTTTTTTTCTTCATATGCTATTTCTCCTTTACAAATATAGTTACATTAGGTTTTACATTCGATGAAATAACATCATACTGAACTATAAACTTTTCATTATCAATAATAATACCGTACTTTTCTATGATTTCATCAATAGATTCAGGATATGCGCCCGTTGTCGCATAGCAACTGACAACAGCGTTATCTATCGCCTGTATAAGATTATCTTTTTCATTTGCACCAATTTCATCCTTTGTATTAGAAATCGCAAATATAAAGAACATAAAAATACATACAAAAACAATAATTGATAAAATTATAGGCTTATTAACTGATGTATTTTTCTTGAATAAATGCATATAATCCCCTCACTATCCTATCGAAGACATAATATTTGCAAGTGGTAACATTACCGATATGAGAATTCCACCAATGATAAGTGACATAATGGCTACCAAAGTTGGCTCTATTATTGAAACAACCTTTTCAATTGATGAATCAATCTCTTCATTGTACTGCTTTGAAAGTTTCTTAAGAACACTATCTAACTTTCCTGCTTTAAATCCAACAGTTATCATTCGGCACGCTAAAGGATCAAATATTCCCATTTCGCCTAAAGCCTCTGTAAACGGCTTTCCTTCATCCACAAGTTTCTTGCATTCGTTTATTTTTTCTTTTACATCATTATTGCTTACAACTGATGGTGCAAGCTCAAGAGACTTCTCAATGGAATATCCGCTTTCAAGCATCATGCCAATTACTGACGCAAATCTTGCAGCAGATATCTTCCTCGTTATTTTTCTAAGTCCAGGTAATTTATAGCATAAATTTCTAAGTTTATCTCCATTACCAGAAATATTGTAAATATATACAGATAAAATAATAAGCAGAATTATAATTGTTATACCAAAAATAAAGTATCCAAGCATCGTTGCTGACTTCATAACTGCATTGGCTGATTCTGATACATCTGACCCAAGATTCTTAAATATATCATTAAAAATCGGAATTACCTTTACAACCAGCAAAATAACTACTGCCGACATCATAGCAATAAGAATTACAGGATATGAAATTGCAGATTTAATCGCCTTACCTATCTTATAATCTCTGTCATAGTACTCTGAAAGTGAAATCAATACTTCATCTAATTTACCTGTTTGTTCACCTATATTAATCATACTAACCATATATTCCGGAAAGTATCCTGCTTCCTTAACAGCTGTATAGAGTGAACCAGTTTCTTCAACTTTTTTTGCAATACTGTCAAATGCCTCTTTTGAAACTTCATCCGAGGTGGACTCTGCCAATGTATAAATGCCATCATATAGAGGTATTCCGGACTCAAGAATCAATGCCATCTGATCACAAAATGTTGCAATCTCATCATTAGGAAGTTTTTTCTTCTTTATGCTTAATCTGCTTGTTTTTTCTTCTTCCATGTCTGTTTTTTTAGTTTTTTCAATAATTTCCTTTACTTCTTCACTCATTTTACTTCCTCATCCCATTCTAAATATATTTAAAACCAACTTATAAAGTATATATATTCCATTATAAATATACCAATATTACTTATCTAATATTGTTTATTCTAATATTGCTTATCCTGATTATAGTTTGAACCTCTTCCTCCTGTTGCCGCTATACAGGCATCAAAGAAATGCCAAGAACCATCATAATATACCTGATTCCATGCATGGTAAGCATTATTATTGACATATCCGTATACCATTTTTGTAGGAATACCAACAGCTCTACACATACATGCCATCAGTGATGCATAATCAGAGCATATTCCCTGTCCTGAATTTATAGTGTTCTCCGGTGATGGAACATAATTCTTAAGTGCCCCCGAAGTAATAGAATTTGCTCTATCATAATTATATACAATGTGTGAAACTATATAATTATATATAATATTCACCTTTTCAGCATCAGTTGAAGCACTTGCCGTAATCTCATATGCAGTATTTACAGCATTAGAACCATAATTATAATCAACCATTGTGCTGGCATATAAAAATGGCATCATCTCACTCTCTAGTCCAACCGAAATATCAAGAGTATTTTTATCATATCCGAGACCATCATCTCCAATGGCTAATACTCTGATTGTATAATTCCCACTCCCCTGTGATAATGGGTATGTTTCAAAGCCACCGGTATTCTGCATCTTATATTGATATGTAACACCATCCTTTATAATCCACAAATACGTCTTCACTCCTGTTGTATTCTTAACCATTACATATCCTTTTGAAACATTGGAATAATCAATGGAATAGCCATTCATTGTCTGTACCTGACTACCTGATGCTTCTGGTAATCTTAGCGAAACTGTATATGATATTTCCTGTTTAGCTGTAGTGGT
>JBGVOD010000015.1:0-17031 GCA_045126215.1 Lachnospiraceae bacterium | reverse complement strand
ATGGGTTGCTGCAAAACACATAACATTTGGTTTTGAAAGACTTAAAAGAATTTCTGAAGATGCTGCTATTCTTTCTACTGTATTTGTTCCTCTCAAAACTTCATCAACAAAACATAATACAAATCTGTCCGAATCAATATTATCAATTATTCTCTTTAAAGACTTAATTTCAACGATATAATAACTTTCGTTATTCTTAAGATCATCTCTTAATGACATAGAAGAAAAAACAGCAAATTCACTTAATCTGATTTTATCACACATACATGTATATATTGTTCTTGCAAAAATTACATTAAGTGCAACAGTCTTAAGAAATGTTGATTTTCCCGATGCATTACTTCCTGTAAGAAGCACACACCTATCTTCTGAAAGAGAATTTTTTACAGGATCATTAATTAGTGGATGATATATATTCTCAAAATTTAAAGCCTTATTTGAATAATCAAACTCCGGCTTCGAATAATTTCCAAAATTATCCTTTAAATACAAGCGATATGATGCAATAGCAATAGCTGTTTCTATCTTTCCAACTATTTCATACAGATTATCAATATCTTCCATATGGTCATTTGTACTTGCAATCATATTGTTAAACTTAATAATATCTACATGAAACAACATTCTTGCATAATCCATAAACATACCTGTTATTGAACCATTAACACTGTCAGATATTAAAAACATTCGTTTTTTCAACACTGAAAAATCATTGTTTATCCTTTGTATCTCATCAATATATTCAGAAAATTCTTCATTAAGGTATCCTGGAACCAATTCAGAAAATTTTAGAATATTCACAAGATATCTAAAACTCAAAAATGACTCGTCTATTCCATTTTTCATTCTGTAATATGAGATTACATTTATAGCAATAACTGCAATAAATGCGAAAATACCAATAAGTGGTTTGGTAAGAAGTATTATAACACTGACTATGAAGGCAATGATACATAAATAATGTGGCAGATTACTTTTCTTTTCTGCTTTTCCTATTTCATGTATTGCTTCAATAATGTTGATTTTTCTATTTTTACCCAATGCAGAATACTTCATTTGAAGCGACTTTGAATTATCTTTATTTTCTTCAAAATATGTTATCAGTTTATTCTGTTTTTCAAGCTTTTCCTTATCAAGAGGCATTCTGAGTGTAGAATATAAATAGGTTTCACCTACAGATGAATAGGTGTTATTCATATCCATAAAAACACTATCCATATTCAAATCATTGTACGTTATATCATCTATATACTCACCATTTCTCTTGCTTATTGTATATTCATAATATTTTTTTATGTTTAAAATTTCATCGGCTGTTAACTCTGTATCACAGTTTTTTCCAAAGTTTTTTTCTATTTTGCTTTTAAGCTTTTGTTCTTCTTCTTTTTTGCTTCTGTATGATTGAATGGCGAATATTATTACTATCAAAAAAAATGCGCCTAAATAAACGTATCCTTCCATACATCCTCCCTATTGTTCATTTTTCACAAGAGAAATTATATAACAGTTTATATAATAATGCAAATAACTCCACCTTTTGATTCATTTGTAATCTTGCTGATTGTATCCTGCATTTTATATCTTGTTTCATCAGATAATCTATCTATTTTCATTGATATTCCATCGTAAACAATTTGCTCAATTGTTTTACCAAAAATATTTGTATCCCATATTCCCTCTTCACTATCTTGATTTTTTGAGATAAATGACAATAAATCCTTTGCCTGCTCTTCACTTCCCACAATAGGTGCAATTTCTGTTGAAACATCAGCCTTAATAAGATGTATACTTGGTGCTTTTGCCTTGATTTTTATACCATATTTATTTCCATTTTTTATAACTGTTGGATTTTCAAGTTCTATCTCATCCCTTTTTGGAATAACAACACCATATCCTTTTAAATCCACAAGACACATTGCATCTTTCACTTTTGCATAATCATTTTCAATATCTTTAAGATACTTAAGAGTAGATATAAGTTCGTATTCATTTTTTATTTCACATCCTGTAAGTTCACTCATAATTTCATAATAAAACGTCTCATCTACATCTATTCCATATCTAATAATTCCTGTAGAATAGTCTTTTTTTAATATGGAAATATTGTTTATATGTTGAAACTCCATATCTTCACGTAAGGAGTCGGCATCTTTCATTTTATGTAAATTCATAGCAATGCTTTTAGCACATTCAATTGTCTCATTCTTAAGCCAATGTGTATTTTCAAGCATTTCTATCCACTTAGGAATCATAAACTCAACTTTTGAGACTTCAAATTCCTTTAATATTTCATAAAAAATCCTTGTAATATCCTCTAGTTTTAACATAGCAATATTTACAGGAAAAACAGAAACATTATATTTTTCTTCTATTGCTTTTGCCTTTTCTTTCGTTTCTTCATCATATGGTCTGCTTGAATTATACAGGACAATAAATGGTTTCCCGATATTTTTAAGCTCATTAATGGTTATCTCAAGAGGTTCATTATAAGCCTCTTCAGGTATCTCAGAAAAGGAATTATCACATGTTATAACTATTCCGATTGACGAATGATCATTAATAACCTTTCTTGTTCCTATCTCTGCTGCTTTTGTAAAAGGGATTTCATAATCAAACCATGGTGTCTTAACCATTCTCTCCAGGTCATTTTCCATATGACCGTATGCACCATTTACCATAAACCCTACACAATCAACAAGTCTTACATTCATTGTAATATCTTCAAGCAGATTTACCGGGACAGCTTTTGATGGCACAAACTTTGGTTCTGTAGTCATAATTGTTCTTCCATTTCCAGATAGAGGCAATTCATCCAGTGTTCTTTTTTCATCATATTCATCTTTAATATTCGGAAGCACCAGCAAATCCACCACTTTTTTTATAAATGTAGATTTGCCGGTTCTGACAGGTCCTACAACTCCAACATATAATTCACCTTTCGTTCTTTTACTTATGTCATTATAAACATCAAATTTTTGCATAATAATACCCCCATATAAATATCCTACAATATTTATATGAGGGTGATATACTAAATATGAATATCTAAATTATGAACGATAATCACCATTAATCTTTACATAATCATATGTAAGGTCACATCCCCAAGCCTTTGCAGATACAACACCTTCATTAAGATTAATATTAATATATATTTCTTCTTCTGATAAGACTTCTTTTGCCTTTTCTTCGGAAAACTCTACACCGGCGCCATTCCTGCAAACTTCAATTACACCCTTTACAGATTCAATATCAACATCAACTTTATTGATATCAAACTCTGCATCTGCATAACCTACTGCGCATAAAATTCTTCCCCAGTTTGCATCTTCACCAAACATTGCACACTTAAATAATGGAGAACATATAACACTCTTTGCTACAGTTATGGCAGTATCAAGATTCTTTGCACCATTACATGTACACTCAAGTAACTTTGTAGCACCTTCGCCGTCCTTTGCTAACATCTTTGTAATATTCATCATTGCAATATAAAGTGCCTGTTTAAATACCTCATAATCAGTACCATATGATGTAATCATTCTATTACCTGCAAGACCATTTGCCATTACAATAAGTGTATCATTTGTTGACTGATCTCCATCTACACTGAGACAATTATATGTAACCTTAACAATATCTGATAATGCCACCTTTAACATTTCACTTGAAATAGCAACATCTGTTGTAATGAAGTTAAGAGTTGTAGCCATATTGGGATGAATCATTCCACTACCTTTACCCATTCCACCAAGATGGCAAATCTTATCACCAATCTTAAATTCAACAGCAATCTCCTTTGGAAATGTATCAGTTGTCATGATAGCATTAGCTGCTTTACCATTTCCTTCATATGTCAACTTATTTACAAGTTCAATAATATGAGTCTGAACCGGTTCAATTGGAAGCACCTGTCCAATAACACCTGTACTTGCAACAAGAACTTCTTCTTTTTTGATGCCAAGCGCTTTTGCAGCAAGCTCACACATCATATTAGCCTTTTCAATGCCATCAGCATTACATGTATTTGCATTCTTTGAATTTGCAATAATAGCCTGAGCTTTACCATTTGTTGCTGCTAAATTTTCTTTACAAACAACTACAGGAGCACCCTTTACTTTATTTTGGGTAAATACACCTGCAGCATTACACATCTCATCACTAACTACAAGACACAGGTCATTTTTATTTTTATCTTTATTGAAACCACAGTTTAGACCACTTGCTCTAAAACCTCTTGCAGCACAAACACCGCCTTCAATGTATTTATAGCCTTCAAAAGTTTTCTTTTCCATCTTTCAATCCTCCTATAGTCTGCTTTTAAAATCATTGTATCCAAAAGATTTTATGACTTTTATTTTACCATCAGTTTGTAAAATATCAATATCCGGTAAACATAAACCATTAAAAGTATTATTTTTTACAACAGTATATAATGCCATATCTGTAAAAATAAGCATATCCTGTTCTTTTACCTCATTATCAAATGAGTATGTACCAATAACATCTCCAGATAAACATGTCGGTCCACCTAATGTGTATGTATATTTCTTTTCGCCAGGCTTTCCCGAATCAATAATATATGGAGTATATGGAACTTCCAATACATCCGGCATATGACAAGCTGCAGAAGTATCCATAATAAGATTGGTAATGTCACCTTCATTTACATCAAGCACTCTGCTAAGCAAATATCCTGCATTCAAAACACATGCTTCACCCGGCTCTAAATACACTTCAATGCCATACAAAGATTTTACTTTATTGATACATCTTATCAGTCTGTCTATATCGTAATCTTTTCTTGTAATATGATGTCCTCCACCGAAGTTGAGCCACTTCATATCCTTAAGATACTTTCCAAACTTATTAATAACAACTTCAAGTGTACTTTCAAGATCATCCGAATTCTGCTCACATAATGTATGAAAATGAAGCCCTTCTATCCCGTCAAGGAAGTTACCATCCTCTTCAACCGCTTTATCAAGCTTTGATACGGTTATTCCAAGTCTTGAACCCTTTGCGCATGGATCATACATTGCATGCTCACCTGTAGAATATTCAGGATTAATCCTAAGACCACAAGAAATCTTTTTATTATTTTTTTGTTTGAATTCCTTTACATAGTTTCTATATTTATTCCATTGTGAAACACTATTAAAAACAATATGATCAACAGTTAACAGTATTTCTTCTATCTCGTCCTCACGAAATGCCGGTGCAAATATATGCACCTCGCCTTCAAATTCTTCCTTTCCAAGTTTTGCTTCATGAAGCGAACTTGCTGTTGTACCAACGAGGTATTTGCTCATCAAATTATACATTGAATAAGACGAAAACGCCTTCTGCGCCAACAGGATTTTACATGAAGTTTTATCCATAATATCCTTTAATATTTTCATATTAGATATTATTTTCTCTTCATCAAACACATAGCATGGTGTTTTTATATTAGTTAAATCAACATCTTTAATATTCATAATAATTTACCATAATTATTGTGATGTAATAATAGTACCAGTATTAAATATTCTTTAAGTACAAAAAATCAGTCTACCAATACCGGATTGAAATCTTCAATCCAAGGAAGTCCCCATTTATTTAATGCTTCCATAAATGGATCTGGATCAAACTCTTCAATATTGTATACACCTGGTTTGTTCCATTTTCCTGTCATAAACATCATCGCACCAATCATAGCAGGAACACCAGTTGTATATGAAATAGCCTGTGAACCTACTTCTTTGTAACATTCCTGATGATCGCACACATTGTATAAATAATATGTCTTTTCTTTACCATCCTTGATACCTCTAAAGATACAGCCGATATTAGTTTTTCCAACTGTTCTTGGTCCTAAAGATGCAGGATCTGGTAATACAGCCTTTAAAAATTGTAATGGAACAATCTTCTTTCCTTCAAAATCGATAGGTTCAATTGAAGTCATACCAACATTTTCCAGGCATTTAAGATGTGTAAGATAGCTCTGTCCAAATGTCATAAAGAATCTTATTCTCTTAATACCCTTTATATTTAATCCAAGAGATTCAAGCTCCTCATGGTGAAGAAGATACATATCCTTTTCACCTACCTGGTCAAAGTTATATACTCTCTTGATTTCCATTGGTTCAGTTTCAACCCATTTGCCGTCTTCCCAATAGCTTCCCTTTGCACTAACCTCTCTGATATTAATTTCAGGATTAAAGTTTGTAGCAAATGGATAACCATGATCACCGCCATTACAATCAAGAATATCAATATAATGTATCTCATCAAAATGATGTTTCATAGCATAGGCAGAGAATACACCGGTTACACCAGGATCAAA
This sequence comes from Lachnospiraceae bacterium, assembly GCA_045126215.1. GTDB lineage: Bacteria > Bacillota > Clostridia > Lachnospirales > Lachnospiraceae > SVEL01. The sequence goes on along the minus strand of JBGVOD010000015.1, from coordinate 10,703 downwards.
TCCACTTCCAAGCAATGCTGTTATTCCAGCTTCTTTGAATTTTTCTCTATATGCCCACTGCCACTTATATTCAAACTTAGCTGTATCAAGTGGTTCATAATTTGCAGTATCCATATAATTTGTCTTTGTTGCAAGACAAGCATCCATAATTGTAAGATCCTGGTATGGAAGTGCAACATTAATTACAATATCAGGCTTAAACCCATTGATTAATTCAATAAGTTCATCAACATTATCAGCATCAACCTGAGCTGTATGTATAATAGTTTTGCCTCCTGATAACTTTTCTTTAAAAGCATCACATTTTGACTTTGTTCTGCTTGCAATCATAATCTCTTCAAATACTTCAGAGTTCTGACAACATTTGTGAATAACAACACTGGCTACTCCACCAGCACCAATAATAAGAGCTTTTCCCATTTCTTTATATCCTTTCTGTCGATTAATCTATATTATTTATCATATCTAGTACATATGTTGGTAACATAAAGGCTCCAAGATGAAGCTTTGTATTATAATACTTTGTTTCTAGCTTAAGCTTATTCCATTCTTCAGCCTTTAAATCATCTATAGGATTTAATCCCTTTGAAGCAAATCCAAAAAGCCAATGTCCTGATGGATAAGTTGGAATATGCATTTGGTACAGGTATGACACATCAAAATTTGCTTTTATTCTTTTGTGTGACTTTTTCATAGCTTTTGAATCCTGTGGATAATAAGGACTTTCATGCTGATTTATAAGTATTCCCTGCTCTGTTAATGCATCGTAACAGTTTCCATAAAACTCTTTTGTAAAGAGACTCTCTCCCGGACCAAATGGATCTGTGGAATCCACAATGATAAGGTCATATTCATTTGTCTTTCCTCTTACAAACTTAAGACCATCAGCATAATGTATATCTAAACGTTTGTCATCAAATCCCGATGCCACCTTTGGAAAATATTCCTTACATACATCCACCACTTCTTTATCAATCTCAACCATGTCTATATGTTCTATTGAATCATACCTGACAAGTTCTCTAACAGTTCCTCCATCACCTGCACCTATAACAAGTACCTTCTTAATATTAGGATTAACTGCCATTGGCACATGTGTTATCATTTCATGATATATGAATTCGTCTTTTTCAGTAAGCATCACATATCCATCAAGAGTAAGAACTCTTCCAAACTCATATGTATCAAATACATCAATTCTTTGATATTTACTTTCTTTTGAAACAATCTGTTTGTCAACCTTTATGGAAAACCTGACATTTTCCGTATGATTCTCAGTAAACCATAAATCCATAAAACCATTCCTTTCTATGCAAGTATAAAATCTTTACTTACTTTTGCTGTTATACTAACACATTTATGTAATTCACTTCTAAATCTTCAGTTCCTGTAAGAGAACACCCTTTTTCCTTTGCATAATTGATGTAATCAATTATCTCTTTTGTTATACGCTCTCCAGGTGCCAGAATAGGAATACCTGGTGGATAGCACATAACAAACTCATTGCAAATCATACCTGAACTCTCATTTATTCTAACCTGCTTCTTATTACTGTAAAAAGCCTTCTTAGGTGAACACACTACCTCAGGATTTATATATTCATGATCAAACAAACCTGCTTTATCTTTTTCATATTTTCTTTTTATTTCATAAAGAGCCGAAATAAAACGCTCAATCTCAAGCTCTCTGTCACCTGCTGAAACAATTGCTAAGATATTTCCAAGATCTCCAAACTCTATCTGAATTCCATATTCATCTCTTAAAATATCATATACTTCAATTCCAGCTAGTCCAATATCTCTTGTATATATTGACAGCTTTGTTTTGTCAAAAGCATAAATGCTGTCTTTGTTCTCAATTTCAGTGGAATATGCGTAATAACCACCAATTCTATTGATTTCTTCTCTGGCATAATCGGCATACTCAACTGTCTTTTTAAACATCTCTTTACCATTTTTGTAAAGATTCTTTCTTGCAAGATCAAGTGAAACCATTAATAAATATGATGCACTTGTAGTCTGTGTAAGATTAATAATCTGATGAACATATCCAGCATTTACATTCTTTCCTGTCAAAAGCAAAGAACTCTGTGTAAGTGAGCCACCTGTTTTATGTAAGCTCACAGCTGCCATATCTGCTCCTGCATCCATTGCCGATACAGGCATATTATCTCCAAAATAAAGGTGGGTACCATGAGCCTCATCTACAAGTACCATCATATTATGTTCATGAGCAATCTTAACTATTTCCTTTAAATTCGAGCATATTCCATAATATGTTGGATTGTTAACCATTACTGCTACTGCATCAGGGTTCTCATTAATAGCTTTCTTTACATCTTCTACTTTCATTCCAAGTGGAATTCCAAGCTGTTTATTTGTATCAGGATTGACATAAACCGGTATTGCCCCTGATACCACAAGTGCATTAATTGCACTTCTATGTACATTTCTTGGCATAATAATTTTATCGCCATCTTTACACGCCGTCATAATCATAGTCTGGACCGCTGCTGTTGTGCCATTAACGATAAAAAATGCATTTTCAGCATGAAACGCATCAGCCGCAAGTTTTTGTGCATCTTTTATTACAGAGACAGGATGACAAAGATTATCAAGTGATTTCATTGAATTGACATCTGTAATAAGACAGGTCTTTCCAAGAAAATCTCTTAATTCCTTATTTCCCCTTCCTCCTTTATGTCCCGGAACGTCTAAATGTACAATAGGATCCTCTCTATGTTCTAATAATGCCTCATAGACTGGGGCATTCTCCTGTGTATATTTCATTCCACTATGCCTCCAAAAACTAATAAATATTCATTCCACTATGTATTTCAATCATTTCTCTTCTAAGACTTTCGATAATTTCAAGTCTTGTTTTTGGAGGAATCTCATATGCATCTGTATTAAATAAATAGTTCTGTAAATCTATTTCTTTGATTAACAGCTTCGTGTGGAATGTATTTGTCTGATACATATTAATATCAACGACATCATATTTTTTAAGTGTTCTTTCATCAATGTAATTTTGAATAGAATTAATTTTGTGATCAATAAAATACTTCTTTCCGGATACATCTCTTGTAAAACCACGCACCTTATAATCTATTGTAATAATATCCGAATCAAAGCTTCCAATAAGATAGTTTAATGCATTGAGTGGCGATATTTCTCCACAAGTAGCCACATCAATATCAACTCTGAATGTAGAAATATTATTGTCAGGGTGGTATTCAGGAAAAGTATGAACAGTAACATGACTCTTATCAAGATGGGCATGTATAAAGTCCGTTACGCCCTCCGAGTATTGTCCTCTATTACATGAAACATCAATATTCTCTGGGAGATTATCTTCTGCAATAAGAACATTAACAGATGCTCCCTGAGGTTCGTAATCCTGTTTTGATATATTCAAAATATGAGCACCTATCATCTTTGTGACATTACACAAAATCGTTGTAAGTCTGTCTGAATTATACTGCTCATCAATATATTCAATGTAATCTTTCTGTTCTCTCTCGCTCTTTGCATAGCACACATCGTAAATACTAAAACTCAGTGTTTTTGTGAGATTGTTAAAACCATACAATGTGAGTTTATTTTCCAACCCTAACATCATCCTTCTTTCTTATTAAGATTTATATTTAAACGTACTTGAAATCTTTAAGTACATAAACATACGTAATATTGCACAAGAACAATACCATATAATGGTTAAATAATCAAGTAAAACCTCATTCAACATGCTGATGTGTAAATAAATGTTCCTGACAATATTCATAATTACCATTACACTTTGAGCAAAATCTGAATACTAATTCTGGATTTGTTTCGCTTGTTCTACCACAAATATAACATTTATGTGAATTAGATGCAGGTCTCATCACTCTTACCTGCTGTCTAAACTCATTTCTCTTCTTGATATGTGATTTTGGCAGTCTTCTTCTCTTTCTCAATCCAAAATAGAAAAATGCAAAGTTTAAAATTGATAATAATACAACAATTCTATAGCACCATATATACTCTATCGTATATCGTGTAATATCTGCTCCTGCGCCATATGATTCTTTATATAAATTTATTGTTGATTCCAAACGTACAAGATCATAACCAATGAGTAATAAATCTACAACTGCAAGGTATTTTACCTTCAATGGTAAAACAAACATAAAATAAACAACTGTATCTCCATATATCATTGCAAAGGCAAGAAAAGATGACAAGTTAATATAATATGTGCTAATTGGAAGATTAATTCCTCCCATACCAAGTTCACAAGAAGGACCAACAAAATATGTTATACCATAAATTGCAACGGCTCCTACTGTCATAAAAACGATACCTGATAAAATAAATACTGTGTACCTGAATGTCCCCCATGTTCTTTCAAGGTTTGTACCAACAAAATAAAAAAACATAAACATAAATATTGTAAATATATCAAGTGACTGGGGTACTGTACAAATCCACGTAAACAATCTCCATACTTGTCCTTCGAATATTTTCTCCGGATTCATAATAAGCATTGAATATAATGTAGGATTAATAACTTCTGTTAAATAACCTATTGCATAAGCAATAAGTATATAAACCGTAAGATTTCTTATTCCAAAATTACCATATTTTCTTTCTAATTTATCTAACATATTTTTTTCCTTTTTAATTTCATATTATATCTTTCAGACTATAAAGCCATATCTTCATCTAACCATAAAACATTCGACCTCTTATTTCTGAAATAGCAACATTGATATTATAATTTTTGCCTGACAAAATGTCAAATTAAACATTGTAACTCTTTATCCCTATTTTCATATAATTCCTCTGAGCTGTATGATGTGAACTTTTTAATTATATTGGCGTAAATTCCAAAAGGTATATTGACATCCTAACCTTATAATTAAGGTAACATATCTCAGCTCAGCGGAATTATAAATCTTCACCCTCTAGTTCTATTACAAATAGCTCTTTTTAATATATTCGGCAAATTCTTTCACAGTCATTTTTTCAACAGCCTCTTTCATAGACATCTCTTCATTTTCCACCTCAAGAAATTCTATATCATAATTATCTACTGTCTTGATATCTCTTTTTTCATCCGGAACAGAGTTTGCATTCATCTTACCATCATACATATAATGTCTTTCACACTTTTCGTCATACATACAATTATTTCTCATATTGTCATTTCTTCTATCATCATTTCTCATATCATCATTTCTCCTATCATCGTACCTTCTATCGTCGTTTCTTCTATTGTCATTTCTCCTATCATCGTACCTTCTATCATCATTTCTATCATCATCGTTTCTCATTTCAGTATTTCTCATTTCATCATTTCTCATACCATCATTTCTCATACTGTCATCATCCATATTATTATTCATATTTCCACCCGACATACCTCTTACAGGAATGCATATTTTCTCACCAACAGTTAAATTATATGGATTTATGCCTTTATTTGCTCTAACGAGTTCACCTACTGTAACATTGTAGTAGCGGCTTAGTAAGTACAATGTGTCACCTACACCAATTACATGTACCTTTCCATTACACTCTCTACAATTACATATTTTTTCAGCCATAACTTCTCCAAAAATTTTATTCATTTTATTCTATGCAAAGAAAAGACTTTTGATAATTCATACAGTATTCTTTCAGCCATAAAAGGCAAACAAAACAACAAATAAATAGGAAATAACAGCCCCAAAACATCTTGAAACTTTATTTTAAATATACTATAATGTGAAGGATTGCGTAAAAAGACAAAAGAAGGAGTCACATATGAGTAAGAGCTTTAGATTAGGTGTTGATATAGGTTCTACAACCGTTAAAATTGCAATACTTGATACTAACAACAATATTGTTTTTTCTGATTATGAAAGACATTATGCAAATATACAGGAGACTTTATCATCATTACTGGTAAAAGCAAGGAATGAATTAAAAGATAACATTTTACTTAATCCAAGCATTACCGGTTCAGGTGGTTTAACTTTATCAAAACATTTAAATATACCTTTTGTACAGGAAGTTGTCGCTGTATCTACAGCATTAAATGATTATGCGCCACAGACTGATGTTGCTATTGAGCTTGGTGGAGAAGATGCAAAGATTATTTATTTCACAAATGGTGTTGAGCAGCGTATGAATGGTATCTGTGCTGGTGGTACAGGTTCATTTATTGACCAGATGGCTTCATTATTACAAACAGATGCTTCAGGATTAAATGAATATGCAAAAAACTACAAGGCTATATACCCTATTGCAGCTCGTTGTGGTGTTTTTGCCAAAACAGATATTCAGCCACTTATTAATGAAGGTGCAACAAAAGAAGATTTGTCTGCATCTATTTTCCAAGCCGTTGTTAATCAGACAATATCCGGTTTGGCATGTGGTAAACCAATTAGGGGTAATGTAGCATTTCTTGGTGGTCCTCTTCACTTCCTTTCAGAATTGAAAAATGCGTTTATCAGAACTTTGAAATTAACAGATGAACATATTATTGCTCCTTCTCATTCTCATTTGTTTGCAGCAACAGGTTCAGCTTTAAATGCAAAAGACGACAATTCTATATATATTGATGAATTAATTGATAAGCTTTCTAATGGTATTAAGATGGAATTTGAAGTAAAGCGTATGGAACCACTCTTTTCATCAAAGAAAGATTATGACCTATTCACAGAACGTCATAACAAACATTGTGTAAAGACGGCTGAACTATCTACATATAAAGGTAATTGTTATCTTGGTATTGATGCCGGTTCAACAACTACAAAGGTTGCATTAGTTGGCGAAGATGGTTCATTATTATATTCATTCTATTCAAGCAATAATGGTAGCCCTCTTGCTACTACTATTAAATCAATAAAGGAGATTTATTCTCTCCTTCCAAAGGATGCAAAGATTGTTTATTCATGTTCAACAGGCTATGGTGAACATTTAATTAAAGCTGCTCTTCAATTAGATGAAGGTGAAGTTGAAACAGTTTCACATTACTATGCTGCTGCTTTCTTCGAGCCTGATGTAGACTGTATCTTAGACATTGGTGGTCAGGATATGAAGTGTATCCGTATTAAAAATAACACGGTTGACAGCGTTCAGTTAAATGAAGCATGTTCATCAGGTTGTGGTTCATTCATAGAAACTTTTGCAAAATCTCTTAATTATTCTGTTCAGGACTTTGCAAAAGCTGCTTTATTTGCAGAAAATCCAATTGATCTTGGAACAAGATGTACTGTTTTTATGAATTCAAATGTAAAACAGGCCCAAAAAGAAGGTGCTACTGTTGATGATATTTCAGCAGGTCTTGCATACTCCGTTATCAAGAATGCTTTATTTAAGGTTATTAAGCTTACAGATGCGAAAGACCTTGGAAAGAAAGTTGTTGTACAGGGTGGTACATTCTATAACGATGCCGTACTTAGAAGCTTTGAAAAAATCGCTGGATGCAATGCTGTAAGACCTGATATTGCAGGTATTATGGGTGCCTTCGGTGCAGCTCTTGTTGCAAGAGAACGCTACGAAGAAGGTAAAAAGTCTACAATGCTTTCAATTGAAGACATCACAAATCTTACATTTGAAACAAATATGGCAAGATGTAAAGGTTGTACAAACAGCTGTTTATTAACAATAAATAAGTTTACCGGTGGCAGACAGTATATTACTGGAAACAGATGTGAACGTGGTCTTGGAAAATCAAAAAATACAAATAATATACCAAATCTCTTTGATTACAAGAACAAACTTGTATTTGGATATGAATCACTTACAGAAGATAAAGCCCCAAGAGGTACAGTTGGTATTCCTAGAGTTTTAAATATGTATGAGAACTATCCTTTCTGGGCTACATTCTTCAAGGAGCTTGGATTCAGAGTTGTACTTTCTCCTATCTCAACACGTAAGATATATGAGTTAGGTATAGAATCAATACCAAGTGAGTCTGAATGTTATCCTGCAAAGCTTGCACATGGACATATCTCTTGGCTCATCAAAAATGGTATAAAATTCATCTTCTACCCTTGTGTTCCATATGAAAGAAACGAAACACCAAGTGCAAATAATCACTTCAACTGTCCTATCGTTACATCATATGCTGAAAACATTAAGAACAATGTTGAAGAAATTAAAAATGAAGATATAAACTTTATGAATCCTTTCATAGCATTTACAGACGAGGAAGTATTAACAAATCGTCTTGTAGATATATTTACAGAAGCATATAATATTCCAACAGAAGAAATAACAAGTGCTGCTCATAAAGGATATAAAGAACTTCTCTCTGTCAAAGAACAGATTCAAAAGAAAGGCGAAGAAACATTAAAATATCTTGATGAAACTGGAAAACGTGGTATTGTCCTTTGTGGTCGTCCATACCATATCGACCCAGAAATCAATCACGGTATTCCTGAACTCATTACTTCATATGGTATTGCTGTTCTTACAGAAGACAGTGTTTCTCACCTTGCAGAAGTTGAACGTCCTCTTATTGTAATGGACCAGTGGATGTATCATTCAAGATTGTACAGAGCTGCTAACTTTGTTAAAACTCGCGAAAATCTTGATATTATTCAGCTTAACTCTTTTGGTTGTGGTCTTGATGCTGTTACAACAGATTGTGTAAATGATATACTTTCTAAATCTGGAAAAATATACACAGTATTAAAGATTGATGAAGTAAATAATTTAGGTGCTGCACGTATAAGAATCAGATCACTTATTTCTGCACTTAATGTTAGAGATAAAAAGAAAATCACAAGAAACATTAAGCCTTCAAATATAAACCGTGTAGAGTTCACACAGGAAATGAGAGACAGCGGTTATACTATTCTCGTTCCTCAAATGAGTCCAATCCATTTTGAACTTCTTGAACCAGCTTTAAGGTCTGAAGGATTAAACGTAAAAATGTTACAGGCAGATACAAAAGCTGCTGATTACAAAGCTAAATGTAAAAGTGCTGTTGACGTAGGTCTAAAATATGTTAATAACGATGCATGTTATCCTTCATTAATCGTTGTAGGTATGATGATGGAAGCTCTCCTCTCCGGAGAATATGACTTAAATAAAACTGCACTTGTTATCACTCAGACAGGTGGTGGATGTCGTGCATCAAACTATATTGGTTTCATTAGAAGAGCATTGGAAAAAGCCGGATTGCAACACATTCCTGTTATTTCATTAAGTGTACAAGGTCTTGAAAAAAATAGCGGTTTCAAAATAACTCCCGGACTTGCCGTTAAAGGTATGCAGGCTCTAATATATGGTGATGTATTTATGAGAGTTCTTTATCATATGAGACCATATGAATTAGAAAAAGGTTCTGCTGATGCTTTACACGAAAAATGGGTTAAGATTTGTACAGAACAGCTTACAAAGAAAGGCTTTGGTTTCAGAAAGTTTAAGAAGAACTTAAGAAATATTGTTAAGGAATTCGATGCTCTTCCAATAGATGAATCACTTGTTAAACCAAGAGTTGGTATTGTTGGTGAAATTTTAGTAAAATTCCTTCCTTCAGCTAATAACTATCTTGTTGAATTACTTGAATCAGAAGGTGCCGAAGCTGTAATGCCAGATTTACTTGACTTCTTCTTATACAGCTTTTACAATTCAAACTTCAAAGCTGATTACCTTGGAATGTCAAAGAAATCTGCACGTATAAGTAACCTTGGAATCCATTTTCTAGAGTATCTTAGAAAACCTGCAAGAAAAGAGTTGGAAAAGAGTAAACACTTTACTCCACCTTCACATATTGAAGAGCTTGCAAAAGATGCTTCTTCAATTGTTTCAATCGGAAATCAGACTGGTGAAGGATGGTTCTTAACAGGTGAAATGTTAGAGCTTATCCATGTTGGTGTTCCAAATATTGTATGTGCTCAGCCATTTGGTTGTCTTCCAAACCATGTGGTAGGTAAAGGTGTAATAAAAGAGCTTCGCTTACGTCATCCTGAAGCAAACATTGTTGCTGTTGACTACGACCCAGGTGCATCTGAAGTAAACCAGCTTAATAGAATTAAACTTATGCTTGCTACTGCAAATAAAAATATTGAAAAATAATGTAATGAGGCTGTCGCTTTAACAAATAAACTAATAAATTGTTGGGCGAGGTCTCTTTTTTATTAGTTTTTTATCTTTTCTTTCCTGTTATTTTAAGTATTTACCGCTTATATCTTGCTTTTCTCCTTTCTAAGCTGTTTTTTGAGCTGTTTCTTTTTAAGTCTAATCTTGTTGTTTTAGGTATTTACCACTTGTATTTTTATTTTCTTCTTTCTAAGCTGTTTCTTCTGAAAATTTTTCTTGTTGATTTAGCGATTTACCGCTTATATCTTGATTATTTATTAAAGAGCTGACATCTTTACTTTTTGTAACAAAAAAGAGTATAGAAAGATTTTAAGAATAAAAAAATATCATCCCCTTTATAAAGAGAATTCCAACAAATAAAAATCAATTGTCAATTGCATCAATGATATGGTATAATTTTACATATTAGTATAACGTGATACAAATTTAATAAATATATCTACAACTATACGTTTAAAGATATAAGGAGGTTATTATGAATTACAATCCGATTATTTTCAAAGAAAAGGCAAATAGAAAGGCACGAAAAATATGGTTTATTTTTGCAATTTTATTAAGTGTAAACTATGGTTCTGATGTTGCAAACGGACTAAGCTCTCTACCGTACTATTTCTCTTTTTT
>JBGVOD010000014.1:0-22651 GCA_045126215.1 Lachnospiraceae bacterium | reverse complement strand
TTTCTCTTCTTCGTTGCGATACTTGTAATTGGCTTGATAGTTGCTAAAAAGAGAACAGAAAGATAGAAGAAAACGTCTAAAAAACTATTTAGACATACAAACAAAAGAATAATTTTTTGACCATACAAATATGGGGCTGTTGCAATAATAAAAATCGTTAATGCAACAGTCCCATAAAAATTTGTCAATAATATATGATTTTAAGAACTAACTATTTATTATTTTTCACAGCTGGATTAATATATTCCAAAACTATTATTGATTTTTCTTCATCTATATATATATTCCTATATCCTGTAAGATCAATAATTTCATCGTTTTGGTTCGCTCGTACTAAAAACTCACATTTATATAATCTTACATTTTCTGATAATTCAATAGATAACCTTAATTTTTTATATTCACTTTCTATATATATCTCTTCTTTTTCTATCTGTTTACTAATCTCTTTGATTTTTTCCTCAGTCACATTTGCATATGCCATAAAATGATATGTATTATCATCGTCAATGTCTTTATTCTCAATCTCTACAAATTCAATTCCATCAAATAATGTTCCATATTTTCCACTAATAATATCATTTAATTTCAAAGACAACTTCTCATAAATATTAGCTTCACTAAAAAGTAGTAAAAGCTCATCACTATACCCTATATACGATGATGTTTCAGGACTTCTGCCTAAATTATATAAATCAACAATCCACATACTACTACCAAGTGATCCAAGTGATACTCTTCCATCATTATCTAAATATATATGAATATTTAAATCAGCTGTAGTTCCACATTGCTCTGGATTTCTTTCTATATCACTCAAATCATTAAATGATGCTATTATCTCTTCTATCAATTTTTCGTCTGTAACTTCCAATCTTAAACCATTTCCATATAGTGAAATTTTCTTAACATCTTCCACCTCTAAATCATATTTCACATCATCATGGTAAAAGTATATACTTCTAAACGCCACAGCTGCCAAAACAACTGATACAACTCCAAACACAATCTTTACCTTTTTATTTTTGAAGCTACCTCCACTATACATTGCTCCAAATACAAAAAAGTAAACAATTGCAACCACGCACCAAAATGCTATAAATTTTATCTCATAGTATCCCATATTTTACCTCCTCTTTCACTGTTTATCTTTTCAAAGCTGAATGCAATAACCTGCATTTTCCCTATTATTTCGTTGCTTTTATATACAATACCCTTGTTCATTATTATAAATTAGATTCTTTTTCTGTCAATAATTCTCGCCCCAACGACGTTTATCAGACCCCAAACGCACAAAAACTATCATAACGAAAACAATTCCATGGTTTAAATATAATTTCAACTATGAATAGTTTCAATATGATAGTTTTTATATGTTTATTTAATATTTATTTTTGACCTATTATTTTGTTTCAAGTAATTTCTCAACACTTACAAGTTTTACACAAAGAACAAATAACTCTGTTGCTTCCTGCATTTCTTCTGGTGAAGGGAATGAAGGAGCAATACGAATATTGCTGTCTTTTGGATCGTTGTGGTATGGATATGTTGCACCAGCACCTGTCAGTATAACACCTGCTTCTTTACATTTAGCAACGATTGCTTTTGCACATCCTTCCATAGCATCAAACGAAATGAAGTATCCACCAAGTGGTTTTACCCATGAGCCAATTCCAAGACCTGTAAGTTCTCTATCAAGAACTTCTAAAGATGCTTCAAATTTTGGTCTCATCTGAGCAGCATGCTTCATCATATGAGCTTTTAATCCGTCAATATCCTTAAAATATGCAACATGACGAAGCTGATTAATCTTATCATAACCTATTGTCTGAATTGTAAAATGCTTCTTAGCATCTTCAATATTAGCCACTGATGCTGCTAATGCTGAAATACCGCTTCCTGGGAAACTAACTTTTGATGTTGAAGCAAATTCAAATACCATATCTGGATTTCCTGCTTTTTCACATTCGCTAATAATATCCAATATTTCAATCTGTTTATCTTCATATAAATGATGAATCACATATGCATTATCCCAGAAAATTCTGAAATCTTTTGCAGCAGGCTTTAATGCTGCAAATCTCTTAACTGTTTCATCACTATAACAAATACCCTGTGGATTAGAATACTTTGGTACACACCAAATACCCTTAATTGATGCATCCTTTGAAACCAAATCTTCTACCATATCCATATCCGGACCTGTTTCAGACATCGGAATATTAATCATCTCAATTCCGAAACGCTCTGTAATTGCAAAATGTCTGTCATAACCAGGTACTGGACATAAGAATTTAACCTTATCAAGCTTACCCCATGGTGTTTCGCCAAGAAGACCATGTGTATATGCTCTTGAAATTGTATCAAACATGAGTGTTAAACTTGCATTTCCACCAATAAATATATGTTCAGGTGTTGTTCCCATCATATCTGCCATAAGCTTCTTAGCTTCTGGAATACCATCTAAACAACCGTAATTTCTACAATCAAGTCCATTTTCCGCACTAAGTACAGATTCACTATTTAAAATATCCATCATTCCAAGAGAAACATTCAACTGTGTAGGTGAAGGTTTACCACGAGACATATCTAACTGTAAGCCTAATGCTTTTTTGTCCTCATATTGGGCTTGTAATTCCTCTTTCAATTCCAGTAATTCATTTTTGGTTAACTCGCTATACTTCTTCATCTGTTCTCCTTTCAATCTTCAAAGATATTCATACCGAAGATATATTATAATTTACTATTTTAAATTTGTCTATAAAAAATGTTGAATGAACTTTTTTTGGCTTTGATACCTCCTATTTCTTGTCCCTAGCCGAAATATCTCAAAATTGTACTAATCGATTTTGCAAACAAACATTACGCACTATCGTGCTCCATATTCTTACGACCGGCAAATACTATTTCATGCAAGCATGATAGTGCTTGCCGATCTTGTGCAACAAAAAAACAAGATTACAGCTAAGTTTTAAAAAACTCATCCGTAATCTTGCTTTAGGCCAAAACTAAAATTCTATTTAACAAGAATAACACATGACATATTCTTCACTTCAATACTTCCAGTAGCTGTTGTGATAGTCTCAGTACCTGCCTTTTCATCGTTTACACAAACTTTCCATACACCCTCTGGTAGAGTTACTGTTGCAACACTATCTGTTCCATTAAATGCCATAAATATGCCATCACTTGATTCTCCGTTTGCTCCTCCTGAGATTAGACATGCTACGACTTTATCCGGTGTATTATCCATAACATAAAAGTTCTCCTTTATCATCTGTTCAGATGTCATGCAAAGTCCCTTATGTGCCTTTCTAAATGCGATAAGTCCCTTGTAATATTCATAGACGTTTTGATATGTTTCATCTGATAACGTGTCATATTTTATACTGTTAACAGAATCAGGAAGATTGTAGCTATTGCTGCTTACAGTACCATCATCTTTTGTCTTAGTTCTTAATATTTCCTCTCCATTATGTATAAATGGTGTTCCCTGTGACATAAGTGTTATAGCTGCTGTCAGCTTTGTCATAGCTGCTTTTTCTTCCAAAGTAGCATTTGGATATGAAATACCAATCTTATCAAACAATGTATTATTGTCATGACATGCCGCATAATTGATAATCTGTAAAGGATCACTACTCCATGTTGTTCTTCCCTGAAGCATCTTACTCAACTGTAAATATTTATTCTCTTCACCAGTTCCATAACCTGCACCTGTTCCACTATTTGAACCTCTTACAGTATCTCTGAAGTAATCATTGAAAAATGCAAACTTTGGAACTAAAGCTGCATTAGCCTGGGTTGCAAGCTTAACATTCTTCGTTGTCTGTGTATTCATATTCCATCCTTCACCATAGAAAATAATGTCAGGATGTGTTTTATGAACTTCCTCTATAATAGAATTAATAGTAGTTGTATCAATAAGTCCAACAAGGTCAAATCTAAAACCATCGATATGATATTCATCTGCCCAATAAAGAACAGAATCTACTATATATTTTCTTACCATACTTCTTTCTGTAGCTGTATCATTTCCACATCCGGAGCCACTAGAATAAACTCCTGAATCACTTATTCTTGAGAAGTATCCTGGAACAATATTATTGAAGCAGAAATCTTCTGCATCATATACATGATTATATACAACATCCATAATAACAGAAATATTGTTATCATGAAGTGTCTTGACCATCTGTTTTGCTTCTTTTACTCTTACCTCTCCATGATATGGATCTGTTGAATACGAACCTTCCGGAACATTGTAATTAACAGGATCATATCCCCAGTTATACTGTTCCTCGTCAAGCTTTGTTTCATCTACAGAACCATAATCATACATTGGCATTATATGTACATAATTGACACCTAAATCTTTAATATAATCAAGACCTGTTGGAATACCATCTGATGTGGTGGTACCTGTTTCCGTTAAACCAAGGTACTTTCCTTTATTTGTAATACCACTACTTTCATCTGCAGAAATATCTCTAAGATGTAATTCGTAAATAATTGCATCTGTAATTACACTTCCTGCATTTGGATTAGTATCCGTATCCCATCCTTCAGGGTCTGTACTGTCAAGATCAATAACCATTGCTCTCTTTCCATTTACACCGGTTGCTCTGGCATAAGGATCACATGCTTCTGTCTCTTTACCTTCCATAACTACAGTATATGTGTAATATTTCTTATCTAAGTCTCCATTTTTTTCAAGAACAAATGTACCATTGTCACTCTTTATCATCTCTATTGACTCTATTAAATCATCAGCTTCATAATCACCGGATTCATATAAATTAACCTTTACATTTTCTGCTGTTGGAGCCCATACCCTGAATGTTGTCTTATTACTGGTATATGTTGCACCCAGGTCATTTCCAGAATATGTATATTTACTTTCAAATCCATCTGTAGAATATGGTGACGGCATCTTAACCTGTTGTGTTACATTGCCATATACAACATAATACTCTTTTGTTGCATCAAGGGGTGAACTGAATGAAAATGTCAAATTAGTTCCTGCAACTACTGTAATCTTTGAAAAAGATACTTCATTGCCATCCCCATCTATAACTTTAAATACACTTTCAACATCCCCCTCAACTTCTCTATCTATAAGAGCAACAATACCTTTCTTTTCGTTATAGAATATTGAAGTAAAAACAATATCTGGTGTCTCTGATATATTTTCAGAAGTTGTAACACCCTCCTCTTTTCCACATCCTATTGTAGACACCAACATGGCCGCTGTTGTACATACAGCCACTGTCTTAAGAATCTTCTTTCGCATAAAAATACCTCACAAATCACTTTTATAGTGTTTATTACCAGTTATTTTACTACATAAACACTAAATTAACAAGCAGGATGCACAAAAAGGATAGCGTACTTTGCACTCTTTGTATAAAAAACCGCCACATACTGATATGAGCATTATTACACATAAATCAGAGCTGTGACGGCTATATTATTTATTCAGTAAAAAGTGGTGTTGAGAAGTATCTGTCTCCTCCATCAGGAAGTAATACTACTATAGTCTTTCCTGCATTCTCATCTCTCTTTGCAAGTTCAATACCAGCAGATAGTGCTGCACCTGCAGATATACCTACGCTAATTCCTTCTACAGTTGTAATAAGCTTTGCATTTTCAAATGCAGCCTCATTCTCAACAGGAATAATCTCATCATATATCTTTGTATTAAGAACATCTGGTACAAATCCTGCACCAATACCCTGAATCTTATGAGAACCTTTCTCACCTTTAGATAATACTGGTGAAGATGCTGGTTCTACGGCAACAATCTTAACCTCTGGCTTCTTACTCTTCAAATATTCACCAACGCCTGTAATTGTACCACCTGTACCTACACCAGCAACAAAAATATCAACTTCACCATCTGTATCTTCAAAAATTTCAGGACCTGTATATTTTCTATGAGTCTTTGGGTTTGCAGGATTAATAAACTGACCTGCAATTATACTTCCTTCTATTTCTTTATTTAATTCCTCTGCCTTAGCAATAGCTCCCGGCATACCCTTTGCGCCCTCTGTAAGAACAAGTTCCGCACCATATGCTTTAATAATGTTTCGTCTTTCAACACTCATTGAATCAGGCATTACAATAATAAGCTTGTATCCCTTGGATGCTGCTATTGAAGCAAGTCCTATACCTGTATTTCCAGATGTTGGCTCTATAATAGTAGCTCCTGGCTTAAGTTTTCCTGTTTCTTCTGCATCTTCAATTATTTCTCTGGCTACTCTATCCTTAACGCTTCCTGATGGGTTAAGATATTCAAGTTTAACCAAAAGCTTTGCCTTAAGGTCAAGCTTTTTCTCTATATTTGTCACTTCAACAATAGGTGTTTTTCCAATTAATTCTGCAACGTTTTTGTAAATCTTTGACATATTTTTTCTCCTTTTCTCTTCATATCATTATTCTGTTAATATATTTGTTGTTCCTTTATAATATTTTTTGTTTTTAATTTATTGTTTCATTAGAATATTTGTTGTTTTTTTATATTTTTATTGTTCTCTAATATATTTTTACGAAATAGCTTTAAATGCTTCTTCCAAATCTTCAATAATATCATCAATATTTTCAGTTCCAATTGATACTCTTACTGTATTTGGCTTAATATTCTGATCTGCAAGCTCTGCCTCATTCAATTCAGCATGTGTTGTTGAATACGGATGAATAACTAAAGACTTAACATCTGCCACATTTGCAAGTAAAGAGAATAATTCAAGATTGTCGATAAATTCTCTTGTCTTTTCCTCATCTCCCTTTATTTCGAATGTAAATATCGAACCACCACCATTTGGGAAATATTTCTTATATAATTTCTGCTGGCTCTCATCTTCAGAAACAGATGGATGATTTACCTTCTCAACAAGAGGATGATTTTTCAAATACTCGACCACCTTTAACGCATTTTCAACATGTCTTTCCACTCTGAGAGATAATGTCTCCAATCCTTGAAGGAATATAAATGAATGAATTGGTGATAATGTAGCACCTGTATCCCTAAGAAGAATAGCTCTAATCCTTGTAACAAATGCTGCAGGTCCAGCAGCACCTACAAAACTTACACCATGATAACTTTCATTTGGCTCTGTGAGCTGTGGGAACTTTCCTGATGCAGTCCAGTCAAATTTTCCACCATCTACGATTATACCACCAATTGTTGTTCCATGACCACCAATGAATTTTGTTGCTGAATGTACAACAATATCTGCACCATATTCAATAGGTCTTACAAGATAAGGCGTCGCAAATGTATTGTCGACTACAAGTGGTATCTTATGCTTATGTGCTATATTTGCAATTGCTTCAATATCTACTACTTCAGAATTTGGATTTCCAAGTGTTTCAATATATACAGCCTTTGTATTGTCCTGAATTGCATTTTCAATTTCAGCTAAGTTGAATGGATCAACAAATGAAGTCTTAATTCCAAAATCAACTAATGTATGGGCTAAAAGGTTATATGAACCACCATAAATGTTTTTAGCTGAAACAATATGATCTCCTGCTTTCGCAAGATTTTCAATTGTGTATGTAACAGCAGCCGCTCCTGATGCCGTCGCAAGTGCTGCAACACCACCTTCAAGAGCTGCAACTCTTCTTTCAAAAATATCCTGTGTAGGATTTGTAAGTCTTCCATAAATATTACCTGCATCTTTTAATGCAAATCTATCAGCTGCATGTTTAGAATTCTTAAATACAAATGATGATGTCTGATAAATAGGAACTGCTCTTGAATCTGTAACAGAATCTGCACTTTCCTGACCAACGTGTAATTGTAATGTTTCAAATTTTAAATTTCTATCTGCGTATGATTTTTTACTCATAATTGTAATCTCCTCTAATTTCTTTATCTATACTTTATTTTTATGATTTATTCACTCTGTTTCTTATAATCTATTTATATAATTAGCAACACATACCACATTCACATGATTTAATACTACACATGTTGCTATGTAATATCTCTTTTGTACACATTTCTTTTTCATACAAGTAATGATTGTTATTTATGATTTCTGTTCTCATTTTATTACCTCCTAATGTGTTATCTTCTTGAGATACTAATTTTATATCATACTATTCCTAGTAAGTCAATAGGAATTATGGAAAATATTACAAAAAAATTTTTGTTGGAAATTCTATAGATTTTCTATCTTCTATACTCTTTTTCAGTTTATTCTTTAGAACAAAAAAGATAAATATCGGCTTAGAAAGGGAAAATTAATATACAGGCGGTAAATCTCAGAAACTACAAGAAAAAACTTCAGAAGTGACAGACTCTCCACATCCTCACAGAGTGTTTTTGTTTTATAAGATTAGGTGGAGCAAAAAGTACATTTTATCACTATTATAAATGCATATTGCAAAAACATATAGTCATTTGTGACTTTTGTAGGATATTAGAGTTTCTTAATGTTCTTTATTGAAACAGCAATTTGGTGGCAAGGATGCCAACAAAAGGCTGAACTGAGCCATGGATGGCGAATTTCAGCCGGTTGCGTCTTTTTATAGAAATAACATTTAGAACATTTAGAAACTCTTATATCCGAAAAACAGGAACAAAGGACTATATGCTTTATGCAATATGATATTTATAGATTCAACATCTACCCTTCCACCCCTAATCTTATAAAAAACTAATTACTTTTAATCACAAACTTAACATCTGACTGCTGTCCTTCAGCCAAATCTGATATTGAGTTATACTGTTGAGCTGCTGTAATGACAGCTTTAACCTTTAAAGTATCTTCTTCTGAATCAGAATCAATAATAGAAGTAATCTTATTAATACCCTCTTCAACAAACTGATTCATACCATCATTAAGCTGATTTACACCGGTCTGCAGCATTTCAACACCTACTAAAAGTGCTGGCACTTTTGAATCAAGAGTTGTCATACCCGCATAGTACTGATCAAGTTTTTCTTTGTAAGTCTGACAACCAATAGCCAACTGACTTGCTCCTTGTGAAGCCTGTTCTGCACCACCTTTTAGAACTGCTGTACCTTCATTTATTAACTTATCTGCGCTAGCTAATAGTTCAGAAACACCTGTATCTACTTTTTGACCGCCTGCAAGTAATGCATCAATACTTTCTGAAATTGTCATATTTGTTGCCACATCTTTTGTTGTAAACTTTGATGCTACCTGCTTTAATGCTTCAAGGGCGCCAGTTGCCTGATAATATTGTTCAATCTTTGTCAGCAATTGTGTTTCCGTCAAACCCTGTGATGATGCAACAACTGACAATGGTGTTCCACCTGCAACGGCTGAATTTACAGCGTTTATTGTAGCTGCATTTTGATTAACAATTGTTGTATATGTCTGAATCTGTGTTGCAAGATCATTCTGTACTGCTGCCATTTTAGCCTTCATAAGAGACAAGCCTTGATATACCTGCGTTGTACCAGCTTTTAATGTTGTAACTCCATCATTTAATAGTCCCATCTTTTCATTTAATGTTGCTGTACCTGTCGCCAAAGTATTAAGACTTGTTGAAAGAAGTGATATATTTGAATTTACTGTGTTAAATCCATTTACAAGATCTGCTGTATAACCGTAAAGAGTTGAAATGCCAGACTGTAATTCTTTAACTCCAAGAACAAGTTCAGGTACCTTTGAGGCAAGTTCATTTGTTCCTTCAAGCAAAAGATTTGATGCATCTGTAAGTTTTGTTACATCTGCAAAAATCTCCTGTAAACTATCTGCCTCTGATACATCTACATCATCAAATAATGAATTTGTAAAGAATGACATCATATATGCATTTTCATAATTTATCACATCACAATCTACTGTAAAACCATTTAATTTAAAATCCAATTCATCTGTATCAAAATTTTCTGCAACACCAGCAGTACCTATACCACAAACAATCTGATATTGACCATTTGAAACAACCTTACCATTATCAATCTTAACATTTGAAAACTTTGATGTATCAAGCATAGCAGCTGTTATACCAACAAATGGTACATACACTTCCTGTGTATTTCCATCTATATCAACAGATACTTTTTTGCTTCCTGTATATTCAACATTCATTTCAAGATGTCCGCTCTTTCCGGCTAATTCCTCCGCCGTCATCTCAACTCCATCAAGTTTATATGTAATTTTCATACTAATCGGCAGAACACTTTCATCTGCTGTTCCTTCATAATATATATCTGTACCGGATGTGTTAAAAGTTATTTCATTACCAGATACGTTAAAAGATTCATCACCTTTAATATTAACAATATCTTTAAGTACAGTTAAATCCTTTAAATCCTTTACTGTATCAAAGTTTTTCAACCAATCTACTGCCTTTATACTCTGAACATTTCCATTACCATCAGTAATAATATATACGGTTTCATCCTTTGTTGCATAACCTTCACCAGTTGCATTATTATTTTCACTCTGTTTCTTTGGAGCCAAATCAACACTTTCTACATTTTTTTCATTTTCATCTGATTCTGTGTTGCTACATGCACAAAGTGAAGCTGTCATTGTTGTAGCAAGTAATATTGCTGTAATTTTCTTAATATTTCTCATCTTGATATCCTCCTATAACATACAAATTAATTATTAACTGTTTTGAATCCTGCACTTGTTTTAATTATCCATTTATCAAACACCATAAACATTGATGGAAGAATAAACAAAACAACTATCATACTGATTATTGCTCCTCTTGCCATCAACGAACAAAGAGCGCTTATCATATCAATATTTGAATAAATACCTACTCCAAAGGTAGCTGCAAAGAAGCTTAATGCACTTACGATAACCGACTGAGCCGAAGAACTGTGTGCATTCTTAACTGCTAATTTCTTATTAAGCCCTCTGATTCTTTCAATTTTATATTTATTTGTCATTAAAATTGCATAGTCAACGGTTGCACCCAGCTGAATCGTTCCAATGACAATTGAAGCAATGAACGGAAGCTCTGTATTTGTGTAATATGGAATTCCCATATTTATAAAGATTGCAAATTCTATAACTGCTACTAATATTACCGGTAACAATACTGACTTAAATACCACTGCAATAATAATGAAAATAGCTACAATCGAAACAGCACTTACTATTTTAAAATCTATATCTGTAATTTCTATTAAATCTTTTGTACACGCTGCTTCGCCGACAAGCATTCCTTTTTCGTCGTATTTCTTGATTATTTTTGAAACCTCTGTACATTGGTCATTAACCTCATCAGAAGCAACTTTATACTCACTCATTAATACAAGCATCTTATATTCATCACTTGATAATATCTTTTTTATACTATCCGGGATCATATCCTCTGGCATTACTGTTCCTATTATGTTATCCATACCAAGAACTGTTATAATACCATCAACTTTTTCGATTTCGTCACACATCTTAATAACACTTGTTGAACTTGTATCTGTACTCAGCAATATCATACTTGTACTATTCATTTCATATTCTTCATCAAGCTTTGCATTTGCAACAACCGATTTTAAATCCTCTGGTAATGTTGTATCGAGGTTATAATAAACCGATGTATGATTATTTCCATAAATAGCTGGAAATAAAATTACCACAAATACTATTGCAAATACTATGTAATGTTTTGTAACAAAATCTGATATTTTATCAAACTTTGGAACAAGCGCTTTATGAGATGTTTTCTCTATTAATTTATCAGAAACAAGTATTAAAGATGGAAGAATTGTTACGCAACAGATTACTCCAAAGACAACTCCTTTTGCCATAACAATACCAAGGTCCATACCCAATGTAAAACTCATAAAAAGCAATGCCAGGAATCCGGCTACTGTTGTAATTGAACTACCAACTACTGATGTAATTGTTTTTGCAATTGCTGATGACATTGCTGACATCTTCTCAATTCCAAGTTCTTTTTCATCTTTGTAACTATGCCATAAAAAGATTGCATAATCCATTGTTACACCAAGCTGTAGCACTGCACTAATTGCTTTTGTTACATATGAGATTTCTCCCATAAAAATGTTACTACCAAGATTATATATAATGGAAAATCCAATACTTATTAGAAACAAGAATGGTAAAATAAAACTATCCATCGTTACCATTAACACGACTACTGCACAAACAACTGCAATAGCTACATAAATCGGTGTTTCGCTTTCAGTAAGTTTCTTTGTATCTGTAACAATTGCCGACATACCTGATAAATAACAATTTTCATCACAAATATCTCTGATTTTATTTATCGCATCCATAGTACCTACTGATGATGTTGTTTCATCATACATAATCATCATCATTGTTGTATTACCAGAATTAAATGCATCTTTCACTTTATCTGGAAGCATTTCAATCGGAACGCCGATATCCACTATGGAATCATACCAAATTATTTTTTCAACATGTTCAACCTCCAAAAGTTTTTCCTTTAATTCTGATACATCCTTAAAAGGCATATCTTCAACAATTAAAAATGAATATGCACCAGTTCCAAACTGACCTACTAACACTTCCTGTCCTTGCATTGTTTCAATATCTTCCGGAAGATACGATAACAAATCATAATTAACTCCCGTATTAAAATAACCAACTGCAGACGGAATTAAAAGTAATACTGCAATTATAAGTATTGGAATTCTGAATTTTACTACAATTTCACCAAATTTCTTCATGATTTGCCTCCATATTTTTATTTTTGACCATTGGTCATTTATCTTAGTCAATGGTATAACATATAAATGACCATTAGTCAATAATTATTATAAATTTTATTGTTCTTTAATCATTTTTATGATAAAATACGTACGATTCAATTTCTAATACTGATAGTCAATTAGAAAGGTTGGTATAGATGGGTAAAGTAGAAGTAAACAAAAAGAAAAAAGAAGAGAGCTTACTCAACACAGCTTTCGAATTATTTACTTCCAAAGGAATTAATGATACTTCCATTTCGGATATCGTTAATAAAGCTGGAGTAGCAAAAGGCACTTTTTATTTATATTTCAGAGATAAGTACGATATCAGAAATCTTTTGATTTCGCATAAATCAAGCCAGTTATTTCAATCAGCTCATGAGGCAATGTTAAAAGAAAACATCACTACTATGGAAGATAAGATTCTTTTTGTAATGAATCATATTATTGACGATTTTGTGAATGATAAAAAACTTCTTACATTTATTTCCAAAAATCTAAGTTGGGGATTTTTTAAGAAAGCACTTATAAATCAAGAAAATACAAATGATGTGAATTTCCTTGAAATATATAAAAGTCTTATTAATGATTCTGAAAAACAAATTAAAGAACCTGAACTTATGCTATTTATGATAATAGAACTTGTAAGTTCTACCTGCTATAACACAATTCTCTATAGCGACCCGGTTCCACTTGATACACTTCGACCATATTTAAATACCGCCGTTTTAAATATTATCAAGGCTCATACCGTTGATGACTAGCAATACTTAAATACATTTTGCATTAAAAAAGTGAATGTATTATTGAAAAAAGATATTTTAAAGATATTTTAATAGGAGTTTTTTATGAGATTATCAAAAAAAATATTATCTTCTTCTATCACTGTAGCATGTATTTCACTTTCTTTATTTGGCTGTTCTGATTCAGACACTGCCACTACTACATCTACTGCTGCAAGTGAAACAATTAATAACTATACAACTACTCTGGCAGAAACAACTACTGAAGAAAAAACAACAGAACCTGAAACTGTATATAACAATGACGGAACAAGACCGGATGTAGTTAATTTTTACATATACCATGATTCTACTAAAACAAGAGACAAACTTACAACTTTCTATGGTCCTTTTGTAATGGGTCACGATATCAGAACATTTGCATCATTTACATCTAGTGATGCCTCTGTATATGGAAGCAGATTTGCAGATATGTGGTTTCCACAATGGGAACGTTTTGAAAATTCCAGCGAGTGTAAGATAGGATATAAAATACATATATACTTAAAAGATGGAAATGTTGTAGAAAAGAATATTATATCACCTGCCGATGTTACTGAAGACTATACCCAATATGTTGAAACATGGATTTATGATGATGTACATCATGCTGCAGGTGAATGGTATAGCCACTTAACAGAAACTGATATGAAAGCTGATACTGTGATAACATCTGTAAAGCTCACATGCGGTCCTAGAATTGAAGAAGTTGATTATATTGTTCTTGATACATTTGTCTACACTGATACTGGTACACAGTTTGATTCCAACGGTGATTACATTGGACCAATTAAAGCCAGTGTAACTGTAAAAAGAGACAGTTATGAACATTATGAGACATTAGATAATTAAAAAACAGAAAACATAAATTAAAACTAGAGATTTAATACTAAACAATCAAGAAAAAGTGGCTGTTGTACTAAGCAACAGCCACTTTTATCACCTTTAAGACTCACTTGATATATTTCCATCTTTAATGAAATAAACCTCATACCAGATGAGGAATACATAGATTGTCCAAATCTTTCTACTATTATCTGCTTTGCCCGCTCTATGATCGTCCAGCAATTTTACGATTACTTCTGTATCAAAGAAATCATCAACATATTCTCTTTCAAATGTCTCTTTTACCTTGTTGTAATACTTGTCCTCCTTTAACCATACTCTTATTGGCACTGGGAATCCAAGTTTCTTTTTATTTGCCGTTGCTTCAGGAATATGACGTTTAGCCGCTACTCTGAATGCGAATTTGGTAGCTTTCTTATTGCATCTATAATTAACAGGCATTTTTCTTGTATATTCAAATACCTTTCTATCAAGAAATGGTACCCTTGATTCAAGAGAATGTGCCATACTCATCTTGTCTGCTTTAAGCAGGATATCTCCCTGCAACCAGAAATTGATATCAATATACTGCATCTTCACAATATCATTTAATCCCTTACATTTCTTGTAGGCATCAGCGACAATATCCTTTGGTGCAACATGAGTCAGCTTTGAATTAAGAACCTTTTCTCTTTCTTCAACCGAGAAAAGATTAGCATTTCCAATGAATCTCTCTTCAACAGTCTTGCTTCCACGAATCAGGAAATTCTTTCCCTTGAAATTTGGAAATTTCTTTGCGATTGCTGCAATGGGCTTCTTGATAAATCCAGGTATATACTTAAATCCCTTTAGTGAAATAGGCTCATGATATATATTATATCCACCGAAGAATTCATCTGCACCTTCCCCTGAAAGAACAACCTTTAGCTGTTCTGATGCAAGTTCATCAACAAAATATAGTGCAATACATGCAGGATCAGCAAGAGGTTCATCCATATAATACATTACCTTTGGAATAACATCAAAATATTCATCGCTTCCAATATTTTTACTATAATTCTTTTTATCCAGCTCTTTTGTCAGGTTTTCAGCATATCCTATTTCATTATATTTGCTGTTCTTATCTAAAAATCCTACTGTAAAAGTTTTTGTTCCTGGAAATTCTGATACAACATAACTTGAATCAACACCACTTGAAAGAAGGGATCCAACTTCCACATCGCTAATCATATGCGCATTTACAGTTTCATGAACTATCTCCTCAATATCTGAAATAGTTTCAGAAAGAGAAACCTGGCTGGCTTTCTTTGGCTCCATAGTAGGATCAAAATATCTGTGTATATCAACCTGACCATCTTTGTAAATCATATAGTGTCCTGCCGGCAACTTGAAAATACCTTTAAAAAATGTCTCTGGAAGAACTGAATATTGGAAACTTAAATACTGTTCCAATGCTTCTTCATTAACCTTCTTTTCTATTCCAGGAAATTCCAAAATACTCTTTATCTCAGAACCGAAAATAAGATTTTCTCCTGTATTTGCATAATAGAATGGTTTTATGCCAAAAAAATCTCTGGCACCAAACATCATCTTTTTCTTTGAATCATATATCATAAATGCAAACATACCACGAAGCTTATCTAAAAGTTCCACACCATATTCTTCGTATCCATGCACTAATACCTCTGTATCAGCATTATTTGCAAACACATGGCCCTTCTTTATGAGTTCCTCTCTTATTTCAAGATGGTTATATATTTCTCCATTAAATACAATTGCAATATCTTTTGTTTCATTAAACATTGGCTGTGAACCATGGTCAAGATCTATAATACTAAGTCGTCTAAATCCCAAGGCAACTTCATCATCTATGAATACACCCTCCTGGTCTGGACCTCTATGAGCGATTCTGTCAGTCATTCTTTTAAGTATTTCATTTTTATCGCCATCTACTTTTCCTGTAAATCCAGCAATTCCACACATAAGTATATATTTCCTTTCTTTGTTACTCTATCATTAGGCTAATATTTAACCGACGATATGATAATATCACTAAATCATATTAGATGTAAACTTTTTTATTTCATACCAAGTTCCTGCATTACCTCTTGAATGAGAATTCTTTCGTCCATTGGGTATTTAACGCCTTTTATCTCCTGATAGTCCTCGTGGCCTTTACCAGCTAATACAATTATGTCTCCCTGTTTTCCATTCTTGATAACATATTTTATTGCCTCTTTTCTATCCGGTATAGTGACATATTCACCATCTGCCTTCTTTACACCTGTAATAATATCTTCAATAATAGCCTCCGGTTCTTCAAAACGTGGATTATCAGATGTTATTACTGATAAATCTGATAATTTAGATGAAACCTCGCCCATTTCAAACCTTCTATTTCTGTCTCTATTTCCTCCACATCCAAAGAGTGTAACTATTCTACCTGGATTATATTCTCTTAATGTTGTAAGCAGACTTTCAAGAGCCATTGCATTATGGGCATAATCAATCATTAATGTGTATTTATCAGAAACAGGAATAATCTCAACCCTTCCCTTTACTTTCACATTAGACAATACATTTTCAATGGTCTTTATATCTTTTGTAAAATGAAGACATAGTGCTATTGCCATAAGTGAATTATAAACACTAAATCTGCCCGGTATATCAATTTCAACAGGTATATTCAACTTTCCACTAAGATCATATGAAATACCAAGACATCCTGGTTTTGTAAATAATTTAATATTTTTCGCCATATAATCTGCTTCTGTATTAATAGCAAGTGTCTCTATATCACATGTTGCATCTTTCATTACCTCTTTGGCATGAGGATCATCAATATTAAATATTCCATGTTCACAATTCTTAAACAACATAGCCTTACAGCTCAAATAGTGTTCAAAATCTCTATGTTCATTTGGTCCTATATGATCCTTTGAAAGATTCGTAAACATTCCATAGTCAAATGTAAATCCAGAAACTCTATGAAGCATAAGTCCTTGTGATGATACTTCCATTACAACGCATTTACACCCTGCTTCTACCATTTTTGCAAAGGTTTCTTGAAGAACATATGACTCTGGCGTTGTATTACAGCTTGGTATTCTCTCATCTCCAATAATTGTCTCAACTGTTCCTATAAGTCCTGTTTTCATTCCAATCTGTTCAAGAATAGCCTGAATCATATATGTTGTTGTTGTCTTTCCCTTGGTACCTGTAACACCAATAGTAATAAGTTTTCTTGCAGGATGATCAAAATATGCCGCTGCGAGACATGCCAGTGCATACCTCGTATCTTTTACCTTTATTACTGTAACATTTCTAATATTGGATAAATCTACATCTTTTTCAACAACAATCGCCGAAACACCTTTGATTGCCACATCAACTACAAAATCATGTGCATCTCTTACGGCACCACTAATGCATACAAAAATATCTCCTTTGTCTGCTTTTCTTGAATCAAAAATGAGTTTTTCTACATCTCTGTCAAGTTCACCTTGTAAAACTTCATACTCTAATTCTGTTAATAAATCTAATAATTTCATACATTACCTTTCATTTTATGCTATATCAATCTCACCAGTACAAACGATTTCTGCCGGACCAGTCATAAATACTGTATTTTTTAAAGTATCATACTCAATCACCAAATCTCCACCAAGTAAATGTACTAATACTTTGTTATCTGTAAGACCATTTAAAACACTGGCTACAACACTTGCACATGCACCAGTTCCGCATGCAAATGTTTCACCTGAACCACGTTCCCAAACTCGCATATCAACTTCGCTACGTGATATAACTTTAATAAATTCTGTATTTACTTTTTCAGGAAACATAGTGTGTTTTTCAAAATATGGTCCAATTTCTTCAAGATTAATACTTTTTGTATCTTCTACATATATTATGCAGTGTGGATTTCCCATTGATACACATGTTGCATTATATTCCTTTCCATTTACAAGGATTTTTTCATCAATTATTCTTTCACTGTTTGAAGGAGATACTGCTGGAACAAGTTTTGCTTCGATTATAGGTGCTCCCATATCTACTCTTACACTTTTAACCTTTCCATCTTCTACTGTAAAATTCAGATATTTAATGCCCGACAGGGTTTCAACTGAAATATCTGTCTTGTCTGTTAATCCATTATCGTAAACGTATTTTCCCACGCATCTGATACCATTTCCACACATTTTTCCTTCTGAACCATCTGCATTAAACATTCTCATTCTAAAATCTGCTACTTCAGACGGCATAATCATAATAAGCCCATCTGAGCCAATACCAAAATGTCTGTCACTAACTTTTATTGACACTTTTGATGGATCATTGACTGTTTCTTCAAAACAGTTAACATATATATAATCATTTCCACATCCCTGCATTTTTGTAAATTTCATAATTGTTCCTCCATTATGTCTTATATTTCTAAGTAATTTTTAATTTATTTCAATTTTTTATTTAATTATAAATATTTTTTAATTTATTTCTGTTTTAACTTATTTCTAAATATTTTTTTAATCCTTCGTATGCATTTTTAGCATCATTATATCCTGCTTCATAGAGTTCTTTAAGTTTTTCAGCATCTGTTTCCAGTCTTCCAACTGTTATTTCTTTTGTTGGTCTGATAACAAAAATCTGACCATTCCTTTCAAGTTTTCTAATAAGCTTTAATGTTTTGTTGTATCCAATATGACGCTTTGCCATAGCTGCAACAAGCTTTGGATATTTATGATATACCATCTTCATCATTTGCCCAAGTTTGTTTGGCTTTTTTCTATAATATATGTCTCGTGTAAGTACTATTACTACTTTCTTGTTTCCATCATCAATAGCCTTTCTGACAGGTATTGAATCACTTATTCCCCCATCAAGATACTCTTCACCATTGAGTGAAACACTTTTAGCCATAAGTGGCAGTGAACTGCTTGCCCATACATAATCTAACTGTTCCTTAATATTTTCAACTTTAAGATATTCCGGCAATCCGGTTCTAATATTAGTTGCTACAGCATAAAAATTTGCATTTGTACGCTGAAATTCAATATAGTCATATGGAAGAAGTTTATTAGGAAGCTCATCCATTGTAAAATCATAATTAAAATAATTACCTGTACTAAGATAGCTTTGAATCCCTGCATATCTTTTATCATGAGCATATTTTGTATTTATCTCATATGATCTTCCTCGCTGTTTTGATAAATAATTGCAACAATTACATGCACCTGCTGACACAGCGTAACAATTCTCAAAATATAAGTCTTTGTCAATAAAAAAATCTAATACCCCCGCTGTATATGACCCTCTCATTCCTCCACCTTCAAGCACAAGGCCACCTTTATAAAGTTTGGTAATCTCCATACATGAATCTCCTATTCCATAAATTGTAAAGTTACTTTAACCTATTATACAAATTTCTGCTCAATTTCGCATATCGGATTTTTCTACAAAAAGTCATAGTAAAATATAACATTTACTATGACTTTTATATTTTATATAGCTCTGGTAGACTCACCTTCTACAATTGTACCCTCAAATATCATATGTTTGTTTCCACCTGAACCTTTTATCAATTTAAATAACTGACCTATAGTTTCTTTTGCCATATCCTCGAAAGGCTGCTTAATTGTTGTAATTGATGGATTGTAGTAATGTGCAATATCAAGTCCATCAAATCCGGCTACACTTACATCCTCCGGTACTCTATAGCCTTCTTCTGTTAATGCTTTTATGGCACCTATAGCCATTCTGTCTGATATTGCAAATATTGCGGTAAACTTCGCTTTAGATGCAATCAGTTTTTTTGTAAGCTTATATCCATTATCCATAGAGAATAAATCACCATATCCCTCAGAATACATAAGCAATTTCTTATCCACAGGTAATCCATGTGCCTTCATTGTTTCGACAAATCCCTTATTTCTAAGGTATCCAACACCCACATCTTCCTTCTTTGCCAACAATATTGCAATCTTCTTGTGATTAAGAGAGATAAGATATTCTGTCATTCTGCTACTCTCTTTAACATCATCCACAGAAATGGCTGAATATACATTTCCATCAATTGATGTATTTGGAGATATTGTACTAAGTACATATGGAACACTTAACGCCTTAAGTCTTTCTTCTGTATGTGTAAATATACCACCTAAAAATACTACTCCTTTTATCTTCTGCTCCCTTATGATTTCAGAAGCAACAACTGTCTCGTCCTCATCAAACCCAACTTTTTTTAATACAAAAGCATAATCCTTTGATAAAATTTCACTTTGTATAATATCAAGCATCTGATGAAATATAGGATTTGCAATTCCTTTGATTAATACAACAATTGTATTTGTTTCTGTTTTCTTCAGATTTCTTGCACTATTATTAGGCACATATTTTTTTTCTTCAATTTTATCCATTATCAATTTCTTTGTAACAGGATTGATATCCGGATGATTGTTTATAGCTCTAGAAACTGTGCTTACACCTACCCCGCACTCTCTTGCTATGTCTTTAATAGTATACTTCTCCATAAAAACCTTCTCTTATAAAACCCAAAAACATAGTTCAACGACGCCTATTGGCGCCGTTGCAAAACTTTACTTTCTACCACTAATACGTGTAAGATAATCTAATCTACTAATTATTTCCTCGTTAAATGCGCCCTTTTTAATTCTCCACTTCCAGTTTAGTCCAACTGTTGATGGTACATTCATTCTTGCCTCAGTTGAAAGTCCTAATATATCCTGCATTGGAATAATACAATAGTCTGCAACACTTGTCATACATGCAACAATGAACTTCCAACTTATATCTTCTATATCTTCTAAATTATCTGTTACATCTGCATTAAGACCAAGATATTCAATAATGCCTCTCTTATCCTCTTCCTTTGTGACTGTTGAAAGCCATCCCTTGATTGAGTCATTATCGTGTGTACCTGTATATACTACACAGTTTGTAGGGTAATTATGTGGAAGATATTCACTATCTTCATTGTCCTCACCAAAAGCGAACTGAAGAATCTTCATTCCAGGATATCCTGTTGCTTTTAATAAATCTCTAACTGAATCTGTAAGGAATCCTAAGTCTTCCGCGATAATATTCATATCGCCAAATTCTTTTCCAAGTGCATCAAATAAATCAATACCAGGTCCCTTTACCCAGCATCCCTTTTTAGCATTTTTGTGACCAAATGGGATTGTGTAATATTCATCAAATCCTCTAAAGTGATCTATACGAACCATATCATATAATGCTGAACACTTTCCTATTCTTTCAATCCACCACTTATATCCTGTTTCCTTATGGTAATCCCATGTATAAAGTGGATTTCCCCATAACTGACCATCTTCGCTAAACGCATCTGGTGGGCATCCTGCTACTTTAATTGGTTTCAAATCACTATCAAGTAAGAAAAGTTCTGGATTCTTCCATACATCTGAACTGTCATATGCAACATAAATTGGAATATCTCCTATTATTTTGATGCCTTTTTCATTTGCATAAGACTTAAGCTCCATCCACTGTGTATAGAATTCATACTGTAAGAAACAGTAGAAATCTATTTCGTCTTTTAATTCTTTCTTATATTTCTTTAATGCTTCAGGCTTTCTAAGCTTGATGTCATCATCCCATTCAATAAAGCTCTTTCCATCATATTTAGACTTAACAGCCATAAACAATGCATAATCTTCAAGCCAAGATTCATTTTCCTTAACAAACTTTATATACTCAGAATCTGATGTAATGTCACTATTCTTGAATGCTTTTCTATAGATTTCATATCGTCCATTGTAAAGTTTTTCATAATCAACATACTCTTCATGTCCAACCAAATCATATGAATCACATTCTTCTTTTGTGATATATCCTTTTTTGATCAAATCTTTAATAGAAACAAAATATGGATTTCCTGCGAATGTTGAGAATGACTGATATGGAGAATCACCATAGCTTGTATGACCTAAAGGCAAAATCTGCCAGTACTTCTGTCCAGCCTTCTCAAGTGCATCTACAAATTCATATGCACATTCATCAAAACAACCAATGCCATACTCTGATGGCAAACTTGAAATTGGCATTAAAACGCCGCTTGCTCTCATATATTTTCCTCGACTTTCAATTTTTTTACAAATTCATTCGGAATCGTTTTCGGTATCGTTTCCAATCTAGTTTTAATAGTAACATAATACTATATTAAATGCAATTATTTTTTATTAAATAAGATAGAGTAAATTTACTGTCAGTTAGGAGTAATCAGGGAATCCCTTAGATATCTAGATTTTAACTTTTTTCTTTATATCTTACATATCTTTCATTTTCTTGTCAAAACATTATTACAATATTTTTATCTGTTCACGAA